>QHYQ01000289.1 GCA_003224175.1 Acidobacteriota bacterium
TCGAGTCTCGCGACCGGGAAAGCAAAGCGGCCCGCGGCGTTGGTAACAACGCTGATGCTGATTGTCGAGCCGTCTTTCTTCGCGCTGACCACCACGCCTTCCATCGGGCCTTCCTCAGCGGAGGTGACCTGCCCGCTCAACGCTGATGCCGGCTGAGCCTCTGCGTGAAGTCGAGCGGACGCGGTTTGAAGAAGGATGGCAGCAAGAGCGCCACCTGCGATGAGCAAGATTCGCTTGGTTTCCATCAGCATCTCCTCGCCTTGGAATGGGTAAGTTGGAACTATTATAGACTAGAAGCGTGACTCAAAATGGAATGAACCCTTGAATTGAGACAGTTCCGGGGCGCGGTTCGTCGCGCCACGCCGGCAAGTGCTCCGGGAACACACCCCAATACCCGCTAACCCCGCAAGTCTGCGTGTGTCTGTAGGTAAGTGAGCAACTGAGCTCGCGACAACATGCCTTCCAGGTGGCCGTTAGAGATGACGGGAAGCTGGTTTACGTCGTCACGGCTCATTAACTCCAGCGCGCTTTTGAGAGAAGCATCGGGTGCGACGGAGCGTAAGTCCCTGATGGGGCGCATGACATCGTGCAGCGTCATAAACGGCCACTTCGCGCGATCGATCTGCTTGATCTCATGAGGCGTTACCAAACCAGTCAGTTCACCTTTTTCAACCACGACGAAACAACGCCGTCCTGTACGAAGCAGCTCCTGTTCCACAAAATTCTGGAGATTCAGCCACCCATCAACCATCGGGCAGTCCCGCGTCATTACGTCAGCAACTCGCGCACCCTCGAGCGCGTGGGCCAGGCCGACTTGGACATAACTCTCACGCGCCGCTTGCAGCAGAAACCAGCCGACGAACGCGATCCACAAACCTCCGACACCCGCGCCGCCAAAGAACCGAAAAATGCCGAACGCGATGAACGCGAGAGCCACCGCCTGACCAGCTTTCGCCGCGGCCCGCGTTGAACGATCGGCATCACCGGTCTTCCACCAGATGATCGCCCGCAGCACGCGACCGCCATCGAGGGGATATCCCGGAATCAGATTGAAAGCAGCCAGCGAGAGATTGATATACCCGAGCCAAAGCAGCATGGCCATCCACGGATCGGACGGCGCTCCGCCAACTGCCCGTGCCGCCAGCAGGCAAATCCCGCCGATGGCAGCGCTGGTCAGTGGTCCGACGAATGCCATCCAGAACTCGAGTCTTGCGCTCGTTGGGTTCTTCTCGATCTGAGACACGCCACCCAACGCGAACAGCGTAATCTCTTTCACCGGCAATCCATTTGATGTCGCCACGATCGAATGAGCCAGTTCATGCAGCAAAAGCGAGACGAAAAACAGGATCGCCGTCGCCACGGCCAAGCTCAGGATAACGCCATCGCCCCACTGAGGATTGCTGCTATGAAATTCGGAGGAAAGCGAAAACACAATCAGGAGGGCGATGAGAAACCAGCTATAGTGCAGCCCAATTTCGATTCCAAAGATTCGTCCGAGCTTGATCTGAGATCGCAAGTCGGGTACCTCCTTCGATCCGCCCACCGGCGCGCCGCCCTACCGGATTTTCGTTCAGGCGCAGCGGGCTTGGTTTGTAGCGGGCTTTCGGTCTGGTCCACCAACATCCCGATAAGACGACGCAATATAAAAGGGCGCCCCTTTTGGAGCAGGTTTGACGGTTCGCCTCAATCCCTACGGAAAAGAGCACCCTAATGGATAGCAGCAAGTATATCGGCATAGATGTTCACCAGGAAACCATTTCGATGGCGGTCATGAATTCTGCCGGCAAGGTCGTGGCCAAAATTCTTGCAGTGTCTTGGCGTCTGCCGCTGATCACGAAGGGCGAAACGCCACAGACAGCGCGACGGCGAACGTAACTGTTACGTTTTGCGGACGTTTACCGTTCCAGGCGACTCATCTACACTCTTCTGACGAGTGAACCTCTTGTTTCCCCTCTTTTCACGCCCAGTGCAAATCGGTTCCAGCGATAAAGGTACTTTGAAAGCAGAAAGTTCAAGGCGCACATGCCAACCCGCTCCGCTCTGACTCCGGGCTCGTTCCTGGTGCTGGCCGGGCGGTTCCTCCTGATTCTCTTTCCGCTGGCGGTAGCCTCCTTCGTCGTGTTCAACGTGGGCGTATATGGCTTCAGCGCGCTGGCCGAATACGAGCAGCCGGGTTCGCTCGAAACTCCGTTGTCGGGCGCTGGACCGCTGTTGGCCGCCGCATTTACCAGCATTCTGCTAGACATCGCCGTTCTCGCCTATCTGACACACAGGCGTGTCCTTTTCGCGAAGTTCTTTCTGGTCCTGCTGAGCGTTGGCACTGCGTCCCTGGTTGCTACTTACTACATCGAGGTCACTGCCGCGATCCACTTCAACGGCTGGTATCCGGCCGGTTCAAATCCTGCACCGGAATACCCGGTGCTGGTGATTACGCCGGACGAACAGGCCGGCGGCTATCGAGCCGAAGTCATCCAGTGGCAAGGCCTGGCGGATTTCCGCCGGGAAAATCCGGAGTACAGTTTCCTCGTTCCCGAGGGACAGGATGCCGTCCTGCAGTCCCAGATGCCTCGGGACACCTTCGTAAAGCGAACCCTGGCACACCAAGAAAGCCGCACCGATGCCGTTTCCGCGCGGTTTGAGGTGACGCGCCTCCGCAGTGGACGGCAGAAGCTCATCGTGAGCGGCTCTTGGTACCGCAACCAAAACGCTTCGGTGCGGAGTTGGTATGAGGCGGAAGCCCACCAGGTCTATCCCAAGTATATGAACGAAGGAGACACCTATGGCATCTACCACAGAGATGCTTTCCTTCTGGTGGCGTCTGTGGATCTCGCGGGGCTTGGCTTTTACCTGCGACGGCGCTGGAAGAAGCGGAGGGCTCTCCGCACGGCCGTCGCCACGCAATGAAAGCTCATAGACGAGATCAGTTCCCACCCAACCCAAGTCCTTCCATTACGGCCTTCTCGGAACCTGGGCCGTTACCTCCTCCAGCAGCTCAATTGATTCGCCGATGTGCTCCTCTCCACCTAAGAGCGTTTCACCCATTTGAGCCTGCTGATAGAATCCCGTTCAGATATTTGCGAGCTGCTACAGATTCGTAGGACCCGATTCGAGGCGTGACGAGCCTTAGCGGAGTTTTGACGTGTGCCTAGGAGGCGAACGATGAGGGCAGTCCAGCTTCTTGCAGGTTTGGTATTGGTGGCCGGAGCGAGCGGGGCCGTGTCCAAACTCGATCTATGGGTGCAGGCGCCTTCCGGTACTGACGGAAGTGCTGTCCGTGAATCCGAGGGAGCACTTCCCAAAGACGTGTTTCCGGATTCTCGCAACCGACTCCCTCTGATCAAACGAGAAGCTTTGGATGAACACGGCAGGAAAGCCTATGACGACGCCGTTGCCGCCTCCAACTCGAAGTCCGGGGAGCCACAAGGGGTAGCCGCGATACGGCTTCACGGTTCAGGAGTAGATGTCCGCTGGGCGTCCCCGCTCGGGCGTCGGCTGACGGAATTGGCTATTCTAACCGCGGCACGCGAGTGCGACCAGCCGTACGAGTGGTCGCTTCATGAGATGGAAGCGGTCGCCGTGGGATTGGATCCGGCGGTCATCGATGTGGTCCGCCACCGCAAACCGCTTGCAGGAGTCGGCGACAAGGAAGCAGTGATCGTTCAGCTGGATCGTGAAATCATCGGCAAACACAAACTCAGCTCTGAGACGTACGCACGTGCCTTGAAGCTCCTGGGCGAGAGCGACCTTGTGGACATCGTTTTATTGATGGCTCAGTACGCGGGGACGGCCACGAGACTCACCGCGTTCAACCAGCAGATGCCCCCTCAGATGAAGCAGTTCTTGCCGTTGCCTTTCACTCCGCCCGATGACATCTACCCGGATTCGAGAAGCCGCCTGCCCCTGATCAAAACGCAAGCGCAGACGCCGGCAATTCTTTACACTCGCGAGCTTGCGCCCACGGGCACCGGGCCTGGACAGATCAGGCTCCACCAAGGAGGACGCAAGTCGCTGGAAGCCCACGTCGGGCAGCGTTTGATGAGGCTGGCGATCCTGGTGACGGCGCGCGAGCATGACCAGCAGTATGACTGGACGATGAATGAGCTTATGGCACGCGAGGATGCCCTGGAACCGATGATTATTGACGCTGTGCGCGACCGCAAACCGCCGACGGGACTTGGCGAAAAAGAGACCGCTATTATCCAATTCGGTCGAGAGCTCTTCGGAAAGCACATGTTGACTGCGGAGACCTACGCTCGCGCCCTGAAAATCTTCGGCGAGACCGACCTGGCGGACTTGGTTGATTTGATGGCGCAGCATTCCACCGCAGCGGCGTTGCTGACCGCGTTCGATCAGCACCTGCCCGTCGGCCAGAAACCGCTGCTGCCTGTGCCCTAAGACAGATTGGTTCAAAACGCGCGTTCCAGATCAAACTCGGAAACGGCCTTACTTTCATCCAGAGTAGCCACGACCTTCACCGTCGCACGCCGGGTTGATCGTACACCCGCCGACTCGGCCAAATTTTCATGCCCATGGGTGCGCCGGAGGCCCATGCGAAACTCGGAAATGAAAATGGTGGTCCCAATACTCACAGAACCTCGCCAATTCATTCAGCGTTAGGAGGGCGCCGGCATTGTTGTTGACAATATTTTTGTTGACTCTCTTCTCGCACAAGTGTTATGGAAACGCACAATCTCGGACCCTATTTTCCGAGGCCGGCCCTATCTTTGGGAGTGTTTATAGTTTCGATTTTAGAAATGGGGGTTCTATGAATTCTGTATTGAAGATTGCCCGAGCCAGAAAAGCCATGTCTGTACTCGGTGCGATTGTGGGTGTGTTGCTGTTCTCTCTCACGCTGTTTTCGCAATCTAATTTCGGTCGTATCCTTGGAATCGTTACAGACCAAACGGGCGGAGTGATATCGGGCGCCACGGTGACGGTGATAGACACGCAGAGAGGCGTCGCGCGAACCCTGATGACGGATCAGGCTGGGGAGTATAACGCTCCAACTCTGATTCCTGGGACCTATACGGTCCGCGTGGAGGCCAACGGGTTCAAGAAACTGGAGCGTCAGAACGTCGTGGTAGAGGTGGGCAAGGACGTGCGCGTTGACGTGACCGTTCAGCCGGGTGAGCAAACCCAGACCGTCACGGTCACCGAATCGATCCCCTTGGTAGAGACCTCCAACGCCACCCTGGGCGGCGCGCTCAGCAACGCGACAATCAACGATCTGCCGCTCAATGGTCGCAACTACCAAAATCTGTTAGGTCTGCGCCCGGGTGTGATGCTGCAGCCGGGCGGCTCGCCCTGGACCCAGAGCACCAACAACATTCGCCCCGATGAAACCGTCTGGATGGTGGACGGCATTATCAGCGTCAACTGGTTTGACGCCCGCCCCGTAAACAATATGCCGAGTCCGTTCACCGATATGGCCACGGTCCTGCCCGTCGACGCCATTCAGGAATTCAACCTCGAAGAAAATCCGAAAGCGGAGTACGGCTGGAAGCCCGGCGCCGTAGTGAACGTGGGAATCCGATCGGGAACCAACACGCTTCACGGCTCGGCTTACGCGTTTGGCCGAAGTGACGCCTTTGACGCTCGCAACTTCTTCAATCCCGCGCCCGTCAATGGAGTCTGCGTGCCTAATCCAGGCCTGCTGGCTGCTTGCGATAAGGCACCCACACAGTTGAAGCAGTTCGGCGGAGTGATAGGCGGACCGATCAAGAAAGACAAGCTCTTCTTCTTTGGCGGCTATGAGGGCATTCGTTCCTTCCTCGGGAATACCTTCCCCGTGGCCGTTCCACAAACCGCCTCGGTCGGGGATCCGGTGAACAGCATGCCCGATGCCATCACTTCGCTGCAGAACGCCCCCGGGTTCGCGGGAATATGTAATGGTTCGAACGGGCCTACTTGTCTTAGTCCGGTCAGCCTGAAAATTCTGGGCTGCACCACCACCGGGGCTGCAGGACTCGGAGCATATTCCTGCACCGGCGGCCTCCTCCAGGGTGCCCCTTCGACCACGACTGGCTACCTCAGCACCTTCCCCAACAACAACGTCAGCAACAACTATGTAGCTAAAATCGACTACGCCATCAACGATAAGAATCGGATCAACGGCATGTTGTTGACTGGCCACTACAGCGCCCTCGGGGAAGATCACGCCGCGGTAAACGCAAACTGGGGAGACAACGTCATACAAACGACGTGGACGGTCAGCGGTAACTGGGTTTACACCCCGAATTCCCGCATTGTGAATGAAGCGCGGTTTGGCTACAACCGCGTGGTCTTCCAATTCGACCCCCAAGACGCCGCCATCAAAGCCGATGGCTCAGGCCTCACCGGCGGCGCGGGCTATCCCATCAACACGGGCGCCGCCATTGGTGGGTTCCCGACGATCACCGTTGGGGGCTTTAACTCACAGGCGGGCCAATTATTCGGCAGCCAGGGCGGCCGCCCCTTGGATGCATTGCCCAATCCGTACTGGGATTTGCAGGACAGTGTTTCGTATCTGCTGGGCAAGCACGCCTTGAAGTTTGGCGGTGAGTTCGCGCACATCGAGGCGGATTCCGACGCCCATGACCAGCGCGGCAGGATCTTTTTCTTCGGCGGCGGAACTCCAGGGCCCACCGACTGTGGCGGAGGTTCCTGCCCACTTGAGGACTTCTTCGCCGGAAATCCGACATTTGGGGCGCTGCTTACCGGTAATCCGAAGGTGAAAATGACTTGGACTTCGACTGCAGGATTCATCCAGGATGACTGGCGCATCACCCAGAAATTGACGATCAATGCGGGTTTGCGCTACTCCTACGTTTCGCCGATGCATGAGGCGAACAACCAAATTGGTAGCTTCCTTCCTGCAGTGGGACTGGTCCAGCAGGGTCAATCAGGGGTTGGCAATACTCTTTGGAAGCCCGAGTACAATGACTTTTCTCCACGGCTGGGCTTTGCCTGGGATGTCACGGGCAAAGGGTCCACGGTGGTCCGTGGCGGCGCCAGTATCATCTACTCGACCTTCTCCGCCGCCGATTTCGTGGCGAACCCCGGCGCCCAGAACGTCCCTGGAGGCGCCAGCTTGGCCACCGTCCCGACAGGCGCGTGCCAAACTCCCCCGGCGGGAGGATCATGTCCTCAGACGTTTGGCGGAAACCTCTCGGTAATCAGCGCCCATATCGGCGGTGGCAACCTGAACTGGAATAACGTTGTTTTTCCGCAAGGCCTTACTTATTGCAACGCGGCTGTAAACGCGCTTTGCAACGTTGCGGCGGTTGACCCGAATCTCAGGAATCCTTACGTCGTGAATTATAACCTTGGTGTGCAGCACGCCTTCGGCAACGACCTCTCGCTGGAGGTTGGCTACGTAGGTAATCACGGCCACCGGCTGGTGGGTCAGCTTGACCTCAATCAAGCCCTTCTGCCAGCGGTCGTCCCCGTCCAACCCTACGCCGGCCTATACCCCTATCTGAACGTTATCAACCAGTATTCGAACTTTGGCCATTCCACCTACAATAGCCTGCAGACAACCCTTACCAAGCGCGCTTCTCACGGTCTGGACTTTACAGCCGGTTACACGTACGGTCATGGCCTCGACAACGGTTCCCTGAGCCGTTTCAACGGGCTCCCGCAGAACAGCACGCGTCCGGATTTGGAGTACGGCAACAGTGATTTCGACACCCGGCACCGCTTCACTTTCGAGGCCGGTTACGCCATCCCCGGGAAGAAAGGCTTTGGCCAGTTACTGGAGGGCTGGAAGATTAACGGAATCTGGAACATTGCGACCGGCCAGCCGTGGTGGGTCATTGACTCGGGAAACAATTTCAGCAATACCAGCGAATTCACGGAACGTTGGGATTTCTTCGGGAACCCCAACGACTTCCAGTCCAGCTCTGAATCCATTCCTCACTGCGCGTTCCTACAAGCTCCTGCCACCGGGGTAACTCTTGGTAACATAGGACCGGCTACATGCACGGAGCAATCCGGGGTGAGTGGCCTCGTGACCGCGCTTCCCTCGTCACTGGGTGCGAAGTGTACGGCCGTCGCCCCTGACCCCACTACGCTGGCTACGGGTGGCTGCTACGTGAAGGGCAACTCGGTGCTAGTTCCTCCTGTGTTTGGAACGTTTGGCACCATGGGACGAAACCTCTTCCGCGATCCGGGCTTCAAGAATCTGGACTTCTCTGTATTCAAGACGTTCACGTTTTATGAACGTTTCAGCGCCCAGTTCCGAGTCGAGTTCTTCAACATACTCAACCACCCCAATCTTGCGAATCCGTACGGCGGCGCGGTTGGCTCTAACATCGGCGACGACGCCTCGGTCGGGCATTCGTTCGGCTGCGGATGCGGCACACCGGACATCATCAACGGCAATCCGGTCCTCGGATCGGGAGGCTCGCGCGAAATGCAACTCGGGCTGAAGTTAACCTTCTAACGAATCAGTGCGGCGGATGCGAGGGAGATTGGGCCCTCGCACCCGCCGGGCACCTCGAAGATCTCTCTCCCTTCTGTCTTTGCGGTTCTGCGGATTGCTCCGATTGCCTTTGCGCATGGCGAGGCGTACGCTTTCCCTCATGTTAAACACACACGGTCGTCCGTTTTGCAGGGGCGCGCTGCCGTGGGCCGTTCTCTGTCTCGGGATTCTTGGAATTGGGTTTCGCGAATTCCGCGCCACCGTATCTGCGCAGGAGTGGGAATCGTCAATCCGCGCGTTTGAACGTGAGGACAAGGTGCATCCGGTGCCGCCCGGAGGGATTGTCTTCACAGGTTCTTCGAGCATTGCCTATTGGAGTTCTCTGGTGGAAGACATGAAGCCGCTCGCCGTGATCAACCGGGGCTTCGGCGGGTCCGAGTATACGGACGTCAATCATTACGCCGACCGCATCGTCATCGACTATCATCCCGCTGCAGTGGTCGTGTACGCGGGAGACAACGATCTGGCTTCGCCTGGCCGCAAATCCGCGCAGAGCGTCGCGCAAGACGTTCAGCAATTCGTTCAAATCGTGCATGCCAAGTTGCCCCAAACCTGGATCTTTGTGCTTTCGATCAAGCCCTCCATTGCGCGTTGGAATGTCTGGCCGGAAATGAAGCAAGCGAATCAATTGATTCACGATTTTCTGCGTACTCAGGATCATGCGGCGTTTATCGATGTGGCCTCACCTATGCTCGATCAACGCGGACGTTTGTCCAATGATCTTTTCGTTGCCGATGGCTTGCACCCGAGTGCCAAGTGCTACGCTCTGTGGACATCCCTCGTCAAACCGATCCTCCTAGAGCGTTTTGCGTCTTCCAGGTCACAGCTTTTTTCACCACAGGAGAGACCGAAAGCGGCAGACGCGGCTGCGCCCGCTCACTAGATTCGGGATTACGAGACTCTAAACCGCATGCCGAAGGCTTCGACTGGCCCCGGGGCCTCAGCTTTTCTCCCAATCTCGCAGAGATACGCCGGAATCTGCTGTCATCTTCGGTGCCGCCAGTGTAAAATTTGTGCAATTGCCGAGAAGTTTTCGGCAGAGTGGATAGATGGCCAGCGGCGTTTACCCGGCTGCGCATGGGGTGAAACGCGGGCCAAACCAGGCGCGTCTAAGACGAAGCATTGCTGGCCAGATGTTCTGGGCCTTCAGGTGACAAATCACGCCAAAACAGGTCAATATGGACCGCAATCATACTGTGTTCGCAAAGTCGAAATCGAAATTAATCTTCGGAGCTGAGTGGGGGTTGCTGGCTGCGTTTTTTCTGATTTTCCTGGTGGTCTCCGGATGCTCAAAACAGCAAGCCGCGCCGCCGCCGCGCGTGACGGCTATTCCCGTCGTAGTGGCGAAGGTCACGCAAAGGTCCATGCCGGTGCAACTGACCGCCATCGGCAACGTCGGATCCTACGCCGTCTCCGTAGAAGCCCAAGTGCCCGGCGAGCTGCTCGAAGTTCATTTCAAAGAGGGCGGGTTCGTTCACAAGGGCGAATTGCTCTTCACCATCGATCCGCGGCCTTACGAAGCCGCGCTCGCGCAAGTGCAAGCGACACTCCTGCGGGATAAGGCCGTCGCCGCAAACAGCCGGGCTCAGGCGCAACGCATTTCGAAGCTGCTTGCCGACGGAGTCGTCTCCCCGTCGGATGCAGACGCCTCTAAGAGCGCGGCGGACGCGGCCGAGGCCACGGTCGCTGCGGACGAGGCTGCGCTCAGGACGGCGCAATTGAACCTCGAGTACTGCAAGATTTACTCCCCTTTGGACGGACGCACCGGTTCAGTGGTCATTAAACCGGGGAATCTGGTGAAGGTCGCCGACGTGCCGATCGTGGTCATCAGACAGGTCTCCCCGATCCACGTCGATTTCACGGTGCCTCAGGAGTATCTGCCTGACATCAAGAAATATATGGCTGCGGGGCCGCTACGCGTCGAAGCGACCGTGCCGAGCAGTTCGGGTCCGCCAGAAGTGGGCACGCTCACGTTTGTGGACAACACCGTGGACACGACGACAGGGACCATTCACTTGCGCGCGACGTTCGAAAATTCGCGTGGCGTTCTGTGGCCGGGCTTGTATGTCAACACCCTAATGACGCTTTCGCAGCAATCCAATGCCACGGTGATTCCTTCGCAGGCCATCACCGCGGGCCAGCAAGGGTCGTTTGTCTACATCGTCCAGGCCGACGGCACTGTGGCGCCTCGTCCGGTGGCGTCGAGCCGTACCGTCGAAGGACTGGCGGTCATCGACAAGGGACTCAAACCGGGTGAGACGGTAGTGACCGACGGCCAGGTGCGCCTGGTGCCTGGCTCCAAGGTTCTAATCAAGAATAACTTGAGCGATTGAGATGCCGGGCATGCCGGAGCGCCCCGGTAGGCCGTGCACGTGCTGAAAACCTAGGTAATCGTTGATAGGACAGACGAAATGAGCATACCGGAACTTTTCATTCGACGGCCGGTGGCAACCGTGCTGGTGATGATGGGAATCCTGCTAGTGGGCGTGGCGGGTTACCGTGCGCTGCCGGTGAGCGATTTGCCCAGCGTCGACTATCCGACGATCCGGGTGGAGGCCTCCCTTCCCGGTGCAAACCCCGATACGATGGCGGCGGCCGTGGCGCTGCCGCTCGAAAAGCAGTTCTCCACGATTCCCGGTTTGGACTCGATGTCCTCCCAGAATCTTCTGGGCCGAACCAACATTACCCTGCAGTTCGTTCTGAGCCGCAATATTGACGGCGCGGCGCAAGACGTCCAGGCTGCCATCACCCAGGCCAGCCGCAGTCTTCCGCAGAACATGCCCGCGCCGCCGTCATTTAGCAAATTCAATCCGGCCGACTCCCCTGTGCTCTTCCTGGTGCTCACTTCGCCCACGATGCCGCTTTCCACAGTGGATGAGTTCGCCGAGACATTGGTGGCGCAAAGCATCTCCACCGTCAACGGGGTCGCGCAGGTACAGGTCTATGGCGGCCAGAAATACGCCGTGCGCGTGCAGATCGATCCCAAGGCGATGGCCACGCGGCAAATCGGCATAGACGAAGTGGAGCAGACGCTCACCGAGGGCAACGTCAGTCTCCCCACGGGCACGCTGTGGGGACCTCACCAGGCGGTGAACGTAGAGGCCACCGGGCAACTCTTTACGGCACCCGACTATGCACCGTTGATCGTGGCCTATCGCAATGGCTCGCCGGTGCGCCTCTCCGATATCGGTCATGTCATTGACGGCGTCGAGAACGACAAAACGGCCGCCTGGTTCAACGGTGTGCGCGGCATTCAGTTGGCGATCTATCGCCAGCCGGGTACGAATGCTGTGGAAGTTGTCGACAAGGTCAAAGCCATGCTGCCGGCACTCCAG
>QHYQ01000103.1 GCA_003224175.1 Acidobacteriota bacterium
TCAGTCATCCAGCGAAGGCACACTTATGACGTCTATTAACGCCACCACAACATCGAGACCGAAGTCTCCCGGACTTTCCCTTTTGTCCCCGAGGCAGAAATTTCCCAGCCTGAATTCACAAATCAAAAAATCAAAATTCGAAAATGACCACTCAATGCGACCAAACGCGAGCCAACGGAACCCATTCGCGGATTCCGCTTCGCGCCTCACCCATGCGCGGCAAAAAATTCCTCCGTCCTGAAATCGAAAATCAAAATTCCAAAATCACGCGCCCTCGCCGCGCCGGACCTTGATTTCAGCGGTTATCGGGAATTATCAGGAATTAGTTTTTACAACGATTTCGAGCTTCCTTCGGATTTTAGCATTCGGATTTAGTCATTTGCATGGGACGCCTCGGGACGGGTTGGGACGGCTTGTGGGACGGGTTGAACCTCGAGATCACCCAATGTTTATGCGGTTTGGGACGACGGGACGCCCCGTACACAATCGATAACTAGACATTTTTGTTCCACTCAGGCGCTCAGCCATTGGGATGCTGTGATAAATTTTTACCGTATCCGGACCCACGACTACCTCCCGGACGAGCAACCGCACAATCCTTTGTTTTTGTTTGGCATCAAGATTTTGGGCCGAACTTTTGAGCTGTTCCATGAATTTCTCCAGCGAAATGCTGATTTCAAGCAGCTTGCTCTGTTCGACTGCCTGTAAGTTCAGACTCTCCAGTTCTTTTTCCAGAGCCTGTTGGCGTTTTCTGAGTTCTGGCACGCGCTGGCGTAACTCTCCCAATTCCAGAAGTCCTTCCTGATACAGGTCAATGAGCTTGTCGCTCTGCTGTGCGAGCCGCACGATTTCCGCCCTCACCTTCTGCAGGCGCTGTGCTACTGGATCGCTGTGCCGATGTTCCTGCAAGCGCCGCTCCATTTCACCGCGAATCAGTTCAGGCTGGTTTAGCAATTGCCAGACTTGTTCCCAAACTAACTGATCCAAGCGGTCCACCCGCCACGGACGAGCCTCACACACTCGCCCCTGAGGTCGTCGGGCATCCGAGCCCGAACACCGGTAATAATGAATGCGTCCGTGGGCAGTTCGGGTATTAACCCGGCTAAGGGCATAACCACATTGAGCACAAACCAGCAGTCCCTGTAAAACGCTCGGTTCTTTCGTACGCCGAGCGGAGAGCTTTTTATTGAACTCCAGCCGCTCCTGAGCCAGTTCAAAGCTCGCTTGGCTCACCAGGGCCGGCACCGCTATTTCTATCCACTCCTGCCGCGGACACGCTCGCTTGGCTCGGTTGCGACTGACACAACGGCCTTGCTGTCGGGAGGTCCGGTTCAGCCGCGGCGGCGGCCCGGGGGCGGTCTTTCCAAAGCAGGCCCAGCCCCGATAAGCCGGGTTCTTTAACATGCCCCACACCGTCGCGTGCCTCCACGCAGCCTTTTTGGAGCGAGTGGCAATCTTTTCGGCGTTGAGCCTCTGGACAATGGACCGGATGCTGTAGCCCTCTACGGTATAGAGGCTAAAAACTTTGCGCACCACCGCCGCTTCGCTTTCCAGCACCTCGTAATAGGCCTGCTGCACCTCGGTTTTCTTCATATACCGATAACCGTAAGGCGCGGCAGAAAGCACATTAACACTCCCAGCTTTAGCCCGATGCCTTTTACCACGTCGGCAGCGTTCGGCAATTTGCGCCCGTTCATATTCTGCAATCATCCCCTGAAACTGCAATAGCAGCCGCTCTTCGGGTGTCTCGGCTGCGGGGGCCTTCAAAAACACCACCTTGGCTCCCTGCCGAGCGAACTCCTCCAGCAACAGCACCTGGTAGGCATAGTTGCGGCTCAAACGGTCTGGTCCAAGGACCAACACGGTCTCAATCGCCCCTTCAGCAATCAGATCTCGCAACCGTT
Organism: Acidobacteriota bacterium; assembly: GCA_003224175.1. Taxonomy (GTDB): domain Bacteria; phylum Acidobacteriota; class Terriglobia; order Acidiferrales; family UBA7541; genus Palsa-189. Next base: position 1,905 of record QHYQ01000103.1, read on the forward strand.
CCAGCCCGGGTCGCACCAGCACGCTGCCACTATAGCCCTCGTCCTCAAATACCCACTCCGGCGGAATGGTATACTGGTGAGCTTGAGCATAGTCCAGCAGTGCCGCCGTTTGACTGGCAATCGTGTGCTGCTCCTTCTGACGGTCGGAGGAGACTCGGGCATAAATGGCTGCGGTCTGATTCATAAAACTCCTTTTCTAAGGGGCCAGCCTGGAACGGCGCCGAGGGGGGTGCCAGTAACTGGTAGACTTGAGCCAACTTGACTGAGACGTGACGGTCCGGGCGGTAGTGCAACTCGCATCCAAGAGTAACTCTGGCTTTAGGGTCGGCCATGGGCAGGGTGTTGGTCCAACCACTGCTGCAATACTTGAGCCACCAAGTGGCTGAGGGGCCGCCGCTCCCGGCGGCAACGGGTGCGCAGTTCCTGGATCAACGAGCGCGGCAGATTGACCGTAAACACCGCCTTGGGCTCCGGCACGGGTCGCGGTTCCAGGTTGTTTTGGGCTTGGAGCAGGTAACGGTAAGCCTGACGGCGGGACACGCCGCCACGCTGCATCAGAGCAGCCAAGATAGTGTCGAAGGGTTGCTTTCGCTGCAACATTCCGATCGCCATATTGACGCGTTGGGTTTGCACCGCCAAAGAGGCTCTGGCCACTATGCCATAGAGTTAATGTGGTATATGACATAGGTCAACGCTTTTCTTTTTGCCGGTCTGGCGGCGCGGCCGGGTCGGCAGCGGAATCACCCGATAAAACCGGAAGTTATCGATTGTGTACGAGGCGTCCAGGACGGCTTGTACGGGGGGTGAGGGTGCCCCTGCTTCCTAATCCTCGTCCTGTCGTCCTCGTAATCGATCTCCGGGTTGGCCCGGCAAATAATTCCCCCTCCGCTCGTCTCGCCCCAATCCTTTGTCTCGACCAATCCCACTTTGTCGCGGATGGTCGCGTTTCGTGTCTTTCAGACTTTGCACAATTTTGCAAAAACTTGCACGTGCGTCAATCGCCCCGCTCGCCCCCCTCATCCTCTGACCCAATCTGAGTAAATCTGACTAGTTCTGACTAAATCTGAGTAACTTTTTTCTGCGGGATGATCGGGATGGTCCCCCGTCCCCTTGGTCATTGGTCACGGCTCACCGACTAACACGTATTAACGCCTGCTAACACCTACTAATGCCTACTAACACCTAATCACGCCAATAATTTTTCCCATTCCGCCGCGCCCCGCGCTACCCATCTCCTATCTCTTTGAGAATGTCCCGCTTCGCGCCTCCCGCTTCCCGCATTTCCCCCTTTTCCTCGCATTCCTGCTCGCCGTAGCTTTCAGCGACGGAGGGTCCCACTAAAACTTTTTCTGACAAAGGCGGCCGCCGAACCCAACGCGCGCCGCCGCCGTCCAGAACACGAAACACGTTCCCAATCGCGCATCACGTAATCGTTCCCGTCCCATCGCCAGGGCTCACTCGAACCCAATCGAACCCATTAGAACCTACTCGAACCCACTAGAACCAAGATTTTTTTTCGCGCCCTCTACAATGCCGGTAGCCCACTAAACGGAGCTATCGGGAGTCAACGGGAGCTAATCAAACCATCGTCCCCTCGACGACGCAGTCGTCGGTCCATCTCAAATCACGCGTATCAGGTCACAAATGACCAATCACCGCTCGCGTAGCCCACGACAACGGCTACTCACGCGTGCCCGTCCGGGATGCGGTCTTTATTTGCAACTATTGAGGGCCATTCCTCATTGAATCGTTTTAACGCCAAGCAACCCTATCCAGCACGCGTGGATAGTTGGGATTGGGTAAATGATCCTTGGCAGCTCAATCCGCCGAACATGTCCAGCGTAAGGAATGTAATCAATGGCAAAACCAACGGTGCGACCGCAGTTGGGTTTAAACGTCGTCCGATTTATGCCCCCTTCATTGAGCGGGATTTGCGAATCGGGAACGAGCTCTATCTTCAGTTGAGCGGTCACATTTCTGACGGCGATTCAGTTAAGGTGATTAATGACGGAACCGTCTGGCCAACAAATGTGGAGTTCGCAGCGGTGGCGGATCCCTTGCGCTATAACCCCGCCATCCATGTCAATCAGGAAGGCTACATGCCGAGCTACCCAAAAAAAGCCATGGTTGGTTACTACCTCGGGAATCTGGGAGAAATGGCCATTCCGACCAACACATTTTTTCTGGTGAACGTCCAGAGCGGCGCGACGGTATATCAAGGCAACCTCACACTGCGAAGGGACACTGGCTACACTTACCCGGTGGTGCCGTATCAACACGTTTATCAAGCGGACTTCAGCGCTTTTACAACGGCGGGACAATATCGTCTGTTTGTCCCGGGCATGGGCGGTTCCATGCCGTTCCGAATTGACGAGGGCGTCGCCATGGCTTTCGCGCGGACGTACGCGCTAGGTCTGTTCCATCAGCGCAGCGGCTTCAATGGAGACAATTGCTTCGTACGAGAGCGAGGTGAATCCGAACAACCCACCGCAAATTGCGCCACCACTTACCAACGCGGCAGCCCAGCTCTTTCCATTCGTGAATCAAGGACCGGTAAATGTTTCCGGCGGCCATTTCGAGGCAGGCGATTACAACCGGGTCACTCAAAATGCCGCGCAGCAAATCCACATCCTCATGTTTGCGGTGGATTCGTCGCCAGGAGTCGCGGCGCTGGATAATCTGGGCATCCCCGAAAGTGAAGATGGGATAAGCGATGTAATGCAGGAGGCCAAGTGGGAGTCCGATTTCCTCGCCAAAATGCAGGATACCGACGGTGGATTCTACTACTCGGTCTATCCGCAGAACCGGGAATATGAATACGATGTGTTGCCCGAAAATGGAGATCCCCAGGTAGTATGGCCGAAAAATACCTCGTGCACAGCGGCGGCTGTGGCCGCGCTGGCTCAATGCGCGTCATCGCCACTTTTCAAGCAAACTTATCCCGTGGTTGCCAGCAACTACCTGGCAAAAGCGCGACTTGGCTGGCGATTTCTGACCAACGTCATTGCGCAACACGGCCTCGCCGGCGCGTACCAAAAGATTCAGCACTTTGGCGACGACTTCACCGATCGGGATGAGCTCGCGTGGGCCGCATGCGAATTGTTTCTGGCAACCGGCGATGCGCAGTATCAACAAAAACTTTTCGAGTGGTTCCCGGACCCCACGGACCCTTCGACGTTCCGGTATGGCTCGCTACGAATGTTTGCGGAATATGGCAATGCGATTCGTGATTATGCGTTCTCGGTGAGGAGTGGGCGGCTGGCCTCCAGCCAGATTCAAGCGAATTATCTCGCACAGTGTATCAATGTCATCACCAACTGCGGCGATGATACTCTCACCTGGTCGAGGGACAACGCCTATGGAACCAGCTTTCCGAATTTGACGAAGAACTATCGCGGCGGAGGATGGTATTTCTCTCTCGAGCAGGCGTTTGACATCGTCGTCGCATATCAATTCAGTCCTAAACCGGAATATGTGGACGCCATTCTCGGCAACTTAAATTATGAAGGTGGCTGCAATCCAGTGAATGTGCCTTATGTGACTGGCCTCGGCTGGAAGCGCCAGCGGAACGTGGTGGATCAA
>QHYQ01000104.1 GCA_003224175.1 Acidobacteriota bacterium
CTAGTGTAGTGTCCCATAAATAGCTTTACATAATTCCAGTGCTTGGTATGATCCCAGTCATGCCGAACAAAGGTCTGGAGATCGAGTTGCAACCGTCTGAGCGCACACAACTGGAACAGTGGGAATCCGCGCACGGGACGCCGCAACAGGTGGCGCTGCGCTGCCGAATTATCCTGAGAGCGGTGGCGGGTCAGCAGAATGTAGCGATCGCCGAGGGACTCGGCGTGAGCCGGCCCACGGTGCAGCTTTGGCGCAAGCGTGTGCACGAGCAGGGCATCCGGGAGGTCTGGGAGATCGCTCCTGGTCGCGGGCGCAAAATGCACTATGCGCAAGACCAGCGGGACCGGATCATTAAAGCGACCTTGCAGAGCAAGCCCAAGGGTATGACCCATTGGAGTTGCCGGCTCATGGCGAAGGCGCAAGGGGTCAGCAAGAACACGGTGAACCGTTTATGGCAGCTGCACAATATCAAGCCGCACCTGAGCCGCACTTTTAAGCTGTCGCGGGATGCAAAATTCCTAGAGAAGCTGACCGATGTGGTGGGGTTGTATCTAAACCCGCCAGACAAGGCACTGGTGCTCTGTGTGGATGAAAAGAGCCAAATTCAAGCGTTAGATCGGACGCAGCCGGGGCTGCCACTGAAAAAAGGCCGGTGCGGTACGATGACGCACGACTACAAGCGCAATGGCACCACCACGCTGTTTGCGGCACTGCAGGTGTTGAATGGCAAGGTGATTGGTGAATGTCACGGCCGGCATCGGCATCAGGAGTGGCGGAAGTTTCTGCGCCGCTTAGACACTGAGTTTCCCCCGGAGCTGAAGTTGCATCTAGTGATGGACAACTACGGCACGCACAAAGAGCCGCACGTGCAAGCGTGGCTGAAGAAGCATCCCCGCTTTGTATGCCACTTTGTGCCGACCAGTTCCAGTTGGCTGAATTTGGTGGAGCGTTGGTTTCGAGAATTGACTGAGAAAGCAATTCGGCGCGGCAGTTTCGGGAGTGTACCGGATCTAAACCGAGCCATCGAGGCATTTCTGCAAGCTTGGAACCAAAACCCCAAGCCTTTCATCTGGAGCGCCACTGTCGAAGAGATCATCAAAAAGATCGATTGCGCACGGGTGAAGATGGAGCAGATCAAACCCGGATCCACCCAGCCCAGGGGCAAAAAGAAGAGGCTTCATCTGTAATGTTATATACGGGACATACCACTAGATAGTTATCCGGTTGGACGTCCACAACGGTAACCATTCCATAGAAGTTTCGCGCCCGCGCTAGGACGTGAGAGTACAGCCACCTCTGGGGCAACACCAAACCCGCGATTAGCACAACGAACGCAGCCGCAACGGCCCCCCGCAACCAATGCAAAGAACTTGACGACCCCGCGGGCTCGCGTTCTCTGCGCCACAGAACTGCCGCCACGCAAGTGAGGCCCAGCGCCGTGCAGATCAACAACCACGTCGGCACACTGTTTGCTGGTTTCCACACCAGCGCTAGCTCTGGCACACCAAGGAGCATCACTTCCGCCGCAATTGCTACGGCAACTCCGTTTCTTCCGACATGCCACCATGACTCGCGGTCCCGAGCAGTCGCGACCAGCAAAAGCACTGCACAACCAAAAATGCCCATCGGGAATTCCCAATAACCTGGAAAGATTCGCGGGGCGATCAAGCTAACAAACGTGCCTCCAACTGCACCACCAAGTGAAATGCATAAATAGAAGTGCGTCAGCCGTTCAGGTGAAGGCCGCTGTCGAGCCGCTTCTCCGTGGCAAATCATGCATCCGACGAATAGCAGCCCGCACGCTGCTGACAATTGCGCGAGATACGAATGGGTTGTTCCAGGCAGGGTCAGTGCGATCACCCAGCCCACGGCGCCAACGAAGAGCGTCTGAAACACGCCCCGTGAATACCAGCGGCTATTTTCAAACGTCAGAATCAACGACACAAGATAGATGCTTAGAGGGAGCACCCAAAAGAAAGGAATGACCGCAACTTCCTGGCAAATGAAATTTGTCGTCGCCAGCAGTTGAATCGATGCGCACGCCGCGAGCCCCATCCACAATACGGGACGTTGCCATCCAAGCGGGCAGACATCTTCTTTTTTATCCCGTTTTTTATCCCGCTCGTGCGAACGGAAACCCGATTGCCGCACCTAGAAACCGGATGATTGCTAACGATGGCTTTCCTATGAGGCCTACTCTCCACTCAAGTCCTGGAGTGATCGGAGTCGACCAGACTTGGGATAACAAGCCCAGTGGCGCCAACGAAAAGCCAAGCAGGCCCAGTACTATCTTTCCCTGCCTCCCGATCGCTACACGTGACGCCATGCCGTGTGCCAGCGCGTACCCAATGAGCAGTAGAACCTGAAAAACTAGTAGGCATGACGTCCATACCGCCGGAGCACCGCCGAACATCGGCAAGATCAATTTGCCGAGCAGCAATTGGACAAAAAACAGAAGAAAGGCACCTACGAAGATCGCAACGCCGAAGACGAAACGCAGGCGGACTGGCGCGCTGATTTTCTGGCTGGCGCGCAAACTTGAATCTCGGGAAGAGATTTCTGGAGTCTCGGCCGCAATCGGTGTCATTTCAGCAGTCTAGGCGACACCCTCGTGCTGTTCATACCTTTCCTGGTGACTTGTATCTAAAGACATAATTGAAATCCTGAGAACAGAAATGTCAGGAGCAATACTGTTTGGCCCCTGTTCCAGGCCACGGCCCGATCAGATCATCTTTAGCGGTGACATCCCCTTTTATAGAACGGGAATATCGGTAAGTGGCTCCACAATCCGAGAAGACGACTTATCCGGAACTGCGACGGACGTGCGAGAGCCTAGGTCATGATCTTCAGGCGCACCCTGCTCCAGATGAGTAAGCTCATCGCGTAGGACGATCTTGCCATTCTCGATGACCCAAAGGCTAATCACCCTGGCCGTAATCTTGGCGCCCTCACGCTTGTTGGCCTCAACCCGGTGGATATCCATGATCTTATTCCCCTCCGACACCATCTGCTCGAACGTCACCCGCAAGTTGGTCACGCTTCGTTTCAGTTCACTCACGTGATCAACGAAGCCAACGAAGTCCAGCGTCTTTCCACCTTCTGCACGTATCTAGGGCTGAAGTAGCGAGCGACTGCCTGTTCGTCAAGTTCTTCGCGTTCGAATACGTCTCGAAACATCTGTCGAACGAAAGACTTGTTGCGTTCCTCTTGTCGGCGTATTTCTCGAGACATTTTGTTAGCCACTCCACACACAGTTGACAGCCTGCCGACCAAACACTCTGGGCTCACAGCCGGGCCGCGGGCAGTATTCTTGCACAGTCCGAAGGCACGGGCCGAGCCGTTTAGGCATCCAACCCTCAAGTACGGATGTCACGGACCAGCAAGCTATGGAAGAGCGGACAGTTTATGGCAAAACCTTTGCGCGAAGGCGCGTCCGAGCCAAATGATCCAACGGAGCCCCCGCTAGCGGCGGACGCAGCGTCTCTTCCTACGACCCTGCCAGGAACCTCCGCGAGCGTCCTTTACATCCTAAATCCGGCAAACGGGGAAACGGTGGCTCCCTGGAACGGCAGCAGCAGCACGACTTATCCCGACGACGAAATTTGTAAAGAGACCACCACTATCGGTTGCAGCAGTAATCTGCCAAGCCTGTCTAGTTGCAACATTTGGTGCGTTTCGGCAACGGCAAGCACCACCTATGCAGCTTCGCCAGTCCTTCCTTGGAAGTGGGTACGGCTAATGCTGAAATAGAACAACGCCCTCACGTCTTATTCCACCAATGGCAGTAGTAGTTCCGGCTCGCAGGTTTGCTGGAACGGAACCAATGAAGAAACCACAAGCTGTTCCGCACCCAATCTGCCTGTCTATACCTTGACAGCCCTGGCGGTTACGCCCACCGGATCTCGGCGCATGGTACAGGCCGAAATTGCGGAGGACAGGTTAAATTTCGCGGCGACGGCCGCGTTGACAATAGACGGTACGGGCGACACCGCCTCCATGCCTAGTAGCAACATTTTCGGTGTCAACGGAATCGATAGTGCAGGCTGTGGGTCTACGACGACTGGCCCGGCACTCCCAGGGATCGGCGTCACCGATAATCCGGACGTTACCACCATAACCGCAGCCATTCCCAACAACCGCAAAAACAACTATACGGGCAGCGGCGGATCGACCCCTGATGTCCAGAACATTTCTTCCTCCTTGCCGCCAAACCTCCAAACGGTCACTTCCCTGCAAAACTTGACATCGACTATCAAAAGCATGGTTACTCAACCTGTCGTTACTGGTCCAGCTTCCAACCTTTCCAATGCAGGCACCGCCGCGTCGCCGCAGATTATCTATGTAAACGGCGACCTGACACTCAGCGGCAACGTCACCGGGTACGGAATTCTCGTTGTGACCGGGACCTTCACAGCCAGCGGGAACGTGGGCTGGAACGGTCTCGTGCTGGTGGTTGGACAAGGAAACTTCACAGGCAACGGCGGGGGCAATAACTCGTATAACGGGGCCGTTCTCGTAGCCAAAACGCTCGACTCAATGGGTCACCCGTTAACCAACCTCGGCGCCCCGACATTTAACTTTAGCGGTGGCGGCGGTAATGGCATGAACTACAGCAGCGGCTGTGTTGCCCAAGCCACTACCCTCAGCACATTTCACATCATGGCCTTCCGCGAAATGTTGAACTAGCCCAAGCGGAACTTCCGCTGCAACTATTCAGGCTAACCGGCGAGGGCCCGGGGGCCGGTTGCGAGCCTTGTACCAGCCTGAAAACGATCGCAATGACCATTCCCTCAATTGGCAAAGCATCCGATATGCCACGGATGGCCAGTGTTCGATTTTGGACAGCAGTGGTAAGTAAACCGACAAATGCAACACCAAAGCGGCCAACATTTACGAGTCACAATTTGAGCTTTCTGCGTGTGTTCCAATTACTGATCGGCCTGCTGGTCCTTTTCGCAATTGGTGGTTTCGTGGTTTACGTTCCAGAGAGCGAGCGACTGAATAAAAATGGGCAGAATTTCCTTTATATAGCTCTTTCCTCCTATTTTTCTGGCCAAATTCTTACATACCAGAAAACGTCAGAGCAATGCTTAGCGAGCCTTGGTCGAACAATCGCAACCAAATCTACTCGTCTGAGGGGAGCCGGCGACCTAATCGGCTTATCAGGATTTGAGCCCATCCAAGCGCTAAGTGAGCGCGCGAATTATTCGAACATCTGGGGTGTTACTTCTTTGGAGCGTAAGGCCCGACTTCGGGTTTCCCCTGCGTGTCCTTCAGATCTCCAAGCTCCGCGGCCACTCCGCGGGCGATTGCAGCAGTCTCGGTGCCGGCCTGGAAACAGGTGAAATCGGGGCGATCACGCCAAGCGAATGGTCCGCACAGCCGTTTCCCAGCCGCGAGAGCGGCATCATGCACAACGTTGATCAGCCGCTCGTAATCGGGATCGCCTTGTTTGTAGCCTGAAAAGTTGCCGAGGTCTGAACTGGCCGCGAATACTGCGTCCACGCCGGGTATCGCTGCGATCTCGCGAGCCTGCGCTGCGCCGCCGACCGTCTCGATCATCTCGATCAGAACCACGTTGTCATTGATGGTATTGCGATAGCCGCCCGGAACGTTGCCCCAAAAGTCAGTCGAATATGCCTGCCCAGCGCCCAGGCTGCGCTTGCCGAGCGGCGGGAA
>QHYQ01000105.1 GCA_003224175.1 Acidobacteriota bacterium
CGATCGGCTTAACCTTGAAGCCTGCCCCCGGCGAGCAAGAAGGCAATGCCACGCGGCGCGCGCGAGCTATAGCAAACGAACTTGAAAAGCGGATTCCCTCGAGAGACAGATTGTTCGGTTCGTAAGGATAGTGGCTTTGCAAAAAGTACCCGGCTCTGTCAGTCCTGATGTGGGATTGGTGGAAGAGTCCTGTGCCCGGGGCGCTCCATTGCCAGAGTCTTTTTCTGGCTGTGCACTCGGCTTACCGGAGTGATCCGAAAAGATGTGATTACGGCAAAGCTCAGAATGCCTCCGACTCGCCACGTCTAATCAGCATCTTGCGCGGCGGTCGCTACTGCCCCTTTCGATACACGATGGACAACCCAGCATGAATCTGCTTTGGCCACGAAGAGATGCCCAGGGGCGTGGGTCGGAGCGGCACTTCCCATCCTATAATTTCAGCCTGTGCACCAACTCCTTGCTTAGTGGACTATAGTGCGAGCATGGTTCCGGCGCTCTTAAATAGGCCAGAGCTGGTTTTATCGAGGTCAGAACAAGTATAACTTAGCCAGTACGTGTGAGTCCGGATTGCTCAATTCTCGACCCAGTGAGGCCAGTAGCGTGAGTTCGTTCATCTATCCGACTGATTTTCGGATCCTCGACGGCCTCAGGGAATGCTTCGAATTGATACGCATGGGTGATACCTCGTCACCGGTTTATCCGTTGCCCCCGACGGTCGAGCAGCTGGTGGAGATCTTGAACTGCTCGTACGCGGCCAGTCTCGAGACAGAAGAAGGCAGGAATACCGCCTTCACTGTCGACTTCTTCGACGATTCCGAGCAGCCATTTCCCTACCGGATGAAGGAACCGCTTCCGCTTTCGCCAAAGGACCTCGCCCGCCTTGCAGCTGCTCTCGACCCATGGCGATCTCGAATATGTGTCGTACCTCATGGCACGAGCCTACAGATCGCGGGGCTCATTCATCTCGGCGAGCAGTTCTCCTTTCACGGATCGCGGTTGACACTGCGTCAGTTGTCGATACGCGTGCTGGGGCCCGGAGTCTTACTGGTCAGATACAGCGGACTGCTGTTGCTCACCTATCAGCGTGGCAGATTCGCGTTCCATTGCGGTCCGTTGGCCCGGTTCGGCGAGTTCTCCATTAGGACTGCCCTATCATTTCATTCCCATGTTGGCCGCACGGTAGAGCAGTTAAGAGTGGATCTTCGATTTGAGGCGGCATTGGTGCGAATAGCGCGGACCATGCTCTACCAGCGACACGGCGGCACGCTTCTTGTCCTTCCACAGGGAGTAGACTGGGAAACTGGAGCTTCGACCAGGCGATACGCGCTGAGCGTGCCCGTAACCGTTGTCAAAGACGCGAACGCCCGAGACCTAGAGTACGAGGCCAAGCGAAACCAGTTGTTCAAAGAAGTTACGCAAGGGCAGTTGAGTCCAGAAGTCGCGTTGATCTGGACCGATGACATGATCCGCGCGCGCTTTGCGTCTGAGCTTGAGTGGCTTGCTAGGCTCACAGCGACGGACGGAATGACTGTGATATTGCCCGACTTGACGCTGCTCGGATTCGGTGTCTTCTTCGATACTCAAGAAAGCAAGGACAGCGCCACTCGCGTTGTGATAATTGATCCGTATGACCAGGAAAGCAGCCGTGAGCCAAAGGATCTGGCATCCGTTGGCGGTGCGCGTCACCAGTCGGCGGCGGTCACATGTCGGCGCTTCCCAGGGGCAGTCGCGGTCGTCGCCTCGCAAGACGGTAGCCTTTCGTCCATGAAGTGGGACGCCGCAGCGAATGTTGTCGTCGCCTTCCGCCACGTGGAGCTGCTGCTCGACGTCTGATCCCAAAATGGGCTCAGTGCCGAAAGGGTTTGCGGAGGATCACTCTGCAAGATGTTGATATCAGACTCTGCTACCGTGGTGCTGCTACCGTGTGTAAACCACATGATTTCGAACGGCGAGCTTTCACTTTTCGATAGCGCGTTATACGGCAAGTGAGCGATGAATGTCTGAGCTCGCATCGGTCTGCCGTCCCTCAGATGAGCTGAATAAAAACTGCTGCTTATGAAAAGAGCTAACGATAGGGGGGTTTACGAGGCATAATCGGCGCATTTGCGAGAGGCCGCTGGTGAAGCGTCTGATTCTCTTTGCGCGCTCTGTCATTCCAGAGGACCCAGCTCAGCTGCTCTTTCTTGGCGGATCAGTTCTTCTATTGATCTGCATGCAATTGCGCTGTTTCCCGCTAGTCCCGGATTACGCGCCTGGTTCGAATGTCTTTCTTGGCGGGTCCTACGAGGATCCGTTCGCCAGGGCATATCAGTCCTGGCTCCTGTTTTCCATAGCTGCCCGCCTCCCGATTGTTTTCGCTGGAGCCGCTGGTCTGTTCATTTGCTTCTGGCCAGGAACACACCCTGTGGGGCGAATTTTCGGTTTCGTCTGCCTCCCGGCACTCGCGGGGGTCGCTGCTATTTGCGGCCGCTCTCTTTACCTCGCGCAACATTCGGGTTTTCCATACATGAGCGTCTTGCAGGGAGGCCCGCACAACCAAGCATGGGCATTCAGCACCGTGTGGAGTTTGGGTCCAGCGGTGCACATGAGTGCCGTAGGGATCGCGTTGGTGCTTGTTTTTTTGTCACGGCTGGCCATGGGAATTGCCTCGCTTCCGCTTTCGCTAGCGCATACGGAGGACGCAGCTCCTCGCCAGGACGAAATGTGGAGACGAATTCGGACTTTCATCTGGATTTCAATTACGGGCGTTTCCGTAATTGGAATTGTTGCAGGCACTTCTGTTAGAGCTGTTTATGGCGTGCTCCTGCGGTTCGTGAATTACCGCTCACTTCCGGCCAACGCTCCATTGGACACGGCACTTGCGACAGGGCTCCTCGGCGGAGTTGCGGCTTGGGCGATCGGAGAAGGCCGTTGGAAGGAGTTGCGGCAGTTTACTCGGCTTCCGAAAACTAAGTTCTGTATGCTCGGCGTCATCTTCCCGATTGCAATCAACCTGATCCCAAACTTGGTCGCCTATTTGTCGGACCGAATTCATTGGGCGGCCTTTGAGCTTGGGAATTTTTCTCCGCCTATTTTCGCGTCGTACTTTCGCTTTCCGGATCCGCACTACTTCTGGTTCCTCTTTCCTGCTGCTTTCGAGGAGATTATCTGGCGCGGCTACCTGCAACCACGTTTTGTGCAGCGATTTGGACTTATACGATGGGTTTTTCTGCTCGGGCTGGCTTGGAGCGCATTTCATTTTCTCGGGGATTTTCAGAAGACGACCGAGGACTACCAGATTCTTTTAAAATTGACTTCCCGCCTCGGCTTCTGCATCGCGATGAGCTACGTGCTCGGCTGGCTGACTTTGCGTTCCGGCTCGATTTGGCCTGCTGCTCTCGCCCATGGACTGCAGAACGTTTGGGCGTTCTCAGGTGCACACTCGCTCGACGGACAGGACCCCTTACGGGTGACAACAATCATATGGACATGTTGGGGGCTATTAGGCTTTGCGCTTTTCCGATTC
>QHYQ01000106.1 GCA_003224175.1 Acidobacteriota bacterium
AAACTGCCCTCCCCCCTCCCCCGGGCGGGGCAACGGAGGCTCGGCGCGCGAACAGGCGCGGTGTTCCCTATGCCTGCGTCCCTTTCACACAACTGGCAGCACCAGCTAATTGCAGGAACCAGCTCTCGCCGGTATCGAACTCGCGCGATTCGCTTGACGATTCACCCCTTAGGTAGACTGTTTTTTCAGAGCCCTTCCGCACTCGGTGGGCTCCAGTCACTGGGGGTGGAAGACTACGTGCCAGAATTTTTGGGTTGGGCAAAATAAAGGCGATGCCGACTTCGTTCGCCTATGGATTGAATTCTCTGCTCGACCGTTGGATCGTATGAGTTAGGGGTGAGTTAGGGGTGATGCTGTGCGGAACGCTGCACAATTCGGATAGGAGACTCTACAATTCAGTGGGACGAAAAACGAGCCAAACCTTTGCGAATCTAGGTCGGACCCCCTCTTAGAGAAGGACGCGAGGTGCGGTGGGTTAAGGTTTGCCACTAATCGTTACATCAGTCCCTCAGCTTCCGCGGGGTGCTTGCATCTAAGCTCCTAAAAATACGCTATTTGCCTTCTGGCAACGGAATTGCCCGATTTATCTGCAGTGGGTCGGCTTTGAGAACGAACGTACCATTGTCGTCGACACTAGTTACCGGCAGCCTTGATACCAACCGGTTGACCGTTTAAAACGCGGTGTGTGAGTAACGAAAATGCCTTCATACCAGAGCGAGAGACACCTAGAGGCGAGGGCTTTACCGTCATCGGGAATATTTGGGCGCAAGCAAATGAATCTAAAATTGTTCCCCGAGCGAATCGAACGCGGATTTACGTTGATTGAGACAATGATCGTGGTCATGATTGCTATGGTCCTCGCTGGATTCGCGATACCGAAGTATCTGACCATACGAAATTCCCTGCGGATTGGCGGAGACATCCGCAGTATTGCTGGACTCACGGCACAAGCCAAGTTGCGTGCAGCATCTGACTTTACGCACGCTCGCGTATACGCGAACTTGAACGGCAACGCCTTTCAACTGCAGGTTTGGAATAAGGCGGGTGGATGCTGGGTGGCGGACTCGGACCCTACGAACACCTGTATTACCTATACCTCTAGCGCGCCAAGCGGTACAGTCACAAACCTCTCGCAAGGCGACAGCTTTGGATTCGGAGCGCTGACAGCCGGCCCGACACCGGGACAGACAACAATCGGGCAAGCCGCGCAGTGCCTGGACAATTCTGGCACTGCCATCGCAAACACTGCCTGCATTGTATTCAATTCTCGCGGCATTCCGATCGACGCAATCACCCTGGCTCCTCTAGCTACGGGCGCCCTTTATTCGACGAACGGAACCCTGGTGGACGGAGTCACGGTTTCCGCGACGGGCTCGCTCCAGACATGGTCCGCCAGCGCCGATACATCGCAGACGAATTGGTACGCCCAGTGAGGATTGTTCATGAACTGCGAACATAACACGCCCGCTACTCCCAGTCGGAAGTCCCAGGCAGGCATGAGCTTGCTCGAATGCATGATTTCCCTGGCAATCCTGCTGGTGGTCGCCGGCGCCTTAATGGGCTTGGGTGCAATAGCCCTTTCCACTACCGAAACCCAAGGCCACCTGGCGGCGCGCACGACTGAATATGCCCAGGACAAGATGGAACAGCTCCTCGCGCTGAAATTCTGCGATGGACCCACCAACGGCACGGATACCACGGTTTTCCCAGCGGTTGTCAACGCTACAGGCACCGGGCTGGCGGGGTGTAACAACCCTGGCGGCAATCCACCGACTGCGTTATCCGGCGGCAGCCTGGATCCCACGTCGCCCGCCACGGGCTACGTCGATTATCTCGATACCAGCGGCAACCTGGTTGCTAGCACGGCGGCTTGGGAATATATCCGCGCATGGCAAATCTCTGTACCCACAGGCTCGGCCGGCATAAAGCAGATTTCAGTATTAGCTCAGGCTCACTATTCAATCGGGAGCCAAGGCCAAGTGCCGCAGTCCACCGTGGTGGCTTTAAAGACGTTTCCGTTTTGATGAGGATTCATGTGATGCGCAAACTACAGTGCGGATTTAGCTTGCTGGAAACGATGGCGGCTTTGGCCGTTATCCTGGTCGTGTCTGGAATTGTGATGTCGGGAATGATCCAAATGATGAACACGCAGAGCAAGATCGCGAACCGCACGGAGATGCATGCCGGTGTGCGGAGCGCCACGGAATTGCTTCAACAGGAAATCGGACAGGCGGGCAAGGTTTCTCTCGGTGATCCTACGGCTAACGTCACTCTGGCCTCCGCAGTGGTTGTGGGAACCGCATCGTTTTCGCTCAATACCTCCGCGGGCGTCATGCCTACCGTGTATCCCGGTGAAGTATTGACCGTCGATGTTGGAGCCAACCAAGAAGCGGTCACTGTAGGTGGAACATCTTCGGCACCGACAGCCCCATTTACATATGCTCATCCTGCCGGCGTAGCGGTGAGCGCCTTGGGCGCGTTCGCCACGGGGATAGTGCCGCCTGCGGTCGCTCCAGCGTCCTATACGAATGGTTCCACAGGGACGGTGCTGAAGCTGTACGGCGATATCAATAGCGACGGCAAGATGCTCTATGTCGAATACACCTGCTCACAAGGGACGAGTACCGCCCCGGGAACACTCTACCGGAACCAGGTGTCCATCACCGCTGCATCGAAGCCGGCAGTGGACAATACGATGATTCTACTCAACAACGTCCTCACCAATCCCAACGACCCAAGTAACAATGTAGTGCCTTGTTTTAGTTACCAGGTTCAGTCTCTCGGGTCGGGGTACGTCGTAACCGACGTTGCGGTGACTTTGACCGTGCAAACCCAAAACGTCGATCCACAAACGGGCGCATTTCAACCGGAAACCAAAGCACTCTTAAATGTTTCTCCGCGCAATGTGTTTGAAGTGTGGGACACCGCCAGGCTCGTGGACCCCACCCGCGCACAACCTATCCCTGCGTCCGTTACAAACTTATTGCCCTAAGGACTTGAAGGAGAGAATACCCAATGAAACGCTCAAGCCAAAAAGGCGTCGCCCTGCTCATGACCTTAATTCTCGTCATGGTGCTCTCCGTCCTGGCGGCCTCGATGATGTTCCTGTCACAGTCAGAGACGTGGTCCAGCCAGAATTACCGCTTAATGACCCAGGCCCGTTACGGCGCAGAAGCAGGCCTCCATGCCGCCGCGAACTATATCATCAGCCCCGCAACCGGCTATCCCGGCATAGGAACTTCGGACCCGATTAGCGCATATAACGTCAACGTCAGTCCGGTGACAGCGGGCGGCAGCCCCGTCGTTCTTTCGTCTCTCAGTGGTGTGAGCGCCAATTATCCTGTCGCCGCCGTGAACACTGCCTTTACCACCGCTTCAACTGGCACCC
>QHYQ01000290.1 GCA_003224175.1 Acidobacteriota bacterium
CGCGCTTCCGGGAAGGCGGTTTCGAGGCGCTGATTTCCCTGGTGATCGCTGCGAATCCCACCAAGGCGCCGTTCACTTCCTTGACCGGCGAGAAAGACATGCAGACGAGTATCGGTTTTCCGCCTTTCCGGATGTGAACTGCCTCGCAAAGTGGCACTGCTTCCTGTCTTTGAAGTGTTTCAGGAATTGTGCTTAGGTCGTCCGGCTGGTCCGGGGCGCTCAGCATGTATCTTGAGCGCCCGAGTACTTCGCTTGGCCTATAACCGTAAAGCCTCTCCGCACCCGCGTTCCAGCTGACAATCGTGCCGCCCAGGGTGTAAACCACGATGGCGTCGTTCGCGCAGTCGATGATCGACGCCAATTGCGAGAGCCTTTCATGGAGGCGCTTGCGCTCGGCAACGGCGCTCTTCAGAACCTGGTTCTGGCGCACGAGCTCGCGCGTCCGGTCGATCATTGTTTGCCTGGCTTCACCCGCGAGATCCCCGTTCCTCAATTGTGCGCGTAAGAACTCCACGAAAGCCTTCCAGGACGCCTGATCAAGCAAGAGAGGCAGCAATACGTTGCTCGATTCCGCCCCAGGCTCGGCGGAAGCCTCTCCATCCACGATCTGACGAAGAAGCTCCCCATAGTATTCGCTGAAGCTCCAGCGTGGGCTCGCGGCATCCACCAATTGCTTTTCCTCTTCCGATTCGGCTTGTTCTCGAATTTGCGCAATCAGGCGCGTGATTTCCGCGCTGTTGTCTGCACGTTTGGCCAGCAACGGCTCAATATCCTCAGAGTTCCGAATCCATATCTGTATGGTCAACTGAAGGTTATAGTTGCAATGGGAAAGGGCCTTCTCGGCCATCTGCAACCTGCTCTCGAGTGCGCTGCAAAGATCAGTTTGCCGTTGCACGGCTCGTCCCCATCCGAGTCGCTTCCGAAGCGCGTAGCGGCCCGCAATCGTGCCGAGAGCCCAAGAAGAAACACTCAGGGCGTCGTCGATATAGATGCTTTGTTTTTATGACATTTAGAGGTGAACCCAAATGGAACATTGGTACCTTTTATCCCTGCACCTTCCGGGGGCATTATTAACGGCTTGGGTACAGTCGCTGGGCCACTTGGGTAAGATCTGTACCGCCGGAGATGCTGCCTGGTGCTTGCATTGTGATCCTGATAGTTGGCGGGGGTGGCCGGGAAAGCGAAGTCAGACCGCCGGCCGGGCGGTCCGATGAGTATCTCGCTCAAGACGCAATACACGCGATAGAATCTTTGGCTTCGAGTTGGGGTTCGAGCTGGCCAAAAAACATGTCGGTGGTGTCGATTTGGCACCGCTTCGTTCGACTATTCAGTAGGAGCCGGGCTAGGGGCCGAATCTGAAGGGATGGAGGAGCTAGAAATGAGCAAGGTGCGAGTTTTGGTGGGCACGCGCAAGGGAGCGTTTGTGCTGACGTCCGATGGAAAACGCGAACGCTGGGAGGTCGGCGGTCCGCACTTCGGAGGCTGGGAGATTTATCACCTGAAGGGATCGCCGGCGGATCCGAACCGAATTTACGCGTCGCAAACCAGCGGATGGTTCGGGCAGATCATCCAGCGCTCCGATGACGGCGGCAAGACCTGGATACAGCCCGGCACGCCCCCCAGCGAACAGACGACCCCGCAGGGCCCACCGAAAGGCGAAAGCAACAAATTCGTCTACAACACTTCGCCTGAAAAAGGAGGAAAGCCGCTCACGACGCACATGTGGTACGACGGCACGCAGCATCCGTGGGAGTTCAAGCGCGTCTGGCATCTCGAGCCATCACTGAGCGATCCGGACACTGTCTACGCCGGAGTGGAAGACGCGGCGCTCTTCCGATCGAGCAACGGCGGCCAGAACTGGGAGGAAATTGCCGGACTGCGCGGCCACGGCACGGGGCCGCGATGGCAGCCGGGCGCGGGCGGCATGTGCCTGCACACGATCGTTCTCGATCCGAGTAATCCCAAGCGCATGTTTATCGCCATCTCGGCCGCGGGCGCGTTTCGCACCGACGACGGCGGCAAGACCTGGCGGCCGATAAACCGCGGGCTGAAATCCCAATTTCTCCCGGACCCAACTGCCGAGATCGGCCACTGCGTTCACCGTATCGCCGCGCATAAGTCCCGCCCCGGTGTGCTCTTTATGCAGAAGCACTGGGACGTGATGCGCAGCGACGATGGCGGCGATTCCTGGCGCGAGGTGAGCGGGGATTTGCCCACCGACTTCGGATTCGTAATCGACGTGCACACGCATGAGCCCGAGACGATCTACGTGATTCCCATCAAGAGCGATTCCGAACACTTTCCGCCCGAGGGCAAACTGCGCGTCTACCGCAGCCGCACGGGCGGAAACGAGTGGGAGCCGCTCGGCAAGGGTCTGCCGCAAAGCGATTGTTATGTGAACGTATTGCGCGATGCCATGGCCGTCGATTCGCTGGACACCTGCGGGGTATACTTTGGAACTACGGGCGGGCAGGTGTACGCGTCGCGCGACGCCGGGAACAATTGGACGCCCATCGTCCGTGATCTTCCAGCGGTGCTTTCGGTGGAGGTGCAGACGCTGCCATGATTCGAGTTGTCTTGCCACCGCATCTGCGGACGCTGGCGCATGTCGGCATGGAAGTGAGCATCGACGTCCAGGGCGCGATCACGCAGCGCTCCGTTCTCGACGCGCTGGAGGCTTGCTATCCCATGCTGCGCGGTACCATCCGCGACCACGATACGCTACAGCGCCGGCCCTTTCTGCGCTTTTTTGTATGCGGCGAAGATTGGTCTCTCGAATCGCCGGATCACCCGCTGCCGCAGCCGGTGGCGCTCGGCAAAGAGCCTTTTCTCGTCATCGGCGCCATCGCCGGCGGCTAGGGCCGACTGGGCCGGCCGAGCTTATCGAAGGCGTGTACGGTGACCGTCGCAGCGCCGTCGCCGTAAGCAGGGACCGTCACGCTGGTGATGGTTCGCTCCTTTTCGCTCTTGACCGAAACCGAAATCCGCCAGCTCGTCTCCATCGCAAACATTCCCTCCCGAAAGGGTGGACGCGGCAACATTCCTGCGTTCGCCACGTTTGCCCGACTCGAGAGTTCCAATAGCTGGATCGGCTGTGCTTCTCCCGGCGTGCCGTTCCGCTGAGCGGCAGCCCGCGCGATTCGCAAAGCTTCTACGGAATCGATCCAGCCGTCTCGCAGAATCTGATCGCCATCGCTCGGCCAATAACGTCCCTCTGGCGCATCCAGCAGCGTCTGCATGATGCAACCGCGGCACGGCACGGTGACGTAGAGGTTCTCCTTTTTGCTTCGCGAATGAAATTGCAGCCACCAGCCGCCATTCATGGCCAGGCGGCCCTCGCCATTCAATGCAGGCAGGGAAAGGGGAAACAGACCCGTGTGCGGTCCTGAAATCGTGTTGGAAACGATTCGCATCAGGCCGGCGTCCTCCGCCCAGGTGTTCAGCAACGGCAGAGCCAGCTCATACGCTTCCTTGGCACTGACTTCCCTCGGTCCCGCAAACTCTTCGATGCTGCGCTTGTGAGCGCGCTGCATCTTCGTCGCTTCGGGCTCGAAGATCGCGAGCACCTGCTTCGCCAACACTGCCGCCCCGCGTAGCGCCTCCTGCAGGTCTGCTTCGGTGTAGTAGGTCCACTGCATGGGCAGCGGCGCAATTCCGAACAAACGGAAAAGATTCACCGCGAGCTGAAAGGGCCGATCGGCGGTGGGCGCAAATCGCGGTGAAGTCAATCCCACCCCCAATCCCATCGTGAACTCCTTGCTGAACGACTTCGGCTTCTTGTCCACGCCCAGCGTGGCCACCAGGTCTTCGGCGATCTCTTTGTGGAGCGTCTCTCCATCGAGCGCATCGGGATATCTTGTGTACTCCGGGAATTCTTCCTTCAGCCATTTGCGCACCATGCGCGTGAAGTCCACCCGCACGGACTTTCCGAATTTGCCGGGATCGAAGATAAATTTGTGCGCTTCGTAGGTAGTCATCAGGTGCGGAATGCCGGCCAACGAGATTCTCTCGCGGATTTTCGCTCCGACGTCCTCGATCAACTCCATCCACGTGAGCACGGTAACGAACAATTCCTCCGGCGTCGCCCGCCCCGGTTCATTCGGCTGGACGCGCATGAGGCTGGCTTGCACCTGAAAGCGGATGCCGGCGGCCTTGGCGATTTCGCCGAGCATCTTCCCGATAAACGGCTCCTGGGGATCGCTCGCTTCAAAGATGAGATGGGCGGAAAGATCGAACCTCTGCTTTCTCTGAAAAGACTTGCCATCGAGCAGAACCAATTTCGCCGAGCTTCCTTCGCTCGAGCCTTTCGAGCGAAACCCATCCGCCGAAAGCAGGAAATGCAAGCTCTTGATCTGGGCGGCTCCAAGGTTCGTCAGTTCCTCTGCGATCTCGAGAGACCGCGCAAATGCCTCACCTTTGGTTCGCTCCGGCCGAAACTCTTGGATTGTCCTTCGCGCACGGGCGGAAGTCCCGATCAGGTTGAGATCGATTTCGCCGTGGCCGGTGCCTACCGCGCCATCGCGCAGGAGACGAACGAACTGCCGGATGGCCGGAACAGGCTCGTCCTGCTCCAAAGGGACCGACGCAAAGCAGTGGATCTCCATTCCGATGCCCCACAAAGAAAATGCGGCGGCCAGCCGCTCATTCCGGCATGATGACGGGCTCGTCGCGAGGAATGGCGTCGAGGGTGGCCTTGTCGATGTTCAGGTGGGCCATGACAAGCTCCGGCGGGATGTGGGTGAGCCATTCGGAGAGAGCAAGGTCCTGGTAGAAACTGCTGCGAAACATCTCGAGGAATTTCAGGTCGGTGTTGCCGGTGTTCTCGATGTAATGCGGCAAAGTCTGCTGGACGTAGCCAACGTCTCCGGTCTCGAAATCCATGGTGCGCGCGCGCCCGCCGGTGGCGAAGACGGTCATTCTCCCTTTTCCGGCGAAGTAGTATTGCCATTCGTCCGCGTTCTGATGCCAGTGTAATTCGCGGATGCCTCCCGGATGGACCGTCACGATGGCCGCCGCAATCCTCGTGGATACCTTGAACTGGCTGGAATCCACGACGCGCACCTCGCCGCCTTTGGTGCGTTTGGTGACGGGAAGCTGCAGTGTGCGAAACGCAAAATCGGACGGGGAGAGGCCGTGAGTTCCCGCCGCCGCTTTCTGATCGGCTTCGAGAGGGCCGGGAACCTGCCCCTGAAAGATGAACAGCTCCTTTTGCGGCAGCTTGTCGAAGGCTTTCAGCGGCACGCCCAGAGTTTTGGCCAAGACGTCCTTGGGCGTGTGCGCCATCCAATCGGAGAGCAAAACAGTGGCAAATTCCGAAAAATTGCCATCATCAAAAACCAGCAGGAACTCCGCGCCGTCCGGATTCAATCCTTGAATGGAGTGAGGAATTCCGGTGGGGAAATACCAGAGATCGTCTTTCTTGACGTCGGCGACGAAGCCTTTGCCATCGTTGTCGATGGCGGTAATCCGCGCGCTTCCGTAAAGCATGTAGGCCCACTCCGCGGCGGTGTGCCAATGGAGTTCGCGGACGCCGCCGGGCGTGAGCCGCATATCCACGCCGGCAAGAGTTGTGGAGACGGCGAGTTCGCGTACGGTGACCTCGCGGGACCATCCGCCCTGATGCAGCCGCTTGTGCGCGAAGGAGAAGGGATACTTGAAGGTCTGCACGCCGCCGGCATCGGTCGGCGGCGAATTGCCGGAATCGGGATTCTGCGAATCGAGCGTGGGGTTCGTAGGGCCGGGATCGCTCGTACTGCGGTCGGAGCCCGGCTTCGCGGCCCCATTCGGAGATTGATCCTGCGCGAACATACTTGTCACCGAGGTTACTCCGGCGCCCGCTAGCGCCCCGGAGCTCACTTCCAGGAAATCCCGCCGCGAGAATTTCGAGTCGCTCTGATCGTCAGCCATCGGTTTCCCTCCCTGCGCACGATTCTACGCCCACCCCGAACTTTCGGCGCGCGCCCGTGCGTTGAGCTGGTGGCCGTCTTGCCACTCCGCGGCAGACCCCAGGAGGTCTTAGCTGTTGCCGTTTAACGCTTCCCGTTATATAATCAAATAGTGATCCGGTCCTTCCGGAACGCCGATACGGAGCATCTTTTTAATCGGGAATCGGTACGGCGGTTCAGGGCGATCGAGCGTCAGGCCCTCCGCAAGCTGGAGGCCCTGCACACAGCCCCGGCTCTTGACCAACTCGCGACCGTTCCCGGAAACCGGCTGGAAAAATTACGCGGGGATCGCCAAGGCCAATACAGCATTCGCATTAACGATCGGTGGCGCCTCTGCTTCGTGTGGCGCGCCGGGGATGCCTACGAAGTGGAAATCGCGGACTACCACTAGGAGGAACGAATGGCGAGAAAGCTAAAGCCGGTCCACCCCGGGGAAATGCTACGCGAAGAATTCATGAAGCCCTTAGGTCTGAGCATGAACAAACTGGCGATGGACCTTCATGTGCCAGGCACGCGGATCGCCGAGATCGTCAATGAACGCCGCGGCATCACCGCAGATACCGCCTTACGCCTTGGCCGCTACTTCAAAAACAGCGCCGAGTTCTGGATGAACATGCAAAAGCACTATGAACTCGAACTGGCAAAAGACGAGCTCGCGGCAAGAATCGACCGCGACGTGCAGCCCTTCGAGCCCGCCTCCACCCGCTAGCCGCATCGCAATTGGCACACTTCAGGCCCTAAGCCATTGATCCGCAACTTCCTGTAAGACATCCTTTATTTCAGGATCTATCTTTTCCTCGGGTACTAACCGGAGCTTCCATTGTCAGCCTGTCGCGAAGATCTCGATTCACCTCAGGCGACAGACTGAATTCGACAACTATCCTCACGAGCCTCGAACTGTCGCGCTGATTGAATTCTGACTGCGGGCGCGGGGATGACCATGGAGCCGCAATTCTGCCACCCTGAAGGTGTGATAACAGCAGACTGATTGCGCTTAGGAGATTCGATTTCCCAGCATTGTTCTTTCCGATAAGAACATTCAGCCCGCCGCACTGAGCAAGTGCGGCATTGCCAATACTCCGAAAATGCTGCACGTGGATAGCTCGAATACTCATTTTCTTATCCTCGGCAAAGTTGGTGGGTGAGGATATCACGAGCTGTACTGGTAAAAGAAAAGTAAACTCGGTTGACTCTTAGGTAGAATAGTTGAAAGGTTCGCGAAGAATCGCACGCGCCTATTTGTGAGATTTCGCACGACCGCAGAAAAGTTTTGCCCGACTTCGCGAAAATGTTAAGCATCCCGACCTGGGGGGCTGGCCAGAACCTTCCTTTTCGAACAAACCGGACCGACAGGATCCCTCTGCCGACTTTTTCGATCCCAACCTTCGCGCCGGAAGTGCCGCAATCAACTAAGCTCCACATCATCAGCACTTGCAGACTCGCGTCGCAACTCCTGCCGAATCAGCAGTTCCATTTTCAAAGGAGTTAGAGCTGCCTGGAATGAACAGATACGGCAAACGTGTAGGGAGGGGGTGGACACGCCAATAATCCGCGTTGTCGGACGCGAAAAGGCCGTTCTTCGAGCGAAGGTCATGGGCATCAGGAGCTTTCACGCGTCAACAACGTCCACGGCGCGTTTGGCGCCTAAAAAACGTCGGAGGATTGCAATCGGGGGCGGACCGGCGTATATGGCGAGGGGTGACGTCGGGCCAGGCTTTTCCTCTGAGTGGCCGCTGGGAGCGGAAGAAACTTTATGAACTCTGTGGCTTCGGTCCGGTCAGCGTCGCAGCCTTGGTATACGGATGTCACCCCAACTCACTGCCGGATACTGGCCGCCAGCTTTCTGGGATGGATTTTCGACGGATATGAGACCTACGCGCTAATTGTCGCTCTCCCATTCGCGCTCCGGGCACTATTGCCGCCCGAGCAACTGAAGTCGGCGCCGATTTGGGCAGGCACCGCCATCGGCGTGACTCTGCTGGGCTGGGGCACGGGCGGCCTTATCGGTGGAATTCTGGCCGACTACGTGGGCCGCAAGCGAATGATGATCTGGTCGGTGTTCCTTTACGCGCTGTTCAGCGGCATAACCGCTTTGAGCCAGACATTCCTTATGTTTGCAGCTCTGCGGTTCATTACCGGACTGGCGATGGGTAGCGAGTGGAGCACGGGCGTAACGCTGCTGGCCGAAACTTGGCCCGATCGTGCCCGGCCAAAAGGTGCCGGCCTATTGCAGTCCGGCTTTGGATGGGGAACGCTGCTGGCCGCGCTGGTCTGGTGGGTAATCAGCCGGGTCAATCCATTGGGACCTCAGTCCTGGCGATTGATGTTTGTGGTGGGCGCGATTCCCGCCCTTTTCACACTTTACATTCGCCGCGCCATCAATGAATCCGAGCGATGGCTGAAGGCCATCCGCGAGCACCGTTGGGCAGCGACCGAAGAAGATGAAGGAGCGATCGGCAAGACCGCCCGTCGTCCATTGACTCTGGCGGAGATTTTCCGCGAGCGCGAGAGCCGGCGTCGCGTGCTGCTGACTTTTCTCATGTCGCTGGCCAGCGTGGTTGGCTGGTGGGCGATCTCTACTTGGCTGCCGGCCTACACCGAGCAAATCGCTAAAGCCCAGCACTATGCCAATTTTGTTGAGTGGGGCAACCGTGCCGCGATTCTATATACGATCGGCGCGGTCACTGCCTACATGGTCTCTGGTTTCCTAATCGATGCCATAGGTCGCAGGAAGTTCCTGTTCCTCACGTATGCCGGTGCGCTGCTGTTGACGCCTATCACATACATGTGGACTCACTCTGTCGAATCCATGATGTTCGTCGCGTATATCAACGGCTTCTTCACTCTAGGGTTGGCGTATTCATGGATGGCCATTTATCCGGTCGAACTGTTCACCAGTAGTGTGCGCTCGACTGCGGCGAGCTTTGTGTTCAATGGCACTCGGGTGATCGCGTGGCTATTCCCGATACTGGCGGGAAGCATGATCCAGAAGTTTGGAGGCATGTCGCGCAGTGCCATGACCCTTGGACTCATCTATGTTTTGGGTCTGATCGTGCCTTGGTTCGTGCCGGAAACCAAAGGCAGACTTTTGCCGGAGTGAGGAACGGAGCGGAGGAGGGGACAGTCTGGAAATAGCTGCTCACGAATTGGCGGGTGATGCCCGTACGGGCGGAGCATTGCATTCGCGGGCGGGGCGGCGTATGTTCCGGGCTGGCGGCGGGGAGGGCGACGTGAAAGTCACAACCGAGAGAGGCATTCGGCGCGAGGTTCTGGGGGCTCTGGCATTGGCAGGCATGTGCCTGATGCTTGTGGCAGCGGCGCACGGGCAAGCCGGGCAAGCGGCGCCGGCGGCTTCGGGGACGAAGCCGGTGATGTCCGACCAATTTTTCAAGAATGTTCAAGTGCTCAAAGGGATCCCGGTGGACCAATTCCTGGGGACGATGGGTTTCATTGCCGCATCGCTGAGCGTGAATTGCACGGAATGCCATTTGGCTGCGGGGAGAGGCTTGATCAGGGACTATGCCGCGGATACCCCGAAAAAACAGAAGGCGCGCCAGATGATGCTCATGGTGAAAGCCATCAATCAAGCCAACTTTGGCGGTGCGCACAGGGTGACCTGCTGGACTTGCCATCGCAGCGATACGCAGCCCCCGGAGACTCCCAGTTTGGCGGTGCAGAATGGCGCTGTACCGGACCGGGATCCGAATGACATTGAAGTTCCGGATGAACCGATTCCGTCGCCGACGGCCGATCAGATCCTTGACAAATATATCCAGGCGCTTGGCGGGGCAGAGCGACTGGCCGGCATTACCAGCCTTACCGCCAAAGGGACCTACGCCGGCTTCGACACAAATCTCGACAAAGTTCCCGTAGAGGTCTATGCCAAATTCCCCGGGCAAAGCACGACGATCGTGCATCGTTCGGAGAAGGCGGAAAACATCACGACCTATGATGGCCGCAACGCATGGATCGCGATGACCAATACCATACTTCCGGTGAAGCCGCTGACCGGAGGAGAACTCGACGGCGCCCAATTGGACGCGGAGATGTTTTTCCCCGCCGGGATCAAGAAATACCTGCGCGATTGGCGCGTGGGGTTCCCGCCTACGAGCGTGGACGACCATCTCGTCCAAGTCGTGCAGGCGACGGCCCCCGGAGGGAGTCGCGTAAAATTATTCTTCGATACAAAATCGGGCTTGCTGGTGAGGGTAGCGCGGTTTGCCGACACGACGCTGGGTTTCAATCCTTCGCAAGTGGATTACTCGGATTATCGCGATCTCGCCGGCGTCAAAGTCCCATTCCACTGGACGCTTACCTGGACCGATGGGCGCTCTGAATTTGACATGACGGATGTTCAGCCGAACGTGCCCATCGACGCGGCAAGGTTCGGCGAAAGCGTGCTGCCCAAAGCCGCAACGCCATAGGCGTTGGCCGGCGGCGCGTGCCGGTTCCGGTTCGCCTTCACGGCGCGGCGAACCGGGGCGGACGATTGCAAACGGGCGCGGAACATCGTAGCCTTCGAACAAATTCGCATTGGCTGCGGATAGAGGCGGAAAGATGGCGAGAGCGAAGAAGGGAAAGGTCGGGCGGCGAGATTTTCTGAAGGGCGTAGCGGCCGGCGCGGGAGCGCTGGCGGCGTCAGTGGATCCTCTTGCGGCAAAGGCCGCCGCACCGGCTGCGCCGGCGCGGCGCGCGCTGCCCTTGCCGCCGGTCGAAGGAGATCCGCCGCCCGTGGGCGGCGAAGTGCTTACGGTGGATCGCACCGGGTCGGACTTCATGGTGGATGTGCTCAAGGCTCTGGGCATCGAGTACGTGTGTTCGGTGGCGGGTTCGAGTTTCCGGGCGCTGCACGAATCGGTGATCAATTACGGAGGCAACAAGAGTCCCGAGTTCATTACCTGTCTTCATGAAGAGCAATCGGTGGCCATGGCCCACGGCTACGCCAAGATCGAAGGCAAGCCGCTGTGCATGTTCGCGCACGGCACCGTGGGGCTGCAGCACGCGGCGATGGCGATCTATAACGCGTATTGCGACCGCGTCCCAGTTTATATGCTGATCGGCAACAACCTGGACGCCACGATGCGATCCCCCGTTTATGGGGAATGGGCGCACAGCGTTCTGGACGCCGCAGCGATGGTGCGCGATTACACGAAGTGGGATGACCAGCCCGTCTCGCTGCAGCACTTCGCGGAATCCGCGGTGCGCGCCTATAAGATCGCCATGACGCCGCCGATGGCGCCGGTGCTGCTGGTGGCCGATAGCGAGCTACAGGAAAACCCGATTCGCGAAGGGACCAGGCTGAGCATACCGAAAGTGACGCTGCCGTCGCCGCCGCAAGGCGATTCCGGCGCGGTGGCGGAGACGGCGCGGCTCCTGGTGCAGGCGGAGAATCCGGTGATCGTTGTGGACCGCACAGCGCGGACGCAGGCGGGCATCGATCACTTGGTGGAGCTGGCCGAGACGCTGCAAGCCCCGGTGATCGACATAAACGGGCGGATGAATTTTCCCACGCGGCATCTCCTCAACCAATCGAACCGCCGCGGGGCGGTGGTCTCGAGCGCGGATGTGATTCTGGGTCTCGAAGCTTTGGATTTGTGGAGTGTGGTGAACGCATTCCACGATCAAGTGCACCGCAGCTCGCGTTCCGTGATCAAGCCCGGCACGAAACTGATCAGCATCAGCGCCGCCGATCTTTACACAAAATCCAACTACCAGGAATTCAACCGCTTCACCGAAGTCGATCTGGCCATTGCGGCCGACGCGGAGGCGACTTTGCCGGCGCTGATCGAGGAAACCAAGCGCCAGATCACGCCGCAGCGCAAGCAAGCCTTCCAGGATCGCGGGGCCAAGCTGGCAGCAGCGCACAACGTGGCGCTGGAAGCGACGCGAAAGGAGGCGACCTACGCATGGGATGCGAGTCCCATCAGCACGGCGCGCCTGAGCA
>QHYQ01000107.1 GCA_003224175.1 Acidobacteriota bacterium
CTGAACACATCAGCATTTTCTGGACACGCGCTAGCACACGTGCGCGCCAGGTGAACAGTGACCTGTCACGCTCGTTGCCCCGCTGCGGCGGGGTCCAGCCGCCTAAATCTGACCGCATCCGTCCTCCCGTCCGCTCAGTGATTGGTTCCTCTGTCCTGGCTGAAGGAACCAAATCACCTCCCGGGAGAAACGCAATATCAAAAAACGAACAAATCAAAGAAATCACCAACAGGGCCATCGAGCAGCTTTACGGCTTCGCTCAACGAGGGCCGCAGTGGAACACGGACTTTCTACCTTACGGCCATAGCCAAGTTTCACCGCTCCAGCCTCCGGAAGTGATGATAATTGTCGAGAACACGGCCCGCCTGATGTCGTGGCGTAACTCGTAATCGCTCCCGCACAGTCCCACTTCTCGTACAACGCCGCGCTTCTCGGCGAGTTTCTGTTCTAGCCGATGCTCAACACCGCACGGCTATCCCCACGCTCGTCTGCGTCGATTTCGGGCACTTGTGCCAGTTCAACGTACCGGCAAAGCGCGTTAGTCAATTTCATTTGCCGCGGGGTATGGCACTCTGGCTCCAAGAGGCGGGAGCTACCGACTAGGATCACGATCGCGCGAGCGCGGGAAGTCGCTACATTGAGCCGGTTCAAACTGTAAAGGAACTCCATCCCATGCGGCGCGTCCTCAGGCGACGAAGTCGTCAACGAATAGATCACTAGGGGCGCTTCCTGGCCCTGAAACTTGTCCACCGTTCCCACTCTTGCGTTCTTCAGACGCGCGGACAGATCAGAAACCTG
Source organism: Acidobacteriota bacterium (assembly GCA_003224175.1). GTDB lineage: Bacteria > Acidobacteriota > Terriglobia > Acidiferrales > UBA7541 > Palsa-189. The sequence continues at coordinate 799 of QHYQ01000107.1, forward strand.
CGCATTGTACGGCGCGACGATCAGGATGTCGTCCAATCGAAGCGGACGGCTGCTACCGTTGTCGTCAATCCACTTCACTTCGAGTTGTAGCAGGCCCTCAACAATGGCAGCAATTTGTTCAACCTCTTCTGGCGAAGTATTCTGATTGCCCTCGTGGTTCACGGGAATGAACCACAGGCCCACCTCACCCAGCCAGGGATGCCCTGTGATCCGCTGGTTCTCCAGTCCCTCCCGTGATTGCAACCGGCCCTCGTAGAATACCTCCGAGGTGAACTCGCAAATCTTCGGATGCAGCCGCCAGGTCCTTTCCAAGAACAACCCCTTCTCCAATGCAATCGTCTTCGCTCCTGCTAGCAGGTGTTCGAGCGCGGAAACTTCCGCCCCTTCCGGATGACTTCCCCGCACTGGCTGTTCCAGCTGCTGGGGATCACCCAGAAGCACGAGGCTCTTGGCGGCTTGTGAAACGACCAGCGCGTTAGCTAGCGACATCTGCCCCGATTCATCGATAAAAAGGGTATCCACGCTTTCAAAGAAGTCCTCCCGCGACCATAGCCATGCGGTGCCGGCGACAACGTGGACCGTCCCATTCTGCAGTGCTGCCAGGGCCTCGCCGTTGTCGGTTGTTACCGTGATGCCGCCGGGAGGGCGTTTTTCTGGTTTCTCGCTAACCTTTTGCATGCATTTTACGCCGTTAAGCCCCACTTCCTGGGCAGCGGCCAACACCTCGTCCAGCAGGTTTCGAATCACCTTGTGACTCACCGCCGTCACACCGACTTTCTTCCTCTGCCGGATGAGTTCGCAGATCATTCGCGCGCCTGTGTATGTCTTGCCCGCGCCCGGTGGCCCCTGGATGGGCAGCACTGAATGATCCAGTGACGCCGCAATCCGCTTGGCGGCTTCCAGTGTGGATTCGTTTGGGCGAACCAGCATTCCAGCTCGGTCCATCAAACGTGGCGCTCGACGCAGAAGCAGGTCACGCGCTGCCCGGTAGGCTCCCGGCGCATCCAACCCATTAGTCTCGACCCACGCACCGATATGGAAGAGGGCTTCGGCTAAGGCGTCGGAACTGGGACCTCTGCCATCCACGAAAACCGAGGCCGGATGAGTCTCGGCGGTCTTCTTCATTTTCTTGATGTCGATGGTGCGATCCGCCAAGTCGATCGCGACGACCTCACCAATCTTGTCTCCTCTCTCGCACACCGTGTCTCCAGCACGGATGATGGTTTCCTGTTTCTCAAAGGCATAGCGATCGACCGGGAGTTTTCCAATCCTGCCAACACGACCAACCAGGCGCAGGCCCGCCAACCCAGCTCTCTCATCCAGGAGGTCTTCCGCTGCTAAGTCCCGGAGTCGGAAGAACTCCCACCAATTTGCCTTATCCTCCCGTCGATGCCAGTCGAGAAGATTTGCCAGCAACGCGCGGCCTGCTTGTTCCCCCGTACGTTGCTGGGGATTGGCGGGAATTCCTCCCAACAAGCCCTGCGCCAGCCTCGCCACTCGCTGTTGACGTTCGCTCACAGCTTCAGCAGGCGCACCCTCTGACACCGCTGGACGGAGTATTCTGTGACCCGCTTCCTCCAGCGCTTTACGCTGGCACTCTAACCAGTTGCGCAGCGACAGCGTGGAAAGGCAATCGTCCGCGTTATACCCTTCGATAATTTCGAGGATGGCGTCATCCAGGTCATATGCCCGTTCCAGCTCAAGACGATGCTCCAGTTGATGCATTGCTTGGCGGGACTTATCTAGCGGTACTGCGCGCTCAAATCCGTGGAATGCCTCCAACGCCTTCAGCGAGTATTGCTCTACACTCGCACGAACCGCTTGCTTGACAACGGCGTGAAGGTCGACGAGTAGCCCCGCCCGTAGCATCCGGTCGATTTCATCTTCACGAGTCCCATGCCTGCCCATCAGCCTTTTCAAAGCAGATGGCTCGTACGGGGCGAAGTGATAGATATGCATCCTCGGATACTTCGCCCATCGCGCCATTACCAAGTCGACGAACCACTCAAAAGCCTGCTTTTCTTCTGCTGCCGTAGTCGCCCAATTTCGTTTGTATGTTGGTTTTCCGCCCTCGTCTTCAGTAACAAAGCCTAACAAGTATTCTCGTCCCCCAGACCCCACGAAAGGGTCACCTTCCATATCAAAGAAAACATCCCCATGTGAAGGCTCCGGCAGACGCGAAAGCCCGCGCTCATCGACCACTTCGAGTAGCTCATGCACTGGCTGACCCTGATTACGTCCGGCTACCTGCACCCGCGCCTGTTCGCGCACCCGAGCATAGCCCTCTTTCGACCCGTGCTCGGGGCACTCCCCAATCGGAAGAGGAAGCATGGCCAGTTGCTCGACCGTGGTTGTGTTCCAAGCGTGTAATTGTTTCCGTTGTAGCCTGCTGATGCCGGCCACCAATGACAAATGGTCATCCCGGCGCCACTGGGCGTCACACTCCCGCCACCAGCGGCAGACGGGGCAATGGGGATTCGGTTCTGGGTACGTTGTTGGGCTGCCGACCTTTCGCTCAGTGGCCTTTTCCAGTCTGGCCTTGACATACCGATAGTAGGCTGCGTAGTCCAGAACCCGGTATGGCTCCGGCTGAAAACGTTCTGCTGGAGGCACGACATACATGCACTCTGGGAGGACCCCCTGAATGGTTGCCACAAGCTC
>QHYQ01000091.1 GCA_003224175.1 Acidobacteriota bacterium
GGCCATCGGAAGTTTGGCTGGTCAATCCGAAGGCGGTGCGCCGTGCGTAGCAAGTGGCTCGATTGGAAGCCCGTGGTCGAAATAATAGAAAAAACCCCCGATCACGAAGCTTCAAAACCTACAAAACCAAGTTGTGAAGGTTTTGTCGGTACGTCCCCGGAGACTTTTTCTATTACGCGCGCCCCCTGCGACCCTGAAATAATGAAAAAAGGCCGCGGACCTGAGCCTTCAAAACCTACAAAACCACCATCGAGAGCCGACATTCCGACCGGCGTCGTGCTTGTCGCCCCGCGATATTGCGGAGACAGCAAACCCCTGGCATCGGTACCGAAGTGTTGGTGTTGCGGCGAAACCTACACATTGGATCGGCTACAAGAATCGAAGAGCCAAACCTATGCTTGGCTCAAGCCAGGCTGCGGCTGCCTGGACGTTCCCCAAGCTCTCGCGTGCTGTGGCCTGTGCGTCGAGCATTGCCGGTGTCGACAGACTCGGGAGCGGTCTAAAAACTCTGAAAACACGGTTTTGGAAGCCGCGACAGAAGCGGAGTCGCGCTGCTGGCACTGTGAGGCCAAGGCGGGGGAAACGGGCCGCTGTTATTGCCCCACGTGCGGGCATGCCGGACCGGGTGGCACCTGGCACTGCCGCGTGTGTCTGGCGCCTCGCGAACGCAAGGGCAGGCATGAACACCTCAGCCAAGGGGCGCGCGGGCCGAACGCCGGGCGCGACGCCTGCTCGAAGCGCAGGGCTGGGCCGTAGTGCGCGCCGCCGGCAGCTTGGGCGTCTTCGATTTGGTAGCGATCTCCCGCGCCGGCGTGCGACTGGTCCAAGCCAAAACGAATCGCGGCCCGAGCCGGGCCGAGAGCGCGCGCCTGGCCGCGTTCGACAACCTGCCGCCGAATGCAACACGGGAGCTCTGGCTGTTCCGCGACAGCCTGCGCAACCCGCAGATCGAGGTATTGCGATGACTGCAAACGATTCTCCCGGTTCGTGGCTCGACCGCCATCCGCATTTGACGCTCGCGCTCCTTCTCGCAGGCGCCGCGCTGCTCTTGTGGCTGCTGTTTTTCCGCAGAGGTGGCGGCATACCTTCTACTCCGCAGCGAGCGCTAGTTTCCACTTGGACTCCACTGCAATGAGTGATTTTCAAAACCGGATCGTCGGCATCGTTGGGCGCAAGGGCTCAGGCAAAAGCACGCGCGTCGCCACGTTGTTGAAGTACTGTCCTCGGATTTTTGCATGGGACCCCATGGGAGATCACACTCGTTCGCTGCCCGACGTATTTGAAGCAATCGACGACGAACTCGATGAGTACGTCTATCAGGCGAGCCGGGCGAAAACGTTCGCCTCCGCCTACATCCCTGGCGAAGACCTAGAGGGCGAGTTCGAAGAGATCTGCCAGTTGGTCTACTACTACGGCCACATGCTGTTCTGCGTGGAGGAAGCGCCGCTGGTGTGCAAGGCAGGATACCTGCCGCCTGCATTTGGAAAGATAGTCCGCACAGGCCGCCATCGTGGCATCGACCTTTTGTGGACCGCGCAACGCGCGAGCGAGGTATCACGCACGCTTACCAGCGCCACCGACTTGTGGATTCTTTACAGCCAGACCGAGCCGCGGGACCTGGACGCCATTGCTGAGAGGTGCGGGCGCGAGGTTACCGACAGAGTGGCCGGGCTCGGCCTGCACGGCTCGTTCACTTGGGACGTGATCGAGCGGGAGATTATGCCAGACTCGCCGCGCTTGCTGAAGCGGGAGGTGCCTGATGACTGACAGCCTCAGCGTCCCTCCGTCGGCGTTCATTCCAGTGGTGCCTAAGAAGAAGCCGGCAGCCCTGTTCGGTAAGCCGGTAGATGCAGTAGGCGGTTCGGTTGTCCCGAGCCTGCTCCAGGAGGCCCTCGTCGCAGAGGCGGAGAAGGTAGGCGTGGAGCCGGCTGCTATGGGTGAAGGGCAAGACGCCCGCGATCTGGCGGGGGTAATGCCAGCAGCCGTCACCCAGCGATTCAAGCACCAAGCGCTTCAACTCGCCGCGCTGCCTCATAGGGGATTGTACCAAGGTTTGTAAGCACGTTTTTGTTTGTGACCGGAACGCGCGGGAAATCAAGCAGAGCGAGTGGAATGGCAAAAGCTTGCCCCTTGCAGACGGTTTCTCGCACCGAAATTTTCGTTCCGTTGTCCCCATGACTCTTGTGCAAAAGGTTTGTAAGCAATGCGCGGAAAATACAACTCGTTAAAACGCCTCGCGCTGGCTGTGTTTGAAGATCGCGGATGGCTGTCCCCGCCGGCGTGGGCGGTCCTGGCCGGGTTCTACCCCGTGCGCGCTTCCTATTCTTACTTGAAGCGCCTTCATAAGTGGAAGCTGGTGGAGCGCTCGCTCGACCGGCGTGGCCTTCTTCTATATCGGTTGAGCCCGCGCGGCGCAGAGCGCCTGGATTGGTTGCGTCGGCAGGCGGCACAAGGATGAGGCCCATCGGAAAGATCACCAGCGAGGGCCGGGCGCACGCCGCACTCTACGCCCGCGTCAGCACCCACGCCGGGCAGAATCCCGAGATGCAGCTTGCTGAGCTCCGCGGATATTGCCAGCGGCGCGGCTGGGAGATCGCTGGTGAGTACGTGGACGTGGGCATTTCGGGCGCGAAAGAAAAGCGCCCGCAACTGGACGCGATGCTGGCTGCGTGCCGCAAGCGCCAGGTAGATGCCGTGGTGGTCTATCGCTACGACCGCTTCGCGCGCAGTCTGCGCCAGCTTGTGAACGCGCTTTGCGAGTTCGATTCGCTTGGCATTCAGTTTATCTCGCTCCACGAGGGAGTGGACACTTCGACGCCGAATGGCCGGCTCGTGTTCGGCATCTTCGCCAGCATCGCTGAATTCGAGCGCGAGCTAATCCGTGAGCGTGTTCGCTCGGGCCTGGCCGTGGCCAGAGCACGCGGGAAGCGCCTCGGCCGCCCGCCGTCCCGCATAGATGCCGAGAAGGTTGCTGCACTACGCGAGCAGGGCCTTTCCTGGCGCGAGGTTGCAGCCAGTTTTGGAGTGGGCATCGGAACGGTTCACAGAGCGGCGCAGGGGCGCTCCAAAGACCATTCGCTAACCGCCCCCTAAGCGGCTAACACCTCTGCGGCAATCCTCGATTAGCCATTTTCGGCATGCACTAAGATGTGGCGCTTCAGGCAGTTGCCGGACGGTCCCAGATTCCACGCCGAAAGGATTTCGGCTCACTTGTCCGGTAATCCGACTTATCAGGACCTTATGGACAGTCAATGCTTGCGGTAAGCGGGGCTTTCTTCAACAGCATGGTGTGATGAAAGGCGATGTACTTCGGAGGGTCATACCCCGTGACGGAGC
>QHYQ01000092.1 GCA_003224175.1 Acidobacteriota bacterium
TTACCATTCGCACGGCGCTAAGCGACGGCCGATTGATCATCGAGGTGGAAGATAACGGCGCGGGCATACCCGAGGAGCGTATGCCGCAGGTTTACGTGGATGGCATCGGAATCAGCAACGTCCACGAGCGCCTTCGCGTGCTGTACGGCAATGACTTCCGTCTGGAGATTTCCAGCCGTAAGGGAGCGGGCACGCTCATTCGCATCGAAGTTCCGGAACTGGTTTCTGAGATGCCGGGCGCGAGCGCCAATTGAGCTGCCATCTTGCACAGCGCGCCGAGCGCGTTTTACAGGTACGCCTGCGCTAGTCACGAGGCTTTTTCTCGCTCCGTCACTTGAGGTGTCGGCTTATTGCCCGTTGCTCCCGCCCGCGGCCGCTTCCTCGCCATCCTTGTACACGTATTTGATAACTTGCTTGTAAATGAGCAGATTGGGGCTGCCGAAGCGCGTCAGCTTGATGCAATCCCGGTCATACCATTCAACTGTTCCGCGCAGGGTCTCGCCGTCGCGCAGCACGATGGTCATGGGCGTGTGCGCCTGCATCTGCTTCACCCAATAGAAATTCTCGGCATGTGTCTGTTCAGGTGGCGCGGGCTTTTTGTGCGGCTGCGGACCGCTCGCATGAGAGCGGGAAGCCGGCGGTTCTTTAACCTCAGTTAAGCTCGGGCGGAATAATTTGCGATTAACCATCCCTTCTCCTTCTATGATTTCGTGCTCCTAATTAATTTGTGGAAGGTGCGACTCGCTGGTTTGGATGCACGGCGTTGCGGGTTAGTTACGTGAATCAGTCTATTTTTGCAAAGCTTCGGATAACGATAGAGCGATCGCGTCTAGCCCGAGTTGCCTGTTTACGTTTCGCCGGAGACGGCCATCAAGTTCATCGAGGCCATCCACGGCTGATGCAATCCACGCGGTATCGACCTGCCGGCTCAGCCCGGCGAGTTCTTTGCCGAGCGCTGGGTTACGCGCTTGCTGACCTGCGAAACCTGCGGAGAGCTCCAGCAGATCGTTGAGCAAACTATAGAACACTTCCAGCACGGTTTCAAACGGCATTTTTTGAGCCTTGGTTAGCCGTGCCGTATCGTTGAACAGATCCGTCGGGGAGCGCCTACGGATTCGGAGCCAGCAGGATTAGGCTGGCGGTTTCGGGAGGCTCTTCGAGGATCTTGAGGAAGATGTTGGCATGGTCCCAGCGCATCGTTTCTGCGCCGTCGATAATAAAGACGCGGCGTCTGGCGAGCGGCTTGAAATAGGCGGCGCGTTGCACGGCCCGCAATTGGCCGACGTGCAGGATAGGCCGGACCACAGGGTTCTTCAGCCGTACAGGATCGGGGACAATTGCCCAAACATCCGGATGGGTTTCCAGCACGAGCGGGACTCGTTCGACGGTTGCCGAGTCCGCTCCTTCTCCCCGCTCGATAAGGCCCTGTTCGACGAGCGCGGAGGTGTTCTGCAGCCTGAAGATCGTCTGGCAGGGGCCGCATTCGCCGCAGAAATCGTCCGTCAGCCTCTGGCAATTGGCTGCCTGCGCGAACATTCGCGCCAACGTAAATTTCCCCACGCCGCGGGGCCCGGCGAACAACATGGCGTGAGGCACCCTTGCCGTGACGAGCACGCCGCGCAGTGCGGCTACGATTCGCGAGTTACCCAGGAAATCTGAGAATGGCATGAGCGGGTCGGATCCTTCGCCTTTCCTATTGAATCGATTGAGCCAAGTGCGGCTAAGCGGACTTCCTTCTGTTCATGGCTGGGCGACGCGCGAAAGCACGCGGGAACCGATAGCCCCGAGCACGTCCTGATGAATCTCCTCCGGCGACCGATGCTTGCCAGATTTTGCGTCGGAGCAGTCGATGGTAACCCAATTTGGCGCCTGCGCGAGTTGGTCATAGACGAGCGCTGCCTCTTCCAGATGCAGGACGTCCGATTCCTGGAGATCGCGACGCATTGCCGTGTAGCTGCGCGCTGATTTCAGGCCCACGAGCCGATGTCCCTCTCTCGCCTGAACCCGAAGGTAAATGACCAGATCTTCGACGGGAAGTCCATAAATGCCGTACTCGAGCTGCCGCAGCCACGAGATGAATTCAGGCCGCCTTTCGGCGGGTACGCGCGCCGCCTGGTGGGCGAGATTGGAGGCCACATAGCGATCGGTCACGATAGCCTGGCCGGAGTTGAGAGCTGCCTCCAAATCGGGCTTGGCTTCCAATCGGTCACCCGCATAGAGGAGCGCCGAAAAATGGGCATCCACAGCCGCCAAGGGGCCAAACTCGCCATTTAAGAATCGCGCAATCAGCCGGCCAAACGAGGATTCGTAGCGGGGGAAACTAAACCTCACAAAAGCAATACCGCGTCGCTGGAAAGCGCCAGCAAGCAAATCTGCTTGCGTCCCCTTTCCGGCCCCATCAATGCCCTCAATGACGATGAGTTTGCCACGAGACATGCGTGCCGGCCAGTGTAACCCGCGCCGCCGCCCCCCGCAACGAACCGCGCATCCCCTCGCACGCCAGTTTCCCATAACGGTGGCGGGACCTAAGTGCCTGCGCGCTCTCTACGCATGGGTGCTTTGAACACAGGAACACGAGTGGCCAGGGGCTCTTTCCCGTAGCCCGCCTACACTTACTATGCATGAGTACCACTGTCGAAACTCCCCTTGGGGCTGTCCAGGGGCGCGTTAGCGAGGTTGGGCAATCGCCGTTTGCCCTCGCGATCTTCGTCAGTGCGTTTCTACTCTTTCAGGTTCAATTGCTGCTCGGAAAGGAAGTCCTTCCTCTTTTTGGTGGCGCGTCGGCGGTATGGACCGTATGCGTGTTTGTCTTCCAATTGTTGTTTCTTGCCGGGTACGGTTACTCACATGGACTTGCCACGTTGCTTCCCCTTCGCAAGCAGGTCATCGTGCACGGTGCTCTTCTAGCCGTTTCGGCTATTTTCATAGCCGTTCTGGCTTATATCCGATCCGCTCCCATCGGTTCCGGTGCGAACTGGCAACCGCGGCCCGGGGCCGACCCCACATGGGCGATCACGGAATTTTTGATCGGCGCGATAGGTCTGCCTTTCTTTTTGCTGTCGGCCACGAGCCCATTGATGCAGCATTGGTTTGCGCAGGCGGGGCCAAAGCGGTTGCCCTATCGGCTTTATGCGCTCTCAAATGCGGGATCGCTGCTAGGGTTACTGTCGTATCCGTCCTTGGTCGAACCGCACGTCGCGCTCGGCGCACAACGCTGGGCTTGGGCCGCAGGCTATGGCCTGTTTTTGGTTTGCTACTATTTCAGCGCTCGAAGCGCGGTGCGCTCGGGCGCTCCCGGCGCATTGAGAGAGAGCTTTGTTCCCGATTTGCGCTCGCGTGGAAACCTCGTTCGATGGTCGCTTCGGCTGCAGTGGATCGGCTTGGCGGCCTGCGCATCCGTCCTGTTGCTCGCAACGACGAATCTCATCTGTCAGGACATCGCCGTTAGCCCGTTCTTATGGGTTCTGCAATTAAGTCTGTACCTGCTTTCGTTCATCTGGTGTTTTGAGAACGACCGTTGGTATCGGCGAGAGATTTTTTACCCGGCATTCGCGGTGACGGTTGCGCTCGTCATCGTAGTATCGCTCCCCAACGCGGCGTATTCCTTCATGACGCAGCTCGCCGCCTATTCCGCGGTGCTGTTCGCGGGATGCATGGTGTGTCATGGAGAGGCGGCACGCACGCGGCCACGGTCGGAATCGCTGACTACATTCTATTTGTCCATCGCGATCGGCGGCACCTTGGGGGGCGTCGTCGTGAGCTTGCTGGCTCCGCGGATTTTCCCGAATTATTGGGAATATCCACTGAGTGTTTTGGGGTGCATCGCGGTGTTATTCTCTGTCTCGGCGCGGGAACGTTCGTCCTGGTGGTACAGGGGGCGAGCTTCGTTGGCGCTACTGATTCTCGCGGGTGCCGTGTTACTTGCGCTGCCCGTGCTTTCCCCACTAGGGGGAGAGTTGGCACGGTTGCCGCGATCGATCGGTCTTTACGCGGCCGCAGTTCTGACCGGCGCCGCCCTTTGGCGGTACGCGATAGAGCGTCGAGCGTCGCACACCGCGCCGGCGCCGATTCTGGTCCGCAGCGCGTCTAGAGTCATGCTGGCATTGCTGACGGCCGGCTTGCTGATTCCGCAGAAAGCGGCGCTGTACCACGTTATCGGGTCTTCCAGAAACTTCTACGGGGTACTGTCGGTGGTAAGCGTCGACCAAGAGAACTATCTCGCCTTGCGCTACGGCAGCACCGTTCATGGATTCCAGTATCGCGATACACAGCGCACGCGCCTCGCGACGGGCTACTATGGCCCGGCCAGCGGAGCCAACATCGTCATTCGCAATTGGCCGCAGCATCCCATGCGCGTGGGACTCGTGGGAATGGGAGTGGGCACGCTCGCGGCGCTGGCGCAATCTGGGGACGTCTTCCGCTTCTACGAAATCAACCCGGACGTCTACAAATTATCGACCGGCCAGCAGCCCTTCTTCACTTACTTGCGTGATTCGCTCA
>QHYQ01000093.1 GCA_003224175.1 Acidobacteriota bacterium
CAATGACTATTTGAACGCCGACCGCTTTTCGAAACGAACTGGGATCTTGTTCACGGGCGATGAGCCCCCTCTCCCACCACAAGGGGCTCACCGTTAGGCCAATAAATTCGGACAACACGGCAAAACCGATAACCATCAACCCCCACAACAACGCTGCCATCTATGCGACCTCCGTGCGGGCTGCCGCCGACATGGTACGCTTCGGCTTCTCCTTACCCGCTTGGATATTGGCTATTCTCTCCCGTTAATTACAGCCACCTGGGCTATGTCTCATGGTGGGCGCCAGGCACACGAACTTCCATGGTACGAGCGTTTCATGTAGCGTATTTGGAAACGTCACCCAGCTCCCCAAAACGGGATCTTCGGTAAATGACTCTGTTCCAGCCGCGAAATTGAATGGATCGTATCCGAACGACTGCCGCGCAGCATTCTGCCAATCAACTATCAATTGATTTGCCGAGGCCACCCCATGCGAATCTGCGGTCGCATCCGAGGACCTCGCGAAAACCGGCGCCTTTCAAAGCTAAGAAAAAGGTTATATAGTTCGCCCACTTCTGTAATTAGTGGGAGTCATTGGCAATTCATGCCGGCCAGCGCGTGGGCCCCTACGAAATCCTTTCCCAAATAGGTGCGGGCGGGATGGGCGAGGTGTACCGCGCCCGGGACACACGCCTCGACCGCGTCGTCGCGATCAAGGTTCTTCCTTCGCATCTTGCCGACAAGCCCGAATTGCGCGAGCGATTCGAGCGTGAAGCGCGCACGATTGCCAGCCTGAATCATCCCCACATCTGCACGCTTTACGACATCGGTCAGCAAGGCGGAATTGATTATCTGGTGATGGAGCATCTCGAAGGCGAGACGCTGGCTGAGCGGCTGAAGAAGGGTCCGCTGCCCCTCGATCAAGTCCTGCAGTACGCCATCGAAATTGCTGACGCACTGGACAAGGCGCACCGCAAGGGGATCACGCATCGTGATCTGAAACCGGGCAACATCATGCTCACGAAATCCGGTACGAAGCTGCTGGATTTTGGTCTGGCGAAACTGCGGCAAGAGGCTGCGCCGGCGACTCCGCTCTCCCAACTTCCTACAGCGAAAGAAGCCATCACGGCACAGGGCACGATCCTCGGCACGTTGCAATACATGGCGCCAGAGCAATTGGAAGGCAAGGAGGCCGATGCTCGAACGGATATTTTTGCGTTTGGCGTGGTCATGTACGAGATGGCCACAGGCAAGAAGGCCTTCGAGGGCAAGAGTCAAGCCAGCTTGATCGCAAAAATCCTTGAGACCGATCCGCCGCCAATTTCTTCGCTTCAGCCGATGACGCCTCCACAACTGGATCGTGTGGTGAAGACTTGCCTGGCAAAAGAACCCGATAATCGCTGGCAAACTGCGAGCGATTTGTGCCGGGAACTGAAGTGGATCGCCGAATCCAGCGGCACACATGGGGGCGCCGCGGAAATTGTTGCACCCGCCGGAAAAAATTGGTTGAGAACCCCGTTATGGGCTGGCGCCGCTTTGGCCGCATGCATCATCGTTGGTCTCGCTGTGTGGATGCTCAAGCCGGCCTCACGCAAACCCGTTACGCGCTTCACCATGTCCCTGCCGCCCGGACAGCACCTAGATCTAGGCGCGCCTATTGCGATCTCGCCAGACGGTACGCGGCTGGTCTATGCTGCCGGCTCAAATAACATCACGACTCAGCTTTATATCCGGGCGATGGATGGTCTGGAAGCTCGGCCGGTTCCGGGAACAGAAGGCGGCCACAATCCCTTCTTTTCGCCTGACGGGCAATGGGTCGGGTTCAACGTTCCTGGAAAGCTGAAAAAGGTCTCCCTAAGTGGCGGAGCGTCAGTCAGTTTTGCCGATGTTACCGCTGGGCAATACTCTGGGAGCAGTTGGGGCAGCCAGGGGATGATTGCCTTCGCGCCCCAAGTAGGCCCTATGCAGCAAATTCCAGACACGGGAGGCAACCCACAGCCGCTGACTCGCTTGGAGAAAGGTGAGGCTAGCCACCGCTGGCCGGAGTTCTTGCCCGGAGGCAAGGGTGTGCTCTTCATGGGTACCCAAGGCGTCAATCCGAAGATTATGGCCCAAGCGCCTGGGGCGAGCGAGCACCGAGACTTGCTCCAGACGGGGACTTTTCCGCGCTACGCGCTCTCCGGTCACTTGGTCTATTTGCAAGGGTCAAACGTAATGGCCGCGCCGTTCGATCCCCAGAGGCTGGTAATCACAGGCGCAGCGGTGCCAATCGTCCAGGGTGTGCTGCCAGGTGGGTTCAGCTTTTCCTCCACAGGAACGCTCATTTATGTTCCCGGTTCTGTTGAGGCAGGAGGTTTGAGACTTACGTGGGTAGATCGGAAGGGAGCAGAACAGCCGGTGGCTGCTCCTGCCCACAACTATGTGTTGCCGAGGGTTTCTCCGGATGGGAAGCGTGTGGCCGCCGGGATCGAAGAGGCGGACAGCCAAATCTGGCTTTACGAGCTTGGCCGCGACACCTTAACCCGGTTGACGTTTGAAGGTAATGGCAACATCGATCCCGTCTGGACTCCGGATGGCAAACGGATCGTATTCAAGGGCACTAGCAACCGCCTGTTCTGGCAACCGGCCGACGGCAGCGGCGGCGCCGAAGCGCTGACCAGCAGCGAACTCGCGGGAAACAATGTTCCTGGCTCGTTCTCACCAGACGGGCAGGTGCTCACCTTCGTGGAAATCAATCCCAACACTGGCTATGACATATATACCTTGCCGCTCAAAGACGGTAAGCCACAGCCATTTGTGCGCACCCCGTCCCTTGAAACTGCGCCTCGCTTTTCGCCCGATGGCCACTTTATGGCCTATGCTTCGGATGAGTCCGGGCGCGTTGAGATTTATGTGCGGCCGTATCCGGGCCCGGGCGGAAAATGGCAAATCTCGACGGACGGTGGCAGCGAACCGGTATGGAATCCGAAAGGACGGGAACTGTTCTACCGCAGCGGTAACAAGATGATGGCGGTGGACGTTACCACGCAGCCCTCATTCTCGGCCGGCAGGCCAAAGATGCTCTTCGAAGGCCCCTACGTGCCTACTCCAAGATCCTTTCCTGACTACGACGTGTCCCCTGATGGCCAACGCTTTCTGATGCTCAAGACCAGCGAACAGGCTCAGGCGTCCGCGCAAATCAATGTGGTGCTGAACTGGTTTGAGGAATTGAAACAAAGAGTTCCCACGGGAAGGAAGTGATGGCGCTCGCGGCTGGCACCAAGCTCGGGTCGTACGAGATCACCGGCGCGATTGGCGCAGGCGGGATGGGCGAGGTTTATCAGGCGCACGACACCAAGCTGGGGCGTAACGTGGCCATCAAGGTTCTGCCGGAAGCTTTCGCGCACGATGCCGAGAGACTGGCTCGCTTTCAGCGCGAAGCGAAGATGCTGGCCTCACTGAACCATTCCAACATTGCGACCATTCACGGGCTGGAGCATTCCGACGGCGTCCATTTCCTGATCATGGAGTTGGTACCCGGCGAGACGCTGGCGGAGCGAATCAAGCGGGAAGGAGCGGTTCCAATCGAAGAAGCGTTGAAGATCGGAGTTCAAATCGCCGAGGCGCTGGAAGCTGCGTGGCTGCGTGTTGTATGAACTGCTCGCGGGGAAGCAGGCTTTTCAAGGCGAGACTGTCACAGACATTCTTGCGAAGGTCCTTCAGGGAGAACCGGACTGGCAAGCGCTCCACACCAATACGCCCATCAAGATTAGGGATTTGCTCCGGCGATGTTTGCAGAAGGATGTGAACAAGCGTTGCAGAGATGCGGGCGACGTGCGCATCGAAATTGGGGAAGTTCTCGCGGCTCCTGCAACGGCAGAATCAACGGCACCAACCAAAGGGATTCGCGTGCTCGGGCGGCGACCGCTAATCCTCGGCGC
>QHYQ01000291.1 GCA_003224175.1 Acidobacteriota bacterium
GAGGTGGAAGCGCAGTAATGCGTGTAGCTTACCCGTACTAATCGGCCGTTCGGCTTGACCATAAAACTTTCCCAGCACGTCATCACCACGGCGTGCGGATGCTCTCTTGGAGCCATTGCGGACGACGTCAGCTTCTTCAGTTTGTCGATGCTAGCCGTTGGGGGCGTTTCCAAACGCTCCCACCTCTAGCATCCAGAGTTTCTGGTGGTCATACCGCGGGGGTCACACCCGTTCCAATCCCGAACACGGAAGTTAAGCCCCGCAGGGCCGATGATACTGCACGGGTAACTGTGTGGGAACGTAGGTCGCCGCCAGGATAAACAACGAAGGCCGAAGCAGCCAAGAACTGCTTCGGCCTTTCTTATTTTCGAATAACTTTCTGTTAACCTTTTCGAAATCTGAATGGACTAACGGCGCTCACGTTGGGCGCTCTTTCGGGCCATCCCTCGTGATCTGGAAATGGCTCTAGAAGAATTTACAGAATTGCTCTAAGCAAAGCTGGCGCTATCACGATAAACCTGCCGAAGCGGCCTGCCGCTCGATTCACGTAAAATAGAAAGGAACTCCACACGGAGTCCCTTTCCCTAATTTATGCCGGTGAGATTTATTTCTCGAAGCTGACGAAATCGCCGTTGTCGGCGCAGACTTGCTCGGCGATATTCCAATCCGGATGCAACTGGAACCCTATATGCGCATTCCAGGGTTTAGCCAGCGCCTTGGGATCTTCCATGGTGACATCGAGCTCGAGATCGTTCTGATTCATGCGCTGGAACCGCTCGACGACGTGCAACTGATCACTGTGGGGACGGCCGGCGCGATCGAGCCAAGTCTTATCATTGAAACCAACTGTATCCACAACCAAAGTATCGCCTTCCCAGCGGCCAATCGAATCGCCCATATAAGTAGGAGTGAGGTCGTCGGGATGCTTGCGCCCGTCGGTAAAGATATGGCGGACCGTATGGTCATATTCATACAGAATCATGACCTCTTTCGGAGTTTGTACGAATTGCAATGGGAAGGGCTGCAAATAGATTCGCGGCACGCCTGGCGGGTAACACTTCGTGATAACCGGATCGTTTGTCTCCTGTAACGTGTACTCTCCTCCGTTAGAGGCCTTCGCGAGTTTGAATTGCTGCTGGCCCCAGGGAGTCATTTCCGGGCCCTGCCGGTCGTAACTGTTCCCGCCATATCCGCGCCGCGTGTTCCATACGCCAGTCAGATCGTGGGGATCGTGCGGGGGCCCCTGCACCGGAGGCGCCGGTCCCCGTGCCATTCCTTGTTGGGGTCGATTACCTTGCGCGCCCGCCGGCGGATTACCTTGCGCGGGGCGCTGGCCAGCCGGAGAATTCTGCGCCATTCCAGCGGAGCAAATGACGAATATCGCGCCCAGCACAGAAGTGCCGCACACAAAGGCCCTTTGCATTCTTAAACTCCTTGAATTGCCGCGCGCCCACGCGCTAGATCAAGGCAGATCCCTAATTGTCGCCGCCGCCACCGAGCGAGACTTCCTGGCCGTCTTTTGTAATTTTGCGAATCCACATGGTCGGCGAGCCGCTCTTTGCCGGTCCGCCGGTAAGGGTGACTTCGTCGCCCGGCTTGAGGGTACTCTTGGTCCACCCGGCTCGGGCGAGATGGTTGGGGCTAGTTAGTTCGCCCTGCCATTTCTCGAGCTTACCTGAGGAGTCCTTTACGTCCATGGCTATAAGTACGTGAGGATTAACGAACTGAAAGTCCGTGATCGTCCCGGTGACCGAGATGGTTTTCGACATATCGTAAGCGGCAGATCCATGATGTGCGAAGGCCGGTCCTGAAAGAACCAACAAAATGCCAAGGGAGATTAGAGAGAAGATCAGCTTCGTGCGCATGTGGGCTGCACCTCCAGCTAGCCTGTGAAGTCTCGCATTTGTCCCCAGGTCTGTCAACCGCTGCCGCCCTGAGGTGCGTGTTAAATTCATGTTAAGAAGCATCTTACGCGGACGTCCGGCGTCCACACCGGCAAAGCTCTGCGGTGCCGTGCCGTGGGGCACCCCGAACCGTGCCGATCATGATCAGGCTCACTGGCTTTCAGCCATTCGCGTGCTCCAGGCGAATTCTCACGCTGCGAGTCAAACCCATTATGTACCGCGAAACAAATGCTGCAGACGCCGCGCGCCCTCCTGGAACTCAGCCTCGGGTGCAATCAGGCTGGCGATCAGGAAGCCATCGTGCGGGAAATCGAAGAAATGCCCCGGATGCACAAGTACACCCGAACTCTGGAGCAGCTTGATCGCAAGATCTTCGTCCGAACCAGTGGCCGGTACGCGCAGCACGGCGTACCATCCACCATCGCGTTTCAGGCGATCGACCGAACCTCCTTTCCGCAGTAGCGTGTCGAGACAAGCCAGATTCGCGCAGAGTCTTTGGCGCATTTGCGTCTGCAGATTTCCGCGCATCGCTAACATTTCCGCCAGCGCAAGCTGCCCTGGAGTGCTCGGCGAAAGATACGTGTCGCCGATCACTTCCAGCCGCTGCATGGCTGTGTCAACCTGGGCGCTTGGCCCGCTCGCGACAATCCACGCGAGCTTCATCTGCGGCAGCAGGGAAATCTTGGAAAGACCGCTGAGTGTAAACGTCAATGCCGGGGAGTCGAATGCGAAGCTGCAGGGCGGCTCTGCCTCATCCGCATAGTCCAGGAAAACCTCATCGGCGATGATGGCCAGATCACGGCGCGCGCAGCTTTCGGCCAGCCTTTGCGCTTCTTCTCCCTTGATGAAAGAGCCTGTCGGATTGTTCGGATGCACGACCACTACAGCTTTCGACCGCGCGCTTAGCGCGGCGGAAAGCCCCGCAAAATCGACTTGCCAGCCCTGGTCATAAAGCAGCGGGTAGGGTGCCGGGCGAATGTCGGCCAAGCCCGCCAGGTATTCAAAGAGTGGATAGAAAAGAGGCTTCCCGCGGCGCCGGTGCTCCTCGAGAGCTGTTGCGAAGCGATTCCGTTCGAGATGCCAGCTTGTGCGCGACGCAAACATGCATAGGCAAAGCGAGTGCGGAGGATTTATATCACGGCCGCGCGGAGCCCGCGGCTAGCAGCTACGGTACTGCGACGACAAGAGATCCCTGAGGCGATAAAGGGAACTACAGCCGCTGATGCGCCTTCTCTTGCGTCACCACCTCGTCGCATTCAATCTTGCCGTCCCGCAGGTGGATGATCCTATCCGCGTGCTCTGCGATCTCGCGTTCGTGCGTCACCAGAATAATGGTGTTTTTCTGCCGATGCAGGCGCTCAAACAAAGCCATGATCTCTGCCCCGGTCCGAGTGTCCAAATTTCCTGTAGGCTCGTCGGCGAGCAAGATCGACGGAGAATTCACCAGCGCTCGTGCGATGGCCACGCGTTGCCGTTGACCGCCGGAAAGCTCGCTCGGCTTGTGTGCCATGCGATCGCCCAATTCCACCGCTTCCAGTGCGCGCTTGGCCCTCTCCAGCCGTTCTTCGGTCCCCGTGCCGTTGTAGATCATGGGCAATTCCACATTGTGCAGGGCGGTAGCCCGGGGCAAAAGGTTGAACGTTTGGAAAATAAACCCGATCTCTTGATTGCGAATACGCGCTAATTGATCCTCATCGAGGTCGCTTACCATCCTGCCCGCAAGCCAGTATTTGCCGCTGGTGGACGTGTCCAGGCAGCCGATCAGGTTCATCAGCGTGGATTTTCCCGAACCCGAAGGCCCCATAATAGCGACGTATTCGCCACGGTGGATCGCTACGTCCACCCCGCGCAATGCGTGTACCGTTTCCGCGCCCATTTCATAAACCTTTGTTAAATTCTCGGTTTTGATCGCCAGACCTTGATCCAGGAACTCGCCGCGAAAAGACGTGGGAATCGCTGAGCTAACGGCCATTAGCATGCCCTCGAAGAAACAGTCGCTTCGAACATCCGCTGGCATAACCTCGGGAATTCCTGCGCAGAAAGCCTTCGACCTCCTCGCCAGGAAGGAATTATTCTATCAGGATTAGCTCAAATAAAGGCTGCCCCATTCCTCCTTCACACCGGGACCCAGCCCTGTCCCCGACTCCGCAGGTCAAGTAAGCTTGGTTCGCGATGTGATAACGGGCAACCTAATAGCCATGTTAATGTTCTGAAAGACTAAAGTATGGGCCTTGGAGGAGGGGATTCTCTCGTTGACGCCGTCCCACTCTGGGACTAGAATTCAAGTCTACTTGGGAAGAGGCATACTCGATGAAGAAGTCCCACTACGTCCGGCTTTTCATTTTGGCAAGTGCTCTGTGCCTGCTGGGAGGCTCCTCGGCCGTTTCCGCCGTGGCGCAGGGTCAGCCAGCCACTCAGCAAGCCTCCCCCAGCCAACAATCAGATCAAAAGCAAGACAACAACAAGAGAAAGGTCAACGAGAAGCAGGTCCTGAAGGAATTGGCCACCCCCTACAAAAAATGGCTGAGCGAAGACATCGTCTACATTATTACGGACGCAGAGCGCAAAGCTTTTCTCGAATTGCAAACCAACGAAGAGCGCGAGCAGTTCATCGAGGAATTCTGGCAGCGGCGCAATCCTGATCCGGATTCAGTCGATAATCCGGTGAAAGAAGAGCACTATCGCCGCATCGCTTATGCCAATGAACATTTTGCGTCCGGTATTGCCGGTTGGAGAACCGATCGGGGCCGTATCTACATCGTGTACGGCAAGCCCGACACGCTCGAAAGCCACACCCAGGGGGAGGACTACGAGCGTCCTCTAGATCAAGGCGGCGGGCAAACGAAGACCTACGCCTTCGAAGATTGGACCTACCATTATATTGAGGGCATTGGCGAGAACGTAGAGCTGGAATTTGTGGATCCCACCGGCACTGGCGAATTCCGCCTGACCACCGACCCATCGGAAAAAGACGCTCTGCTTTATGTGCCCGGTGCCGGCTTGACTCTTGCTGAGCAGGAGGGAAGGTCCTCCAAGGCCGCGCGGTTTACGAATACTGATGGAACGCACATGGCGCCATCACCCTACGGGGCGCGGAACTCCAATCTCGACGAATTTAGCCGCCTGGAACTCGAGGCTAAGATTTGGCAGCCGCCGCTGGTGAAATTCAAGGATTTGGAAGCAGTCGTATCGTCGCGTATCGTTCGCGACCAAATCAAGTTCGACTACCGTTTCGATTTTTTGCGCGTAGCCGGCGACACGGTCCTGGTCCCGATAACGGTGCAGATTCCGAATAACCAGTTGAGCTTCCAGAGCAAGGACGGAGTGCACACGGCCACGCTCAACCTCTTTGCCCGCGTGAGTTCGCTAAGCGGACGGACCGTGCAAACGTTTGAGGATACCATCCGCCGGGATTTCCCCGATTCGCTCTTGCAAGCCTCGTTGCGCGCGGCCTCGATTTATCAAAAGGCCGTTCCACTACGCCCCGGCCTATATCGCCTGGACGTGGTACTCAAAGATACGACGAGCAATAACATTGGCGTCGTAAACACACGCCTTGCCGTGCCTCCCTTTGATGATGACAAGCTGCAAGCCAGCACACTGATTTTGGCGGACGAGATTTCCCCGGTGGCTGCCAAGGATATCGGTCTGGGTATGTTTGTGATTGGCTCGATGAAGGTCAGACCAAAACTGGACCAGAGTTTCACCGCCAGTCAGCCGATTGGCGTTTATTTCCAGATTTACAATCTGAAGATTGACGATAAAACGCACAAGAACAATGCCTCCATCGAGATCCACATCCTCCAGGGCGACCAATCGATCAAGCACGTGGTGCAAAGTTCCGAACAACTACACCAATCTGGCGAGCAAGTGACGGTACAGGAATCGCTGCCGGCCCAGACCTTAGCACCCGGCAAATATCGCATCGAGATCAAAACGACGGATGCAGTCGCCAATCAAAGCATTACCCGGTCGGCGGACTTTACGGTTACGTCTCCACCCAACGAGAAGATTGCGGCGCAAACCTCTTCCGCGAGGTGATCAGTGAAGTTGCTGCAGACTGTGGCTTTCGTTCTTTTCGGGCTTTCCCTCACCGCTAGCTCGAGCTTCGCCGCGCACAATTTTGGCAAGCTGACGGGTATTGTGGCCGACCCCGCCGGTAACCCCCAAATGGGCGCCACCGTCTGGCTGACGCCAGAATTTGCGGGCGGCCGGGCTATCGAGCTGCTGACCGACGAAAACGGAATCTTTGTTAGTCAGAGGCTTCGTCCCGGCTTGTATTCGGTTAAGGTCACTCTCGCGGGATTCATGCCCTCTATTCAAGATCACGTCAGCATCGGCGCAAGCGTGAATACGTCGATTCATTTCGAACTTGACTCCATCTTTGCCTCTCTCGATCAACTGCGCCGCAAATCGCCCAAGGCTGCTGAGCCGGATGACTGGAAGTGGGTCTTACGCACCTCGAGTTCTTCGCGTCCTGTGCTGCAACTGCGGGACGGCACTGTCGTCATTGCTAATAGCTCAAGGGATGAGAAGGACGATCAGCCGCGTATCAGCGTGCAGTTGAACAACGGCTCCGTTCGGCCTGGTTCTTCGTCCGCATTGCCTGGATATCTGGGCACTTCCGTCTCCTACGATCAAAGCTTGGGGAGCGCGGGCGAGTTGCTGATGGCGGGCGAGTTCAATTATGACCAGGCGGTTCCCGGAGTGTTCGGCGGCTCGGTGGCAAGCATCTGGCTGCCCACTGGCAAATTCGGAGAAGGACCCGAAACCACTCTCATCGTGCATCAGTCGCACCTCGGAGACTCTGGCAGGTCCATCCGCTCCATGCGTTTTGAGCACTCCGAACAGATGGTTTTGACGGATCACGTGGTGCTGGAATATGGCGGCGAATATCTCTCGGGCGGCTTTGTTGGCGCTCTGACTTCCTCCTTGCGGCCGCACGCCCGCTTGGGCATGAGGCTCTTCCCTCATTGGAACGCAGCATTTTTGGTTGAGACCGATCCTGATGCGTACGGCCTGCGCACTCAGGTTTCGGCGCAAGAACCGGCCATTGACGCCCTGCAAACAGGGCCGACACTCGTCTGGGGCAATGGTAATCCTGTCTTGAACGGCGGATGGCACGAGGAATTTGCGGTCCGGCATGACGTGGGAGCGCGTGGCGAGATCGACAGCGCAGTATTTCGCGATGATTCCAGGCACCAAGCTGTGTACGGGACAGTAATGGGATCGGCGGATTCCTCCTCGCCCGCTGGTCCGTTTCCTGGACCCTTTACTAACGATGCTGGGGCCGCCGGATTCTGGGGCACGCGTGTGGTTTACCGTGAGAAGCTCGTCGATAACCTCGAAGTGGCGGGCGTGTATGCTTGGGCCGGCGCACTGGCTCCCAATGACCAATCTACGCCCCTTTCTGACCTTCGAGAAATGGTGCAGACCACCTACCGCCACAGCGTAGCCGCGCGCGTCGCCGGCAGAGTGCCTAAAGCCAAGACACAATTTGCCGCTAGCTATAAGTGGATAAGTGGGACAGTTGTCACGCGCCAGGACCTATACAGCGAAACGGCGATGGCGATAGATCCTAACCTCAGCCTTTCGATCAGACAGCCGTTGCCTTCGCTCCGGAGGGCTGGTCACTGGGAGGCGTTGGCGGATTTCCGTAACATGCTGTCACAGGGTTACGTGTCTCTTGCGAGCCCGGACGGACGCATGCTTGTAATGCCGGTCGAGCGGTCGTTTCGTGGTGGCGTAAGTTTCCAGTTCTAATCAGTACTACGAAATACGGTAATTCCCTTCCAGAAACTGTATGTGCGTCGTAAGCGCGTTCCGTGTCGTCGACATCACTCTGGATGCAAAGGACTTAATCCTCGTCAAAATCTACATATCTCGGTATCGAACGTGCTACCCTTTTCGGCGGGTATCGCTGAACCGGCCAACATGATTCACCACGGCCAAAACGTCGGGTCCCGGGTGGGCGCAATTTTTCTTGTGCTGCTCACAATGGCGGCCATCGTCTTCGGCATCATTAACTTCCAGCAGCGACTGTCCTTCGATGTCCCGGACGATGGGATTTCCTGGAAGGATAGCGAACAGGGTGTTCGGGCGATCTTCGTGGCGCCTAATTCCCCGGGGGAGCGTGCGGGGATTAAGTCCGGCGACGTGCTCGTCACCATCGATGGTCAGCCCGTAGGTCGCGCTGTTGACGTCGTCAAACGCCTGTGGTCATTGGGTATATGGTCGCAAGCGCGCTACCAGATCCGGCGGCAGAACCAGAGTTTCGATACCAGCCTGATCACTGCTCCCGCTCCTAAACCCCTGTCTATTGAAAACTATCTCCGTGTTGTGGGCTTGCTTTATCTGTTCATTGGACTGTTCATTTTCGTGCGCCGCTGGAACGCCGCACGCGCAGTCCACTTCTATATGTTTTGCCTCACCTCCTTTGTGCTCTGCTCGTTCCACTACACGGGCAAGTTGAATTCTTTCGACTGGGAAGTCTACTGGGCGAAGACTGCGGCGCTGCTTGCCGCGCCTGCGCTGCTGGTCCATTTCGCGCTCGTATTTCCGGAGAGAGGCATTGCGCGCCGGTCCTTTCAGCGCGTCCTGCTTTCGGCGTGTTACCTGCCAGCGATCGCCTTGCTCGTCGTCAATATCTGCGTAGCCACCGGAGTCGCCGGCTTCGCTCCCGCTCTCCCTGCGCGAATCGCGCTCGATCAACTGGAGCTCGGCTATCTTGGAGCCTATTTCCTACTGGCAGCAGCCATTTTTCTCCGCAGCTACTGGCGGGCGCCCAATGGAGTGCTGCGCCAGCAATTGAAATGGGTCACCGGCGGCACCCTGGCCGGCATCGTGCCGTTCACCACGTTTTATATCCTGCCCTTTTCATTGGGAGCTATCCCGCGCCAATGGATGAATCTGTCCGCTCTTTCCCTTGCGCTGATTCCACTGTGCTTCGCATACGCCATCGTGCGTTATCGATTGATGGACGTGGACATCATTTTCAAACGTGGCTTGGCTTATACTGCGGCCACCGGTGCCGTGGTCGCGGTCTATATTGCGTTAGTAGCGCTCATCGGTGGACTATTTCATACGGCCTGGCCGAGCGGGTTGCTGGGCGAAATCATTGCCATTGTAATCGCCGCGTTCCTGTTCCAGCCCTTCCGCGATTGGACCCAGGCCCGCCTCGATCGCTTTTTCTATCGCGACCGCTTGAACTACCGGCGTACCTTGATCGAATTCGGGCGCACCCTAACAAACGAAGTTCGCCTCGAACCCATGCTCGCTTCGGCTATGGATCGCCTCTCGCAAACTCTGTTGGTCGATCGCCTGGCTGTGTTCCTCGAGGATTCTTCCGAGCCCGGCCGTTATCGCTTGGCCAGTTCCCGTGCTTTGTCCATTTCCAATTCGGGGGCCGAGGCGCTGGACTTGAGTTTCCTCTCGTCCGAGCGCCCCGAATTTGCCCGCGGCTATCTCTTTTACGATCCCTCGCGCGCCGCGCGCGAGGAGAGCGAGTCAGTGCGCCGCGCGCTCGAGCAACTCGATCTTCCATACTTCGTTCCTTGCCGCATCCATGACCGCACTGTCGCCATTCTCGGTTTGGGCAAGACCGTCGATGGTGATTTCCTCACCGGCGAGGATCTCGAGCTGCTCTCTACGATAGCCGGATACCTGGCCGTGGCGCTCGATAATGCCCAGCTTTATTCCTCGCTCGAGCAAAAGGCGCAGCAGATCGAACGCTTGAAAGACTTCTCGGAGAATATCGTCGAATCGATGAACGTCGGCGTGCTGGCAGTGGATTTCGAAGGCCGCATCGAATTTTGGAACACGCAACTAGAGCAGTTGATCGGCGTGCGTCGCTCCGATGCCGTCAGCCGCACGATCGAGGAGATTCTCCCCGCTAGCCTGGCCGCGGAAATCGCGGCACGTTCCGAGGAGGAGCGCGTCACGAATCTTTATAAGTTCCCCCTCCGAAATCGGGATGGCCGCACTCTGGTCGTGAATGTCTCCATTGCTCCGCTGGAAGGCAAATCAGCGGAGCGGCTCGGCCGGCTCATTCTCGTCGACGATATCACCCAGCGCATGCAGCTCGAAGAGCAGCTGCTCCAAACTGAAAAGCTCACCTCGCTTGGCCTGCTGGCCGCCGGTGTCGCCCACGAAGTGAATACACCCCTGGCCGTGATTTCCAATTACATTCAGATGCTGGCCAAACAATTACCTGCGAACGATCCACGGCACAAGCTGACGGAGAAAATCGTCAAGCAAACCTTCCGAGCCAGCGAAATTGTCAATAATTTGCTCAGTTTCTCACGGACTGGCGCTGCGGGATTCAAGGAAGTCAACGTCAATCAGGTAATTGACGAAACGCTTACTCTCGTTGCTCATGCCTTCCGCTCCGCCAACGTTCAGGTTATCAAGAATCTCGGAAACGATTTGCCCAGCATTCTGGGAGCGACCAATCGCTTGCAGCAGGTCTTCCTGAACCTCTTCCTGAATGCCAAGGACGCCATGCCTTCCGGCGGCATGCTCGAAGTGCGCAGCGCCACGAATAACGGCAACGTCGAAATCGAAGTCACCGACACGGGCCTCGGCATCCAGCGCGAAAATCTCGCGCGCGTCTTCGACCCCTTCTTCACCACCAAAGCCACAGGTCGCGGCACCGGCTTGGGACTCTCGGTCAGCTACGGCATCATCAAAGAACATGCTGGCAAAATTGAGGTGAGCTCAACTCCCGGCAAAGGCACCTCTTTCCGCTTGGAATTCCCGGCCGCGAGGAAAGCGGTCCATGCCTAATGGCTCGATCCTGGTTATAGACGACGAAGCGGAAATTCGCGAAAGTCTCGAGCTCCTCCTTTCATCCGAAGGCTACTCGGTGACTTCCGCAGAGACCGGCGAATCCGGGCTTGCACGCCTGGAGCAAGAGCCCTACGACCTGCTGCTCCTGGACGTTAGCCTGCCCGGCCGCAATGGCCTCGACCTGCTTCGCGATATCCGGCAGCGCGATCCCCATCTTCCCATCGTACTTATCACCGCCTACGGGTCCATTGACATGGCCCGCCAGGCTTTCAAAAGCGGCGCCCAGGACTACATCACCAAGCCTTGGTCGAACGACGAACTACTCGCGCAAGTCGCCTTGGCGGTCGAGGGGCGCCGTTTGCGGGAGGAAAATGTTCAGCTCAAGAGGGCGCTCAAGCAGCGCTACAACTTCCCAAACATTATTGGCAAAAGCGAGCGCATCGTTTCCCTGCTCGATTTGGTGGCCCAGGTGGCCCCTTCACGATCAACCGTTCTGATTGTCGGTGAGAGCGGAACAGGAAAGGAACTCATTGCCAAGGCCATCCATTCCGCGTCTCCTCGCGCAGACAAACCGTTCGTGCCAGTCAATAGCGGCTCGATGCCCGCCGATCTCCTCGATTCGCTGCTGTTTGGCCATGTGAAGGGCGCATTTACCGGCGCCGTCGCCTCCAAGAAAGGCCTTTTCGAGGTGGCTGACCAGGGCACCATTTTCTTCGACGAGATTACCGTCATCGGTCCGGAAACACAGGCCAAGTTGCTGCGCGTCATCCAGGAACGCGAATTCATGCGCCTGGGCGGCACAGAAACCATTAAAGTCGACGTGCGCATGGTGGCTGCCAGCAATTCCGATTTGATTACCCTAGTCCGCGACGGCCGCTTTCGGGAGGATCTTTATCATCGGCTCAACGTAATCTCTATCGAACTTCCGCCGTTGCGAGAACGCAAGGAAGATATTCCCCTGCTCCTCGAACATTTCGTGAAGCGTTATTGCGTCGAGAACACCAAGCCGCCACGGCGCTTCAGCCAGGGCGCGGTCAAACTGCTCATGGACTATGACTGGCCGGGAAACGTGCGCGAAGTGGAAAACGTGATCGAGCGCGCTGTGGTGCTTTCCACTCAGGACTTGATGGATGTGGACCTGCTGCCCAAAACCGTCCGCACCAAGGAGATCGTTAAGGGCGTCCGCCTAAAACTGGATGAGTTCATACCGCCCCTGCCGGGCGAAGCCGGCGCTCGCACCGGCGCGGACAGCTCCACGCCCTCCCTTTTCCAGATCATGGAGGAGGCCGAACGCCGAGTGATCATAGATATGCTGGAACGCACCAACTGGAACCAGACCGAAGCGGCCGAGCGCTTTCAGGTTCCCCTGTTTCGCGCAGAATCGTCACCCCCATATCCGCACCGGCAAATTGCGCACCTTTGATGTCAGCGGAACGAAAATTCGCATTGCGCAGATTCGCGCGGCGGAAGTCCGTATTGCTCAGATCGCATCGGAAAAACTCCACGCCGCTGGCCTGCGCTTCGCTCAGATCGGCGCCGCGCAGGTCGGCTTCGGTCATGTCCGTATTGCGAAGATCAGCCCCGTGCAATTGAGCGCCTGCCATGCTGGCATGGGTGAGCTTGGCTTGCTGCAGATTCGCGCCTTCCAACCTGGCCCCTTCCAGAATCGCGCCGGTCAGATTTGCGTGTCGCAGATCTGCCAGTCTCAAATCCGCCTCTCTCAGATCGGCGCGCTTACCTCCCGCTTTGCCGAGAAAATGATTCTTATGCGCTTCGAGGATATCCCAAAGCGTCTTGCTTTGGTGCCGAATCTGCTTCGGCTTGCGCAAGCCTTTGCTGCCACTGATTAAGTCCAAAAGTCCCATGGCTCGTCCTCTGGGCGGAAAAGGTCGCTTCCTGCGTTTATTCTACTGGAATTGTCATCAGAGCAGCCACAAGTCGATCGTGTTTCGGTTTTTCTGACGTGGCGGCCGGCTCTTTCTCCCGCCATCCAGCCCTTCAATTTGAATTATGATAACGTACAGAGGGATCTCGTTTGGCCGTGCGAGTTGTGAAGAAAATCCAACCTACAAGAGCTATGCGATTCACTCCGTTCGCAAAATCGAGCGGCTTTACCCGGCGCATGCGCCTGCTCCTGCTGGCGTTTGCATTTCTCCAGGTGCTTATTCTTCCACTCGCGTCACCTGCGCAAGAGAATCGAGGCGGCGAAATCGTAGCCAATCTGGCCACGGGTCGCGTTGTTTTCTGTGTCACCCGCGATGCCATCATCGTAGCCGCAACCGCCGGTGGAGGGGAAATTGGCTCGCGCCCTCCCGCCGTTCTACCCGTCAGCTCTGGGCGCATCGGTGTCCTCCTGGGCGCCATTGACTGGACTGCTCCGGACACGGCTAAGGCCACACGCTTTGATGCCGAACTGCCCCCTGTCGCAGCGAATGCTCTTCGTCGTCCCTCGCAGAAGCCCGCTCAGGAGCCCAGCGAGATCGAAGACATTGGCGTGGGAATGCTCGAGCTGATCCGTCCCTTGGTAGATCAGATCCACCATAAGCTCGACCTAGCCCCGGATGAGCCACTCGTTGAACTGATTCTCGCGGATTACGTCCAGGATTACGGGCCCGAAATCTGGAATCTGCAGTATCGCGTGCGGCAGGAAAATCTCGCCAATGATTATTGGCAGACGCGCATCCTCCGCCCCGCTTATGTCCAGCTCTATCCCCCGGAAAAGGGACAGCCGCATACGTTTGTAGAGGCGGACTATCCAGCAAATATTCGGCAGCTTCGTTTGACGGAGCGATTGGCGCAACCCGATCCGCAGTTCGACCGTATTGGACATTCCTCGCCCGACGTGGCCGAGGCGGTCGCCTACCTTGCCTCGGGAAATAGTATCAAGGCGCGTTCCTCACCTACTTCTGACTTCCTGCGCGCGGCAATCCCAATGGCCGGCGGAAATGAGCAAACCCTCGTGATGGCCGTGTTGGATATGAATCGTGGCTTCCAATGGCTGCTCGCACCCCAGGAGCCTATTCCCCCGGGCAAGACCCAGACGCAACCCACCGAACCCGACGCTCCTTCACTGCGCAAGCGCGGACCGCGTCCGCAATAGCTCACCTTTGAGTGCAGCGCTACTTCGCAGCCGATTTCTCTGCGAACTGCTGCTTGACGCGCGCACTTTTTTCGGCCACCGAGCGCGCTAGTTCCTGCTTGTAGGCAACGAGTTGTTCGGCAACTCGCGGATCGAACGTCGCGATGATCTCCGCCGCGTAAATAGCCGCATTGATGGCACCCGGCTTATCGATGGCCATGGCGGCTACGGGTACGCCGGCCGGCATCTGCACGCTTGAGAGCAACGCGTCAATACCCGACAGCACCGTGGTGGCCATTGGCACCGCAATGACCGGTAAAGTGGTAAGCGCCGCCACGACGCCGGCCAGATGCGCGGCGCCTCCTGCCGCGACGATGACTACCTTTAATCCTCTCCCGATGGCCGTGCTGGCATACTCATGTGTGCGCGCCGGCGAACGGTGTGCCGAAACAACTTCAATCTCGAAGGGAATAGAAAACTTTGCCAGCATTTGCGCCGATTTGTTCATGATCTGAAGATCCGTGTCCGAACCCATGATGATGCCAACCACGGGTTTTTCCCTCGATGCCTCGGCTTTGCTCAACACGCTCCTCCAGCACCCGGAATGGCTGCAGCAGCCTCCCGAATCTCAATCGCGTCTCCGCGCGAAATTCGCCCGCCCTCGACTACGCGACACAGCACACCTCTGCGATTCTTCAACGCCTCCTGCAAACCCATGCGAATCTCTTCCATCCGAAAGCAGGGCTCGCAAGGGATAGTCACCTCGAGCACAGCACTGCCAATCACAAGCCACTGTCCCGGTCTGAGATCGGCCGTATTCAGACCCATCGTCGTTATGTTCTCTCGCACGATACCCGGTACGAGATTAAATTCCGCCAGCGTCTCGCCATCCACGATCAGAAGCTGCCGCTTGCTACCTGCCCGTCCATGTACGCAGCCCTCAAACCCTCGATCTGCCACCGCGATGGCTTGATGGACAGCCTGCATCGGCTTGCGCCGTTCCAGCGCAACGAAGAGGTTGGAGACGTGGGCCATCTCAGTTAATCCTCCCCTTCTAATCCTCCCCGATGTTTGCCACTAGACACCCTCTCAACGCGATGTCCCGTCGGTAGTGGCGGTCCGAAAACTCAATTCGCTGAACTGCATCATAGGCCGTTCGCCGGGCCGCGTCTAACGTGTCGCCCGTGGCAGTAACCCCAAGGATTCTACCGCTACTTGTGTAGTATGCATCCCGCTCTCGCCTCGTACCGGCGTGAAATACACTGACGTTAGGCAAAGCCGCAGCCTTTTCCAGCCCAAGTATTTCTTTGCCGATCTCGTACCCACCAGGATACCCACCAGAGGCCATGACCACGCAAACACTTGCTCGGGGACTCCAGCTTAGTTTCTGGACTTTCAGGTTTTCGTCGGCCACGGCAGCCAACACCTCGCCCAAATCGAAATCCATTCGCGCGACGATTGCTTGTGTCTCTGGATCTCCCAGCCTGCAATTGAATTCAAGTACCTTGGGCCCGGCTGACGTCAACATGAGACCGAAATAAAGAAAGCCGCGGTATGCGCAGTTATTACCTCCTAAGGCAGTAAGCGTAGGCTCGACGATTCGTTCGCGAATCTCGGCGTCTATTGCCGGTGAAACGATTCCCTCACACGAGTACGCACCCATCCCTCCCGTGTTTGCACCGAGATCTCCGTCGAATGCCCTCTTGTGATCACGAGTGGGAACCAATGGCAGGAAACCGTGCCCGTCGCTGAGAACGATGAAGGACAGCTCCTTGCCCTCTAACGCCTCTTCGATCAATAACCTGCCCCCACCGCTGCCAAATTCTCTTTTTCCGAGAAGACGGTCCACGAAATCGACCGCCTGGCTACGAGACTCTGTAACCAGAACCCCTTTTCCTCCGCAAAGGCCGTCAGCTTTGAGGACTATGGGATAGCTCAAGTGCTCGACCGCGTTGCTTGCATCGGGAGCGGAGGTGAATACACCGTAGACGCGTGCCGTAGGAATATTGTGGCGCTCAAGAAATTCCTTAGCAAAAATCTTGCTGCCTTCAAGTTGAGCGCATTTCCGCGAGGGTCCGATAATCCGCAAATCCCCGCGATCAAATTCATCAGTGATTCCGTCCACAAGCGGCTGCTCCGGGCCTACAACCGTCAAATCAATCCGAAGCTTTTCTGCCAGATCGGCCAAGGCAGAGATATCCGCAAGGTTAGCTGGTACACATTCCGCCTGTTGCGAAATCCCGCCATTGCCCGGAGCGCACCAAACTTTCGAGACTAAACTGCTCTGGCACAACTTCCAGACAAGCGCGTGCTCGCGACCGCCACTCCCAATAACCAAGATCTTCATTGAAGTTGCCCACATTATGTCGCGAGGCTGCCCCGTGTCAACGCCGGCGTGGGAATCAGCGGGACTTGTGCACGGACACAATCAGTGGTTTGATCGAGACACTCAAGGATATTTATGTCTACAGATGAAACCAAGAACGAACGCTTGTCCCTCGATGAGATCGCCCACGCTCTCTCGCCGTACGTCCGTACGGCGGTCGCTGGCCCGCAGTTGGTCTCCATCGCGAAGTATTTGGCATTATTAAAAAAGTGGAACCAAACGATTCCACTTACATCGCTCGAGGAGGATGCGCAAATTGTCGCCCAGCATTTTGGAGAGAGCATGTTTGCCAGCTCATTAGTCCCCATGGAGCGTGGTCGGCTCGCCGACGTTGGCAGCGGAGCAGGATTTCCCGGAGTTCCCCTAAAAATTGCCTCTCCAGAGCTGCGCCTCACCCTGGTGGAACCTAACGCCAAGAAATGTGCCTTCTTGAGAGAGGTTCAACTAGTCTTGGGCTTGTCCGGTGTAGAGGTTATCCGCAGTCGATATGAGGATTTCGACGTGCCACCGAACTCATTTGATTTCATCTGCTCACGGGCCTTGGGCGGGTATAAGAGTTTACTAGAGTGGTCAAAAGGGGTATTGAGACCAGGGGGTCATGTGATGCTATGGCTGGGAACTGAGGACTCGACCTTGCTGAACAGAAGAAAAGACTGGAATTGGGAGCTTCCGGTCAGAATTCCAGAATCCCGCAGGCGCGTCGTCCTAGGCGGGCGACCTGCGGCCTAGTCCGACAAAATTGTTCCACGTGAAACAATTTTGCAAGGAAACCCTGGCAGAGATCGAGAATCCGGGAAAATGTTCCACGTGAAACAATTTCGAACGGAATGCCCTAGCTTCGGGGCACGGCAATCATATTCCACGTAAAACTCTTGCACGGAAGATCGCGCTCTGCTAAATTGCCGACCCAAAAGCAACGCCACTATAAGGAGATGATTTGGCGCGCGTAATCGCTGTGGCCAATCAGAAGGGCGGCGTAGGCAAGACTACAACGGCAATTAATCTCTCCGCTTCGATCGCAGCAGCAGAAAAATCCATCCTCCTGATCGATTCCGATCCACAGGGGAACAGCACGACGGGCTTGGGATTTCAGAAAGATCCTTCCCGCCGGACGCTATATCATGCCGTGGCACTCGGTGAGAGCCTAACCAAAATCATCATAAAGACCCAGGTTGAGGGCTTGGATCTCATTCCATCGGATAAGAACCTGGCCGGGGCGGCTGTAGAGCTCGCCGATGCCGAGAACCGTGAATATCGATTGAAAGAGCTGATCGAGCAGATTCGTCCAAACTACTCTTTCATCATTATAGATTGTCCGCCAACGCTCGATTTGATCACCCTAAACGCTTTGGTTGCCAGTGATTCTGTACTGGTGCCAATTCAATGCGAATACCTTGCGTTGGAAGGGGTTTCGGAGCTTCTCGACACATTGATGCGAATTCGCCGGACGCTCAACACTGCTTTGGCTATCGAGGGGATCGTTCTGACGATGTATGACGAGAGAACCACGCTCTCTCGCCAAGTGGCTGCAGACCTCAGAAGCTTTTTCGGACCTCAAGTCTTCGAGAGCGTAATTCCAAGGAACGTACGGCTGGCCGAGGCACCCAGCCATGGAAAGCCGATCCTCTTCTACGACATTAATAGCAAAGGTGCTGAAGCCTACATCCAACTCGCAAGGGAGGTAATCGCGAATGGCCAGAAACGCGCTGGGGCGGGGGCTGGGAGCTCTCATTCGTGACTCAGATACGCATGCCACCGAGGTAACGAGGCTTCCGGTCCCGGCACCCATCGAGACACCCCCAGGAGTAACGGGGTCGCACCTAGTAGATATTGATTTGATCGAGCCAAGTCCCTACCAGCCGCGCACACACTTTCGCGAAGAAGCTCTGGCCGAACTTGCCCAGTCCATCCACGCCAGTGGCATGATCCAGCCGCTGGTGCTGCGGCGTTTCGGAATGCGCTACCAGCTCCTCGCCGGCGAACGACGATGGCGCGCAGCGCAGCGAGCCGGCCTGAGCCGCGTACCTGCAGTCATCCGCGAAGTCAGCGACGAAGCGGCGCTTGAGATAACTTTGGTCGAGAATATTCAGCGGGAAGACCTGAACCCAATCGAAGCGGCGCGCGCGTTCGATCGCTTGATGAGCGAATTTCATCTGACCCAGGAGGAGATAGCCACAAAAACCGGGAAGGACCGTGCAACCATTGGCAATGCGACGCGGCTCCTGCGTTTGGATAAGCAGATCATCGATCTAATCGAGGAGGGGCTCCTCTCGGCCGGCCATGGCCGAGCGCTTCTCGCGATAGATGACCCCCAGCTTCGGCTCTCGCTAGCGCAACGCGCGGCCCGCGGCCGGATAACTGTGCGCCAGTTAGAACGAAGTGCATCTCGGCGGGCACGCACGGTGGCATCTCAATCCGCCGAGCCGCAAATCGACGCAAATACACGCGCAGCAATCGAGCAAATGGAACACGCACTCGGAATGCGCGTGCGCCTCCGCCAGCCTAGCGAGAAACGCGCTGGCGAACTCGCGATTGAGTATCACGAAGAGTCTCAACTTGTCTGGCTCTATGATCGGCTAGTTATCCAGAAGTGAACACTACGTACGTAGTATTTATAGTGCGACGCTTGTGTCCCTGGGTTGTGCTCTGAAACAATTAGGCCGCCCAAGCAATCCTCTGAGGTGATTTCTGCCCTGGAAGTTTGGAAAGCGAGAGTCCTCAAAAGCTGTTCCTGAGTGGACCGGATTTCTCGATAGGTCGGTGCGCTTCGAGGGAACGCTCGAGTGCCCCGGAACCTTCCGTGTGGAAGGAGATGTAAAGGGCCTTTTGATTTCCACGCACACGCTAATCCTGGGTGATGAGGCCCGAGTAGAGGGCCAGATAGAAGGCAATGACGTGGTGATCTCAGGCCATTTCAACGGTGTAATCTTTGCAAAAGGAAAAGTCGAGATTCACAATAAAGGAATCGCCACCGGCGAGATCCACTCGCATTGCCTGGTGATCGAGCCAGGTGGAATTTTTGACGGCGAGTGCCACGTCATTGCACCATCGGAAGCGGCAAAGCCGATCACGATTCCCATCCGCGCCGCCCAAGCGAGCTAGAAAACTCTAAACTTATCTCAGGATCGCGTCTGCCCAGGTTCGGGCCTGCGCCAGGATTTATCTACGAATCATGGCCTTAGCAGTTTCAGTCGTCGTCCAAGTCTTTTGAGGTATAGTCCGATGCAACGCGCGCCTCACTACGAGCGCAGGGTGCTGGTCACCGGGGTAGCCGAATCGGAAGCAGTCGGTTTCGGTTTGCCCATGGCCGCGTCGACGCCTTTCCGAATCGTTTCGTTCCAATCCTGATGCGGAACAGGCGAGTTCTGCGCCGCCACGTAGAGTCGCAGGGCCTGTTGGGGTTGGCCGAGCTGCTTGAGCTGGATTCGTCCCGCGGAGATTAACGCTAGTATAGAGTTGCGCTCCTGGGGCCAGGCCTCAGCGAGTTTCTCGTACTCGCTGGCGGCGCGTTCCCACTGCTGAATGTTCTCGGCGTGACGACATAGTTCGAGCCAGCTTGCCGCAGGCATTTTGGTGCCACCAGCCTGCACATAATCCTCGTAGTCCTGCCACGCGGCTTCTGAGTTGTGGAGTTTCAGGTGAAGCTGACATGCTGTTTCCATTGCTTGCATGTAGGATTGTGTATCGCCTTTGCGCCAGTAGACACTTGGCAGCATCTCGTAAGCGTCCACGGAGTCAGGCTTCTCCGCAATTAGCGCCTTCAACTCGGAGATGGCTTCATCGAATTGCTCTTTCTCAAGCAGGTCAGTGGCCTTGACGATGCGCGGATTGGCAGACCAACCCACCTTCTCCTGGATGGCCTGGTCGGCCTTTTGCTCAATCCCGCTGTAGCGCAGGATTAGCGCCATCACCAGACCAAAGCCGAAGCCGCCGATGTGCGCCCAGTAGGCTACGCCGCCGCTTTCGCCTGCCATCACTCCCGAAAGAAGTTGGACACCAAGCCATAATGGCAAAACAGCGTAAGCGGGAGCTTTGAAACGATAAAGGCGGGGCCGCAGGATCCAATAGAAAAACCCGAGCTGAATTTTGGTCTTCGGAAAACGAGCGAGAAAAGCGCCCATGAGAGAAGCGATCGCACCGGAGGCGCCAATAACCGGAATCATGCCATTTGGATAGACCATGGCATAGCCCCACAGCGCCGCCACACCGGAGACGAGATAGACGGCGGCATACAAAGGCCGGCCCCAGGTGTCCTCGAGTATGGCGCCCGCCAGCCAAAGGAACCACATGTTAAAAATCAAGTGCAGCCAGCCGCCATGCAAAAAATTGGCGGTCAGATAACTGATGACTGTGCGGCGAGACGGATAGAATGCAAAGCGTCCCAGGGTCGATTCAGCTTGCATTTGGTCGAGCTGACCGGCCAGCCGATTCATTTCTTCTTCGCATCGCGGCCCCGTCCACGCACGCATCTCTACATCCCAAGCATCTAGAGGGGTGTGATTGGGCGAGGCGAACAAATCCCAAGCCTTGATTTGGGAATGGCGAAAGTTTTCGACCAATTTCTGTTCCGCCGTGCTCATGGGAGTATCGGGATGCGCTGCAGCCAAGAGAATGATGTGCTCTTGGACCTCGCCCATCTCGCGGGTTTCGCGCTCGATGGTCCAATGCGTGGCGAGAAAGAAGATCGCGTTCAGGGCAATTACGGCGAGAGTCACGTAGGGCCAGCGGCGGCCGTGCATGTTTTCATGATTCAGCGGAATGATCACGGCGATGCCTCCACATCGAGATGAGCCAAGAGGCTCGGGCGCCTCGCGTGACAGCGAACAAAAGCGCCTTCTGGCAGGCGCGATGGGACGCGCCGCGCAAGCTTGTCCCATTCTGGCAGCCGCTTTGGAAAACAGACCTGTACTTCCTTGGAATTTCCTCTATCGGTTACTCCCGTGACGCCTCCGACACAATCCCAGGCGGAAAAAACACGAGCGCGAGCGCTCTCCGGATGCAAGCGAAGGATCTGCCTTTTGCAGGAGGCTCCCTCGGGATAATCAAATCACAACTCCGCCGGCAGAGTGGAGCAGGGGCGCGACGCGACGGCCCGAGACCATTTGCGGCTATAATCGAGGCCGGAATGCCCCGGGGGCACCCGTTGCTCGAGCAGGTGAAACTCACGGCCACGGTAAAGGCGGCGGGCTGTGCCGCTAAGTTAAGCCCCAGTGTGCTGGATACGGTCCTGCGGCGCTTGCCCCAGCAAATCGACAATAATGTCCTTGTCGGATTTGAAACCAGCGATGATGCCGGAGTCTATCGGCTAAGTGGGGGACTTGCGTTGGTGCAGACGGTAGACTTCTTCACTCCGATTGTCGATGATCCTTTCTCCTTTGGGCAGATTGCTGCGGCCAACGCGCTCAGCGACGTTTACGCCATGGGCGGGCGCCCGATCTCGGCGCTTTCGATTGTGGCCTTTCCCGAAAAGGGCGCCCTCGAAGTTCTTGAGCAGATCCTTCGCGGCGGATTGGCGAAAATGGCTGAGGCGGGTTGCACCGTCATTGGCGGTCACTCCATTCGCGACGACGATATGAAATTCGGTTATGCGGTTACAGGCCTGATTGATCCGACACGCATTTGGCGAAATATAGGCGCGCAGCCCGGCGATGCTTTGCTGCTTACGAAGCCTCTCGGCGCGGGGGTGATCTCGACTGGGCTGAAACAAGGACGCATTCCCGAGGCGGCAGTCTCGGCCGCGACGGCGTCGATGTCCCGGCTGAATCGAGACGCCGCCGAAGCACTGACCGAAATCGACGAACGAAGCCCCGGAACGATTCACGCAGTCACAGACGTCACGGGCTTCGCCCTGCTCGGCCATGCGCGCGAGATGGCCGTCGGAAGTGGCGTGTCTCTCGAAATCGATCACGCCGCCATCGAATACCTACCCGGTGCGGTGGCCGCTTCGCGCGAGGGCTTTTACTCGGGAGGACTCAGGAATAATCGGCAGTTCATCGGGGACTGCGTTGCATTTCAGCCGTCGGTCCCTGAGGAGTTTCAAAATCTCCTCTTTGATCCGCAGACGTCCGGCGGACTTCTTGTGGCCCTGGAGGCAGCAGAGGCCGAAGCAGCACTGAGCGCATTGGCTGTTCGCGAAGTTTCCGCACGCCTCATTGGCCGGGTGCTGCAAAAGCGATCTCCGCTCATGGAGGTCAAGTAGCTCGGCCGCGCCTGGTTTGCACCGAACTTCTCCCGCCTCCTGATGGATACAATCACTCATAGCATCGTTGGCGCGCTGATCGGCAAAGCCTTCTTCGCCGGAGAGCCTTCGCGCGCGCTGATTCCCTGGAGCGAGTCACCTCGGACTACTGACCGCGTCGCTATTCTCTCCTGCACGATCGGGGCAATTTTTCCGGATATCGATGTCTTCGCCGGACCGCTGCGACACAACAATCTCGCGATAATGACCTGGCACCGCAACATTACGCATTCAGTGGTCATGTTGCCCGCCTGGGCGCTGGCGCTGGCCGCGCTAACGTGGTGGATAGCGCGCCGCGCCCGCTGGCCGGCCCCCCAATTCGGTGATCTATTGGCAATTTATCTAGTGGCGATTGGAAGCCACATCTTTCTCGACGTCATCACGAACTTCGGCACCATGGTGTGGAGTCCGGTGAATTATTCGCGAGTGGCCTGGGACTTGATCTTTATCGTGGATCTCACCTTCACTGCGCTCGCCCTCATGCCGCAACTCGCGGCCTGGGCTTTCCGGCCGCTCAAAGATGCCTGGAAGCGCGCCCTGCCATTGTGGGCCGTATTTTCAGCGGCGGGCTTTGCGATCGGGCCGCTGGTGCGGCCGCTGGATATCCCATTTCCCACGGGAACATCTTTTGTCGTGGCAGGCGCTCTGAGCTGCTTTTTCCTGCTGCCGCTAAGGCATGGCAGCGGTTCGCGCGCGGGACGCGTGAAATGGTGCCGGATAGGAGTTGCACTGACAGCGGCGTACTTGGGCTTCGCCGCAGCGATGCACCATTCGGCGTTCCAGCACGTATCTGAATTTGCCGCCGAAGCGCATCTCAACGTTCAGAATATAGCCGCCCTACCTATGCCTCCTTCGCCGGCACGCTGGGTGGGTCTGATCGAAACGCCCGACGGGATCTTCCGAATCCAGTTCGCCCAGATGGGAGACGAACCCTTCCACATCGACTTCTTTCCGCAGGCGCCGGCGAACCAGTACGTTGCATCCGCACGCGGATTGAGTGAGGTACAGACGTTTTTGTGGTTTGCGCGCTTTCCGCTCTTCAAGTTTTTCGAGCGCGACGGCAAGCCCGTGGTGGAAATCAGCGACCTGCGTTTCTATGGACAACGCCGGCCCGCAACACTGCGCGGCGATATCGAGCGGCCGCCGAATTTCACGCTCGAAGTCGTCTTTGCGCCCGACGGCAAAATTCTCTCTCATGGGCGGCTGCGAGAAGAATAAGACTGGGGTCCAACGCCGAGCCTTTAGCCTAAGATGTCCGGCGCGAAAATGACTTCGCGCAACTACGTGGCATCGGCGGGAAAAATCACGACCTGGCGCAGGTCACCTTCTCCTTCACTGGTGGTGCGCACTCCAGGCAGGTCCTTCAGCGCCAGATGAATGATGCG
>QHYQ01000094.1 GCA_003224175.1 Acidobacteriota bacterium
CGGACGAACATGGCTGGGAGCCCAAGGGCCCGGCGCAATTGCTCACCGTGCGCGCGGCCGTAGACGCGAGCGGAAAAGTCACCGCCTGGGATTTCCTCGACCGCAGCTTCCCCTGGACCGAGGCAAACGGGATTCCTCTAGTGACTTCGCGTCAGGTCGGGCTGAAGGCTCAGGGCCAAGGCTTCCCGAATGGCATCGGAGGCGGCGGCGACACATACACCTTCGACAATCAAAGGATCGTCGCCTCCGCCATTCCCTGGGTACAACCCGATCCCACTCCGTTGCGAACTTCGCCGCTGCGCGCGCCGGGCGATTTGGCCCGCATGTTCGCCAGCGAATGCTTCATGGATGAGCTGGCCGTCGCGCAGGGCGTGGACGGCGTGCAGTTCCGCATGCGCTACGCCGCGCCCAACAAGCGCGCCACCGATGCTCTCACGGCCGTGGCCAAGCTGGCGAATTGGCAGGAACGCCCGGCGCCCGCGCCGGCCTCGAGCGGCAACATTGCTATGGGCCGAGGCGTCGCCGTAAGCGCCCGCTCAAACTCCGTGGTCGCCGTTACCGCCGAAGTCGAAGTGGATAAATCGACCGGCGAGGTAACTGTAAGGAAAGTCGCCGTCGCGCACGATTGCGGCTTGATCATCAATCCCGACGGCCTGAAGAATCAGATCGAGGGCAACGTCATTCAGGGCACAAGCCGCGCATTGATGGAAGAAGTGCTCTACGATTCTTCCGGAATCAAGAACCTCGATTGGTCGAGCTACCCGATTCTGCGGTACGAAAAGATTCCGCAGATCGAGATCACGCTGATCGACCGGCCGGAGATGCCCGCGCTCGGCGGCGGCGAGCCCTCCATTGGTCCCGTTCCCGCGGCCATCGCCAATGCCATCTTCGACGCCACCGGACCGCGCCTCCGCGAAGCGCCGTTCACGCCGCAGCGCGTCTTGCAGGCCATCCGCGCCACCTCCACCCAGCGCGCCTGAGTGAATTCTCTGGCGGCAGGGCTTAGCAGTTCGCGGAAAAAGTCAGCCGCCTTGTCATTCTGAGCGGGTTTACGCTGTAGACCTGAAGAATCTCTCCTGTAAACGAAGATAGGACGAGGAGAGATTCTTCGTCCCTTCGCTCCTCAGAACGACAGAACCCGTATCGCAAGAATTAGAGCCAGTGCTCCAAGCTGTTTCACTTCTGGAGTACCGGAATCCTGAGGTGATGCTGATGAAAATTGTGGGCGTCGTAGCGTTGGGCATCCTGCTGGGTGGGCTCACCTATGTGGCCGGGAGCGTGAGCGCGGATGTGCCGTCTGCGGCACACGCGGTGGACGCGGCTGCTTGCGCGCGCCTGTCGTCCCTGAAACTTCCAAACGCGACTGTCACGTCAGTGCAAGTCGCCCCCGCAGGCCACTTCCAGCCACCGACTGGTGCGGCCGAGGCCTTCGCCGATCTTCCCTCGTTCTGCCGCGTGGAGTTGACCATCAAGCCGTCGAGCGATTCCGACATCAAGTCCGAAACCTGGCTGCCGCTTTCCGGCTGGAACGGCAAATTCCAGGAAGTCGGCAACGGCGGCTGGAACGGTTTTATCCAATACGCTGCGCTGGCAACGGCGTTGCGCAGAGGATATGCCACCGCGTCTACCGATACCGGGCACGTGGGAGACACCGCCAGCTTCGCGCCCGGCCATCCCGAGAAGCTGATCGACTTCGGCTATCGCGCCGTGCACGAGACGGCCTTGCGCGGCAAAACCGTCGTTGCCGCGCTCTATAGCGCCGCGCCGCAACTCTCGTATTTCACCGGCTGCTCGGGTGGCGGCCGGCAAGCATTCATGGAAGCGCAGCGCTATCCCGGGGATTTCGAAGGCATCATCGCCGGCGATCCCGGGCGGCGAAAAAGCTCTACGAGCCTTTGATGGATCCCAAGACTGGCAAGGAAGTTTTTCCCGGCTTTGAGGCCGGCACCGAACTGCGCTTTGCCGGCTCGGTCGGCGGGCCCAGGCCGCTGGGCATGGCCGACGACGTTTTCAAGTACGTCGTGTTCCAGGATCCCAACTGGGACTTCCGCACGCTCGACGTCGGCAAAGACCTGGCGCGCGCGCGCCAAATCGATAACGGCGTGATCAGCCCGGTGTCCGCCAATCTGAAGCCGTTTGTCGGGCGCGGAAGCAAGCTGATCATCTATCACGGCTGGGCCGATCAGAATGTCGCGCCGCTATCGTCGGTGCACTATTACGAGCAGCTGGTGAGCGTGCTGGGCAAGAGCCGGGTCGAGGATTCCGTGCGCCTCTACATGGCGCCCGGCATGGGGCATTGTGGCGGCGGCGAAGGCCCCAGCGTCTTCGATACGCTGACCCCACTCGAGCAATGGCGGGAGCACGGCGTCGCGCCCAAAGAAATCATCGCCTCGCAGATGGCGAACGGCAGCGTCATCCGCACGCGGCCGCTCTGCCCATATCCGCAGGAGGCGCAGTACAAGGGCACGGGCAGCACCGATCAGGCCGAAAGCTTCGCCTGCCGCCTGCCGTAAGCGCGGTCGGGTGCCCGTTCTCTCAGCACCCATGTAAACATGCTTGGAAGTGGAAGCCCATCCAAATCCGCGCCTCCTAACCCGTTCTTCCCACAACGAAATTTGCGGCGATCAGAGCGATTCGATAGAATGAGGGCTCCGCAGCTGACAAATGACGGCCTCCGACACTTCTATCCTCGCCTACGATAGCAGCGACGAATACCGCCCCGAACCCGCGCCCGAGCCTCAGGCGCCAGCCTGGCGCGACGGCAGCGTACGCATCGGCATTCACACCTCGATCGCCCAGGGCTTCGCCGGCTCGCTTGAGAGCGCCCGCAAACTCGGCTGCAACGCGCTGCAGATTTTTTCCGCCAGCCCGCGCATGTGGCCGCGCGTCGGCGCACGCATCCCGGAGATGGAAGCCGCCGAATTTCGCGCCAAACGCGCCGAATTCGGCCTCGGCCCGCTGGTCATCCATGCGAATTACCTGATCAATCTGGCGACTTCCGATCCCGTGCTGCGCGTTCGCTCGATCCAGGCGTTTCACGACGAGATGGTGCGCGGCGCCGCGCTGGGCGCCGATTATCTGGTCGTGCATCCGGGTTCGTCGCGTGGCAAGACTTCGGCGCAAGCCATTCGCGACGTCGCGCAGGCCATTCGCCAGGCGGCTCGCGGCGCGCGCTTGTGCGCAAAATTCGGCGATCTCCGCGACTGCCGCCTGCGCCTGCTGCTGGAAAACACTTCCGGCATGGGCGCAGCCATCGGCTCGCGCTTCGAAGAATTGAAGGCGATCCTTGAAGGCGCGCCCGAACTTCCGCTGGGCGTTTGCCTCGATACAGCGCATGCCTTCCACGCCGGCTACGACATCC
Organism: Acidobacteriota bacterium; assembly: GCA_003224175.1. Taxonomy (GTDB): domain Bacteria; phylum Acidobacteriota; class Terriglobia; order Acidiferrales; family UBA7541; genus Palsa-189. The sequence goes on from QHYQ01000094.1 coordinate 3,362, forward strand.
GCAGCGAAGCAGGGCTCGCCCAGACGATTGCCGCGCTCGACCGCACCGTGGGCCTGGCGCGCGTAGCTGTGCTGCACGTGAACGATTCCAAGACGCCCTTCGCCTCGCGCGTCGACCGTCATGAACACATCGGCCGCGGCAAAATCGGGCTCGAAGCATTTCGCCGCATCTTGAACCACCCGAGCTTCTCCGCGAGTGCTGGCCGCACGGGCTCAGTAGGAAACAAGGTCCAAGAAGTAGCAAACGAAAATGGAAAGTTCAATTGTAGCTCCGGCAGCCGCCCCGGACGCGCGTTTCTCCTGGAAACGCCCATCGACGCGCCCGGCGACGATCGTCGCAACGTGCGCCGTTTGTGGGACCTTGTCGGCATCGCCGTGAAGCAGGCGCCCCGTGCTCAGAACGGCTTCACCATGCTTGCGCGCAAAGCGACGATCCGATCAGGATCGTCGTCCCGAGCGACGAACCGGAGCGAGGGACCTCTCCGCAACTTACCTCGCACGAAAAAATCCCGCCTATCCAAAGGCTGAAGCAACGTGGCCGAATACAATCCCCAAGCCGTCGAAGCCAAATGGCGGGAGAAATGGGACGCCTTGGGCGTTTTCGCGGCCGATGCCGATCCCGACCGTCCGAAATATTATCTGCTCGAGATGCTTCCGTATCCTTCGGGCACGCTACACATGGGCCACATGCGCAATTACACCATCGGCGACGCCGTGGCCCGTTATCGCCGCATGCGCGGGTTCAACGTGCTCCATCCCATCGGCTGGGACGCCTTCGGCTTGCCCGCCGAAAACGCCGCCATCAAGCGCGGCACTCCTCCGCGCGATTGGACCAACGCCAATATCGCGCAGATGAAGTCGGTCTGCCGCCGCTTCGGATTCAGCTACGACTGGCGCCGCGAAATTTCCACCTGCGAGCCCGAATACTACCGCTGGAATCAGTGGTTTTTCCTGCGCATGCTAGAGCGCGGCCTGGCCTATCGCAAACGGAGTCTCCTGAACTGGTGTCCCAAATGCCAGACCGTGCTCGCCAACGAGCAAGTCGTGGACGGCTGCTGCTGGCAGCACGACGACACGCCCGTCGAGGCCAAAGAAATCGAGCAGTGGTTCCTGCGCATCACGCAATATGCCGACGCGCTCCTCGAAGACATGGTCGAGCTTGAAGGCGGCTGGCCCGAGCGCGTCCTGGTCATGCAGCGCAACTGGATCGGCAAATCGCGCGGCACTCGCGTGCGCTTTCCGGTCGACGGCGCGCCCGCCGAGACGCCAGGCGAGAAAAAAGGCGCTGCGCGAAACGAGGCGCCGCACATCGAAGTCTTCACTACGCGCGTGGACACCATCTTCGGCGCTGCCGCCGTCATTCTGTCGCCCGCACATGAGCTGCTGCCAAGCCTCTTCGCCGGCCAGCCCAATCGTGCCAAGCTCGAAGAGGAAGCGGCCCGCCTGCGCGCGCGCATCGTGCGCGGCGCCGATCTGGCCACCGCCGAAAAAAAAGGCTTCTTCACCGGACGTTTCGCCACCAATCCGTTTTCCGGCCAAAAAGTGCCGATCTGGGTAGGGAACTTCGTGCTCGCCGAGTACGGCACCGGAGCAGTCATGGCCGTGCCGGCACACGATCAGCGCGATTTTGAATTCGCCCAGAAATACAAGATTGCATTTCCGGTCGTGATTCAGCCGCTGGAAGCCGCGCCGCATCGCGCCCCACTGAAAGCTGAGGAGATGAAGGAAGCCTTCACCGATTACGGTCGCCTCGTGAATTCAGGCGCCTACAGCGGGCTCACCAGCGAAGCGGCCATCGATAAAATGACCGCCGACGCGCAGGCCAAAGCCATCGGCGAAGCCGAGACGACGTACCGCCTCAAGGATTGGGGCATTTCGCGACAGCGTTACTGGGGCACTCCCATCCCGGTAATCT
>QHYQ01000292.1 GCA_003224175.1 Acidobacteriota bacterium
TGGTGGACGTGAGGGGATTCGAACCCCTGACCCCCTGCTTGCAAAGCAGGTGCTCTGCCAGCTGAGCTACACGCCCTTCCCCATTCATTTTGAAGCAGGGATAACCGTCTCATGCTACAGAGACTTAGCTCGGCTCGCAACTGAGTCCAAGTTTCTCAGTGAGCGCTAGCAGTATCCATTCTTCTTTTGGGTGGCGCAACTCGCGAAGTGGACGTGCCGTTGCCCTTGCACTTCTTACGGCACGGTGATTGCCATGGTGCCCAAGTTGATTGTGGCAGTTCCCGACTGGCCCTGCAGCATCAAGTGGGTAGCGACAGAATTGACGCCAACGCCGCTGCTGCCCGCTCCGCCCGTCGTACCCGCGCAGGAAATCAGTCCTGCTCCTAGCACAACGATGAGCGCCAACACTGCCAGTCCGCGAATCACATCCGCTGGCAGAGCGCCATTACGCCAATAAGCAACCAGCATCGTAAGCGTTATCAGGAGCAGCATAGAAAATGCAATGGTCCACGTCGAGAGATTCGGCCATGCATTCGGCGAGCCGTAGACCGATGCGGCTGCCGGCTTCGCTGTGACTGTGACCGTCATGGTTGTCGTGGCGCTGCCGGAAGGCGAAACATTGACCTGTGTAGGGCTGAACATACAACTAAGGCCGGACACAACGCCTCCGCAGCTTAAGCTTACGATTCCGGTGGAGCCGTACGTCGAAGTGAGCGATACAGTGAAATTAGCTGAAGTTCCGACGGCGATTGTTGCGGACATGCCGGGCCCGACAGTGGCATTAATCGTTCCCACAGCCAGCGTCGCGGACTGAGAGTGACTCGTGCCTCCGCTCGTGCCCGTAATGGTGAACGGATAGGTTCCGGCTGCGAGCGTGCCGGAGACCGCCACCGTGACCGTTGCCGACCCTGACGCCATAACCGACGCTGGACTCGATGCGCATGTGGCTCCGACAGGCAACCCCGCGCAAGTAATGCTCACAGAATTGTTGAAGCCATTGGTTGAACCTATATTCACAGGGTAGCTCGCAGTCTGCCCCTGCAATGACGTCATGGACGACGAGGGAAGACTGACTGAAAAATCGGCGGTCGTTCCGACGCCGACCATCAGCGTGGCCTGCACGGAGTGTGTCATGCTTCCCGCGGTGCCGGTGATCGTAAATGGATAACTGCCTGTAGGCACAGTGCTCACGATTACGACCGTCACTGTCGCCGAGGTTCCCGAAGCTGAAGGAACCACCTGACTGGCGAAGCAACCCGCTCCGGCGGGCAGTCCGTTGGGGCAAGTTATCGTCACTGCCTGGTTGAGCCCATTCTCGGCAGTTAAAGTGAGCGTGTACGTAGCTGTCCCAGACGTCGCGGTCTGTGACGGCGTATTTAGGGTCATGGTGAAGTTGGGAGGCGGCGGAATCGTTTGGCGGGCGAACAAGATGTTGGAACCAGAGTCCACCCAAACCAAGTTGGATGCATTCACGGAATCGACCTTTAGCTGGGCGCTGCCGCAGGTATTGTAAGGAGGAGGAGGAACCTGCTTCGTATCGGTCGTATTCGTTCCGAGGCACTCGGTTGAGGGGTTAATGGATATAGGCATTGACAGCGGGAACGTGTTACCGCCGTCGAACGAAGGAGCGAGGACAACATCGAAGGCGCTCGGGTTCAAGGAATCACCTTGTTGCCAGGCTACGTCGATATTCCCGCTGCTATCGAGGCCCACTTGCGGGAACTCGGACATCGCATTAGCGACCCTGGTCGGCGGGGCAAAACTTTGGCCGAACGGGGCGCTCGTATCGGTGGAGTGTGTGTAGAAGATGCCTGATGTCGCAGTGGTCAGGTCGCCGGGACCATCCGACCACACCACGTGGAGGGTCGGAATTCCGTTGCTGTTGTTTGCGACTACCGCATGGGGCGACGCGGCGAAACTCGAGGCAAGATTGGTCGGGAACGATGCGCGCGAGCTGCTCGCGGAGTACGCACTGACCAGCACATCTTCATCGGGCATATCGTCCGACCAAACCATGTGCAGGTTGTCCTGTGAATCCACCAGGAGGATCAGGTTGTCGTAGGAGCAACCGAAGAATCCAAATTGCCACTTCGTAACGACACCCGCCCAATCTGTATTAGAAAGGTTCCTTGTATTCCCTGAGTTGAAAGTTGAACCACTTGCCGTCACGTTGAAGTAGAAATTGCCGCCCACTTTGTTCGTGAAGTTCGTGGTGTTGTTTGTCCCTGTCTGCAGGCAATAAGAGCCCGTGGCGAGCTTATTCACCTCATCCGTCCACGCGACATAGATCTTGCCCTTCGAATCGACGGCGACGCGCGGCCCGCCTGAATCCTGGGCGGCCGTCGAAATCTTGACCGCCGATGTCGGGAAGCTCGCGCCGTTCGCGGAGCGGATGGCCCATGTTTCGTTCCGGCCCCACACCACATCGACCCCGCCACTCGGTTCCAGAACGATCCGGGGAGCGTCGGTCAATGGCAGAGCGGCTAAAGTCAAGGACGTCGGTGTCGTCGCAAAATGCTGACCACCATCGGTTGAGCGGCTGAAGAGGACATTGTAGGAGCCAGCTACCGATGCCGACTGCGCCCAAACGACATCGACGTTGTTACCGCTGGCGTCCACCGCAAACTGCGGCTGTAACGCCCCTCCCGCGCTGCCTGGAATCATGACGCTAGTGGGGAAATTGTTGCCCTGGTCTGTCGAGCGGCTGAAGAACGCCCCCGCTGTACTATCTGTCCAGGCCACGTTGTAATTCCCCTTAGCATCGATCAGGAAATTGGGTTGTGACGAAGCGGGCGTCGTATTAAGTTGCCGCGTCGATGTCACGCTGACCATGAGCATGACCTGGACCGTCTGCGGGCTCCCTGTGGCGCTCGAGGAGGCGATGGTGACTGTGCCATTGTAGGTGCCAGCCGTCAGACCTGCCGGATTCGCCGTGACGTTGACTGTCCCTGGCGTAGTGCCGCTCGGCGGTGCAGCTGATAACCACGTCCCACCTGAAGCTGACGCCGTGTAACTCAAAGCGGCTGGGCTTCCCGTGACTGAGATTGGCTGAGCCCCTGGCACCGGTGATCCGATCTGATAGTTGAACGACAGCATCATTGGAGTTGCCGTGAGAGTCGAGCCGCTCACGGTGAGAGCAACCATAGTCGTATGAATCAAGCTGCCGGAGGTTCCCGTGATCGTGACCGTCGAGGTTCCGGCGGCAGCGGCGCCGCTGGCCGTTAGCGTCAAGGAGCTTGTGGTTTTGGTAGAGGCAGGAGTGAACAACGCCGTGACGCCACTCGGCAGGCCGGATGCGGCCAAGCTGACGCTTCCAGTAAAGCCGTTCTGGGGAATGACAGTGATGGTGCTGGAACCGTTGGATCCCTGAGCGATAGTCAGGCTGCTCGGCGACGCGGAAAGACTGAAGTCCGGCGTGGCCGTAGTGCTCACGGTGAGAGAAATGGTGGTCGTATGACTCAGAGCACCGGAGGTTCCCGTGATCGTGACCGTGGACGTTCCCGTCGTGGCGGCGCTGGCCGTTAGCGTCAAGGAGCTTGTGGTTGTGGTAGAGGCAGGAGTGAACAACGCCGTGACGCCGCTCGGCAGGCCGGTTGCGGACAAACTGACGCTTCCGGTGAAGCCGTTCAGGGGAGCGACAGTAATGGTGCTGGAGCCGCTCAATCCCTGAGCGACAGTCAGGCTGCTTGGCGACCCGGAGAGACTGAAGTCCGGCGTGGCCGTGGTCCCCGGGGTCACAGTGGCGGTCGACAGGTAAACACCATTGCCATTGCAGCAGCCACCCGGACTACCGGTGGCATACCCGATCAAATAGAAATTCACATTGCCGGCGCCCGCCGCCGGAGGGTTCCAATCGAAGTTCCAGGTCAAGGTTGCAAAATTGACCGCGTCCATGTCCTGGATCGCGCCCTTTGTAAAGACGGCGCTGTTCGCGTCGGTAGCCGTGAAGCTTCCCGCCTGGCTAGATATGCTGTTCGCCAAGCGCGCGGTTAGGAGGTACCCGCCTCGGGTATGAGTTGGATCGGTGATTTTGACGCTCAAGTGTTGTACCACACCCGGTGTATAAGTCAGGCCCGCAGGAAAGTTCACGACCGCGCTGCCACCTGCAGCTGCGGTGCCGCTATGACAACCGGCGCATACGTCTCTGGTCGGCGTGGTCGCGTTACTGGACGTATATGCTGGACGCGAAAATGCCGTTTTGAAAAGCACAAGGATGATGATAACGGCGGCGCAAAGGACCAGCATCGAAGTACGAATTCGTTTCGCTGTTGTTTTCGCTGAACGCATTTGGTTCCCCTGAACGCGGAAGTGAACTTGGTGGCGCTGGCAATTAAGTGAGCCCCGGCCAGCGTTCTCACCCGGGAAGAAAGTTATGCTTCCGAAGGCCCGGACACTACTGGTCAGGGGGCCAGATAATGAACAGCCGGTAGGTGGTCGAGTGGACTGCGCAAGCGGTGCTCTCGGTCAGGAGTGATCCGAAGGCAAACTTCGCGAGATGGCCGCAATCGCAGGAAAACGGCGATACCTGCTGGCCGCGAGCCATAGATGGCCTTCAGGCTATTGGGGACGCCGTAAGTTGTTACTTGTGCGCCAATCGCTGACGCCAGATGCGGCACGAGCTCGATGTCATGATCGTAACCGAACGTATAAGCCTGAACCCGGCCGATCGGCTCTTCCTGAAATCCGGGAGGCAAGGGATTCTCACCGAGGATCAGTTCGTTCGATCGTTCGGCATTTTCGATCCGAGCCCAGACGTAATTCCTAGCGCGGAAATGCATTGTTGATTCGAAAAGATAGCTGTTGAAAAGAGAATTGTCTTTTAGCGAGCGCGTGCGGCCCCAGACAATTGTGTTGGCCCAATTCCCTTCGTGGAAGGGGCGGTTGTACATCACGGAAGCCGTCATGCGCTCTTGGTCCTCGCTCGGGAACAGCGCTTCCGGGCTCTTTATGCGCGCGTAGGAATACTGAGCGCCCCAATTCTTCCCCGGCTCGGTGGTCAAACGCGTTGACCAGGAATCGATTTTTCCTTGGTCGATGTCCCAGCGGAACTCGTCGGGCTCACGACCGTGAAATCCCGAGGCCTCAATTCTGGCTATGCGATAGGTGAGGCCAAGGGTCACCACGTCGTCCGCGAGATGCGTCGAATCTTCTTGGTGGTGCCCCAGAGGCGCTACCGGATCCTCGAATGCAGAAGCGCGGTGCGCGTATCCCGTCGGGCCAATAGCGGGGTCGCCCACGGGAGCAAAATAAAACGAGAGAAGGCTTTTCTCGCTGAGCTTCAAGTCATAGAGCGCCGCCACCTCCATAATGAAGTCGTGCGGATGCTGGCCGTCAGCGATAGGAGAGCCGAAAGCGGTTTCGCCCTGCTGAAAAAGCAGCGGATAACGTCTGTCTGTGACTGTGGCAGGTTCAAAGCTGACCATGACGCGGCTGGTAAAAACGCCCGGACCAAGTTTTCGTTGAGCCATGCCCATGAACCAATTGGTTGAGAAGAATCTGTCTGCGCCTCGCACACTCGATTGCTGCTCATCGAGAACGAACACGTTGGCGTGGAACATGAGCATCCAGCGGCCCTTCCTACTCATGAGCATGGGCACAGGAGTTGAAATCGGCTCCACACTGGTGCCTGAGGTCGCATGACGGACAACCTCCTGCAAGAAATTCTGCGGCTGCATCACCATGAGGTCGGCGCCCTCGCACCCCGGCATACTCATCCCCGGCATGCATGGTTGGCGTTGCTGGCCACGCTGCTGCGCTAGGGTCATGACGGGAAAAATGAGAATGGTGAACAACAACCTACGAAATAATTTCATGAAGGTCTCCCGCATCAGGTTCTATCGTTTTGTTGAACTAGAAGGCGCGCACGCTGCGGTTCACGACACAGTTAGCGTGGCGCACTTGGAACCTCTGACCGCAGAGAGGAGTTCTAGATCCTGAGCCTGATGAGGGGATCGATTGCGAAAGAGATATGGCGCGACGTTCCGGGAGCCATCCGATGAAACGTCGTCAAGAACTTCTCAGGACTTGAAATATGAATCGCTACGAAATGCAGATAAGCAGGCTGGGCCCGGCTCGCGCCCGGAGGGGACGCAGAGGCCGAGGCTTGACTGCAGGTTTCATGACTGCAAGGAGAGAGCGTGTTTGAGTTATCGAACATGGCGTTTGAGCTCACTTCAGATTTCTGAATCGCCTGGAGCGAGCCGCGGACCATATTCATTTGCGCGGACATTGAGTGATGACGCGCGCCGGGATTCGCGTGGCGCACTGGGTCCTCGTTGCATTGGGCACCCTGAGAACTCGTCTCCGCCTCAGAGCTCATATCCATCTTGGAGGAAGCAGGTGTCCTCTGGTTGTCTTCTGTCGCCGAGCTCACCGAGTGGCAGCCGGAGCCTGTTTGGTGTAACCAGCAGGATAAATCGCAAGCCGAAGTGGAAAGCGGCGCGGAGACCAAAAGGACCGATAAGAGCGTCGGCAACAGCCCTGTCATCTTACGCATTGAGTGAATGCTATCCTACTCCCCGAAATTTCTCCATCTGCTCCTTCGGCACTGTTCGAACTTGCTGTCACGTGAGAGTTTCGAATGACGGGCAAAGACCTGGGCTGTGACGTTGTGGCGCAAGCCTCGCTCGGGGCGTTAGCGCTAATCGCGATAAGTTTTCGGGTCTGAGGGCAGGCGAAGTAGACGGATCGAGCAGACGCAGAGCTTGCGAATGAAAATAGTGATTGCATTCCTACATTTAACGCAGGGCCGTGTGGAACGCTGGCAATCACGGCCGTCCTGAGCGGCATGGGTCTTAGGGGCCGCGTCTCTTCTATTTTGATTATCAACATGTTATGAAGCTATCAGGAAGCGCGCCCCGCAAACGTTTATGCAGTCGCTTGCGCGAAGGGCCACGAAGAGATGCCGTCGGTTGCTTCGTGATTCCAAACAGGAGGCTTCGATGCCGAGTCGCAGACACTTCTTAAAAGCTTTGGCGGGCGCATCCGCGGGAGCTTTTCTTCCCGGCCACAGCGCCATTGGCCTGGCGCAGCAGCCGGGGCAAGGGGCGAAGCACGCGCCGGTGATGGTCGCCGGGCGCCGCGTGAAAACCGTGGACGTACATTGTCACGTGAATGTGCCGGGGGTGGCCGATTTTCTCAAGGGCACGCCTTTGGAAAGCAGAGCCGTTGCCGCTGCGCCTAGCGGCAGACAGCCGGGCCAGAGCGATTTCCGTATTGACGTTCCCTTGGGGCCGGAGCGCCTGCAGAAAATGGATGAAATGGGCATAGACGTTCAGGCCGTCAGCATCAACTCCTTTTGGTACTCGGCCGATCGCGATCTGGCCTCACGCCTCATCGATTTTCAGAATGAAAAGCTCGCGGCCATGTTGAAGGCGGCAAATCCCCAGAGGTTTGTGGCCTTCGCTTCCGTGGCCCTGCAGTTCCCGGAACTGGCAGCGAAACAACTGGAAGAAGGGATCAAGCGCTGGGGCTTCCGCGGCGCCGCAATCGGAGGAAGCGTCCCGGGCGAAGAGCTCTCTTCGCCGAAATTCGATCCGTTTTGGGCCAAGGCCGAGGAGATGCAGGCTCTGGTCTTCATGCACCCGCAGGACAGCGCCGTGGCGACCGGTGTCCGGAACCGAGTGCAAGGAAACGGCGTGTTGGGCAACGTGATCGGCAATCCGCTGGAAACTACGATTTTCCTCTCCCACATGATCATGGAAGGAACGCTCGATCGTTTCCCGAACCTGAAGATCTGTGCGGCTCACGGGGGCGGCTACTTGCCGTCCTATGCCGATCGTACAGATCACGGATGCGTGACGTTTCCCGAGCAATGCAATAAGACCCTGAAGAAAAAACCCACGGAGTACCTGAGGCAAATCTATGTGGATTCGCTGGTGTTTTCGCCGGAAGCGCTGCGGCATCTCGTCGCCGTGGTCGGCGCCGACCACATTGGTCTCGGCACCGACTATCCCTTTCCCTGGACGAGCACGCCGGTGGACCACCTCATGGCCACGCCCGGACTGAGCGACGCGGATCGCACGGCCATCCTGGGCGGCACCATGAGCAAACTACTTCGGATCGCTGCTTAACCCGTGCGAGCGGGAACCGCGGGACCGGTTTCAGCTCGATAGAACCCCACTAACGGGGTAGCCCAACGCAGCGACGGCTTTTTGCCGCTGGAGTTCGCAGCAAGTCTTGAGCCGGATCTTCATTGTGCTCAGTCCGTCTCCTTCAATCTCCAATTGCGGTGCCCGATCATGGTCAGGACAGCGGATACCTTCCATCTTAGCGGCCATCTGCTCTTTGACCTTCCTGAAAACCTCGTCTTCAACGGCACCGCCGATTTTGCCGCCGGAAACTTCGTGGCCATTGATTTTGAAGTTGAATTTTACGGAGGTCGCCGGTGCAAGCGACGCGAACGCTCCCCGTTCCAGCTGAATGACAGTGTCGTCCGCGCGGGAGAGGGTGGGCTGGCCCTTCGGAACAAGACCAAAGATACTCTCGGCGACTTGTCCTGCGCTGTCTACAAATTCAAAGAGAGCATCCGGCTTCACCTTTTTCCCATGGCGATAGAAGACCAGCCAGTTTCCGTATCCTTCCATGGTCCAACCGTGGTCCGGCATAGATACCAGGAAGTTTCGCAAGCCAGAGACGAAGAAGTTCGAAACTGTCTGAGGATCTGGCCCGGTCAGTAGATAGCTCTTGTTGAAGGCAGCATCGGCGTCGAATTTGACGCGATTTCCCGGGTAGGCACCCCAGCCGGCACTGGTCAGGAAATGATTGCTGCGCAATTGAAACTTGGGAAATGACGCCGCCGCATCGCGAAACGCAACCACGGTTTGGTTGCTGCCGCTCTTGCCAACACTATAGGAATAATCGAAGAGCAGGACTTCAGAACTCCCTCGGCTTCCCTGCAGGACCTGACCCCAGGTATGGTACTTGTGCTCCAGAATAGGGACGAGCGCAATCTTGGGAGGATTACCAGGAGGTATCGGTTGGAATCCCTGGCTAGGCCCAGCTTCCGCCAATGCACGCCTGCGGCTGTCGGCGGTCATCAGGACGACGATTTCCAGGACTGCGACAAGGACAAGAATGCCCAGGATGATAAGGAATCTCGAGTCCATCACTTCACCTGCCGTTTAAACTTGAAATTGCCTTTGCTCTGCTCTCAGCCACTCTCCGGGGAGGAGGTAGTTCGTCCATTTTCGCGTAGTCGGAGCGCTTGGTCCGAGAAGTTCGAATCCACAGTTCCTGAACAGCACTCACGTTGCGAATGAAGTGCCGGAAGCAACTGATGACGCCGGAAGATTCCCAATGCTTGTGGCAGGGCGGACCTAACCGTGTGGGGATCCTGAACAGAAGCTTCATAGGCTAAACCCGCGACCACAAAACACGGGCCTGCCATTCTGAGGAGCGAAGCGAGGAAGAATCCCTCTGCTTGCCTTTTTTTACAACTGAGGATGCCGCCCCTTCAGGGCGGCGCTGCTACCACTGCTAAAGCCGAGGAAGATACCGCCCTTCGGGGCGGCGCTATGTAAGCGACAGAAGAAAAGCCCCAGGGCTGCTCACTAAAACGTGAGCGTGCCCTGGGCTACAATCTTCCGGATCAGTCTTTCCAGGCGGAGTAGACGGGTTTCGCCAGCATGAACGCGGGATTCGCTCCCGGCTTGGGACTGAATTTCTGCACGCGGCCGGCATCCACTTCCGCCACGTACAGATTCCCGTCCTGATCCACGCTGACGCCATGCACGCCCCACAGGCCGCCGGGGAAAGCCCCCATCGATCCCCAAGAGTAGAGCAGGTGCCCTTGCAGGTCCCACTCGACCATCTTGTTGGTGGTGCGGTCAAAGGTCCAGATGGAATTGCCGGACCCGATATAGAGCAGGTGCAGGCTCGACGGGCTCGCGTCAATCTTCCATTCGCGGAGGTATTTGCCATTCTCGTCGAACACCTGGATGCGGTGATTGTTGCGGTCGTTCACGAAGACCTGGCGGGTCTTCTGATCGATGGCGATTCCGTGCACGTTGCTGAAGTAGCCGGGGCGCGTTTCCACCGGTTCATTGTCGCCACCGCCTCGCGGGCCGCCCTTGATGCCCCAATCCATCAAGAACTTCCCGTTCTTATCAAATTTCGCGACGCGTGTGCCGGTGTAGCCGTCAGAGACGAAGAAGGTGCCGTCCGGCAGCCAATCGAGGTAAGTCGGCCGGTTGAAGTGAGTGGCGTCGGCACCTTCCTTCTCCGGCGTGCCGATGGTCTGCAAGAGCTGTTTGCCGTCGTGGGTGAACCGGTAGATGACCTGCATGTTGTCGTCGACCACCCAGACATTCTTGTCGGGATCATAGGGGCTGATATAAACCGAGTGCGGACGGCGGAAGAGCTTGTCCCATTGCTTCCAGGTCTCGATGATGTTGCCGTTGCCGTCGACCACGACCAGGCAGTTTTCCCAGTTCGCGTCCACGCCGAGCTTACGATACGGCGGCCCCTTGATGCCGATGTCGGGCGCCTTGCCTTCCCAAGCCGTCATCCATTCCGCCATGTTGTTGTCGGTGCCGCCCGTTCCAGGGAGAGAAGCGACGGTGGCGTCGCGCCAGAAGCCGGCCACCGGGAAGCTGATGCTGGGCCCGAGTTGAGGCAGCAAAGCTGCCTTGGGCGGCGCCATTTTTGGCAGTTCGCCGCGGAAGAGCATGTAAATGCGGTTGGGAGTTTCCGCAAACACGCTCTCACCCGCGCCATAAGTCCACTTCTCGTTTCCGGGTAAGGTGCTGATGTCTTTTGGCCAGCCCTTCACCACGTCATACGGCCCGGTAAGATCCTCCGAACCAAGCGTTCCCGGAACGGCGGCGAATCCTGCTCCCGGTTTCGCCTGTCCCTCGACTGGCGCGCGTCTATTGGAGACCTCAAAACCGATCCCCACGCCGATCGCCAGGATCACAATCATCAAAGCAAGTTTACGCATGTCATCCTCCGAAAACCGAAACATCGAAAGGCGCCGATTAGGTTGATCCCTGTCGGTGAAGTTTATTTGCGGCCCCGCTCCAGCTTTCAGGCGCAGCCCACGGCCGCGGGCAGGGTGGAATCGCCAGCGAAGTCTACCTCCATTAGCCTTGCGGCGTCACGCAGTTCGTTAAGCACCCAAGGCACGTCAACCATAATCCTTTTTTGTTCGCCCGAAAAATCTCTGCTAGAATGCCTCTTCCGAATCAAAGCAGGAGCTTTCATGGCCCAAAGATGTGAGATTTGCGGGAAAGGCCCGCAATACGGAAATGTGATCAGCCACGCCAACAATACGCGGCGGCGCCGCTGGAACCCCAACTTGCGTCGCGTCCGCGCGCTCGTGAACGGCGCGCGCAAGCGGATGCGCGTCTGCACTAGTTGCCTGCGCTCGGGTCGCGTGAAGAAGGCAGCTTGATTCGCCGTAACCATCCGTTCGATAAGGTATTCACGTGGTAAGAAAAGTATTTGCCGCGACGCTTCTGTTTTCGGCTCTTTCCGCCGCCGGTTGCAAGCATGATGCGCCGCCCGCCGCCGACGTTTGGGCGGTCGTCAACGGCGATCAAATCCATCGTGCCGAAGCCCAAAAATATTACAAAAGCCGTCTAAACCCACAGGCCCCTACACCATCCCAGGAGGAGGCCCTCTCCCTCACGCTAAACGTCCTCGATGAGCTCATTAATAACGACATCCTGATCCAGCGTGCCAGGAAGCTGGGACTGGAAGCCACCGATGGCGAAGTTGAGGATAAATACACATATCGAGTCGCCCAGATCCTGGTCACGCCTCATAAAGATCCGCAGCTTCACAATCGCAAGAACGATGACGCCACGACGGACGTGGAGGCCCGCCGCAAGTCCGCGGCCCTCTTGCAGCAACTTGCCAACGGCGCCGATTTCGCCCAATTGGCCATGGACTATTCCGAAGATCCGGCCACGGCCTCTTCGGGCGGCGACCTGGGCTACATTCCGGAGTCCTCCCTGAATCAGAGCGATCCCGCACTGAAGCGCGCGGTAGTCGTGCTCAAGGTGGGCGAAGTCAGCCCCATCATCCCGCTCAAAGATGGCTACCACATTCTGAAATTGATGGCCAAAGAGGCTCCCGGTCAGCGCCAACTTTCCGATCCTCAGGTGCAGCAATCCATTCGCGACACCCTGCGAAATCGCAAAGAACAACTCTTGCGGGCCGCGTATATGGCTGAGGCGCGGGATGGAGCTAAAGTCACTAATTTCCTGGCGGAGCAGGTAACCGAATCGAATGGGAAATTACCGGAAATCCCCAAGTTCGGCAGCAGTGCTCTCGCGCCTGCTCCGGCTGGCGCGCCGTCCCCGGCAAGCACGCC
>QHYQ01000095.1 GCA_003224175.1 Acidobacteriota bacterium
TGATTCTCCGGCAACCAGTCACGAAGGCTGGGCGGTAACAGCAAATCTTGTTCGGGAAGGTAGGTTTTGTAAGTCTTGGCCATGACTCACAAACTTGCACACACTTTTATTACTTTCAAGTGAATTCACGGAAACTTGAGATGAATTCTCGGACAGACTCCTAGGCTGAATACCCTATATAGCCCTTACCGGGTAGCCGAACCTGTTAGCTTTCGCTTACACGGTCGCGGGCGTCGGACGACAATTGAGGATAGGGACCGTGAGTAAGGGTTCAATTACGGCTGCAAACCCAAACGCGCCAAACCTAATCTGGTCGCCCGAACCCACTACCTTCGGAACGTCGCATAGCCTGAGCCGCCCTGTACTCCGTGCGTGTCTATCTGGAGGGAGAGAAAAACTTCCAGTGGATTTCGCGAGTTGTGCGCGGTTCGGAGAAGGCGACAGCAATACTGCTTCTCACCACGTTTGGCAGATTCAGCCGGACGGGCAGTTATCGGAAATTGCTGAAGGGTGTGAGGGATTCGGCGCCGCACACAGTTTGGATGATGCACTCCTCGCCGACCTGATTGTCTCAATTCACCTTTTGCCCGATGGGAACCTATCGAGGCGCGAGAAAGGGCCGGTCCTCGCGGCCCGGCCCGAGTAGCGCAGATTCAGTTCCCCGGACCAGCGCGAGGGACAATGTATTTTACACACTCGGAACATAGCGCCATTTTGTCACCCGACAAGTCGACACCGAATGGTTGATTTTTGCTGTGCACCATAGGTTCCCCGTCGTTCAGTCTTGCCGCAATGTGCCTACATGCTTGAGTGGCGCCGTTAACAAGTGCCTGATGTTCGAGTCGCACCGGAAAAAGTTCTACCTTCACGTCAGTCACTTGCTTGGCCATTGCCTCGCGCCTCCTACGTCGTCCATTTTCCGATAATCGCGCCAAATCGCCTGCGTCCCCGAGGCTTTAAGGTTCCAAGTAGGTATTGGTGAATCAGCGGCAACAAAAAAGGCCGGTAGCCTCAACGGCTCCGGCCTCGGCACAGCGTGGTTCGGGGCACGGCATAATAAGCATTGAAACGAGTGGCTCAAATGATTTGTGCTGAATGCGACAGGCTGGACAAGAACTTCATTCGGCCTCGTGATGAGCGCGCCCAGCGAATTGCACAGGGGACGTTGAATACAGAAATCGAGGCGCGGTTAGGCTCTGAGGAAGGAACGGCGTTAGCAGCAATACAAGATCACCGCATCAACGACCATCAGCCGGGTGACACTTACGAGTAAGCCCCCAGCACAGCGCACGGAATGGCCTTACGGGTTAGCCTTGCAGCCCCGGCCCGGCCCAGCCCAGCGCGCCGATTCACGCGGGGAAAGGGCCACTCACAATCTTGTCAGGCAGCATCACAACGAAGTGCTGGTTGCACCCGATACACGGTATGGATTGGTCGCTCATCTGGGCAAATCCGGGGCGCGCGTTTACATGCACCTTTTGCTTCGTTTTACAGTGTGTGCATTCAACGGTCATAATAACGTAGCGCTCGCCTCCCCATGTTTCAACCTTCCGCCGCTCGCGCGCGGCATTCCGCCCTCCATTTTTTCAGCGTGGCTTTCTCCTCCCTAATCAGCCGCCACCTGTGGTCGCCTTCGTGGATGCCAAGGGTCATGTGGATTACTTCGATATCCTCATCATTGTCCAACGCGCGGTCGAGGTCAGCGCCACCAAGTATGGTCATGACGCTGCTAACTTTCTCTTCACGGTAGGGGCAGTAAGCGACGAAAGGGAAAGGAAAAGGAAAAGTCATCTCCGGAATTCTACACCCAAAAAATAGAGCCCGGAACCTTGCGGCCCCGCCGCGCGCCGGGCATAAAAGTCCGTTAGGGCCAGTTCGGCGCCAGAGGGATTCACTTCTTTGCGCGTCGCGCGGCTAGTGCGGCGGCTTTCTCTTTCTCTATGGCGTCCAACAACTCTGAACAGGGGATTCGGTATCCGGTCTTATCGGGAAGTGTCAGCTCAAGCCAGTAAGCCGAACCGTCCATAAACTTGATTTTTAACTTTCCATCCCGCTTGCGCGGATGATTGACCGGAGTAACGAAGACTTCAGCCATCGCGCCTCCTCACCTTCCGTCCATTTTCCGAATCAGCGCGCCGGAGAGCCAGCGGCGGGAGGTACAGGCGTGCCTTACTCGTCAGCCGTTCTTTGGGGCCAATGCTGAGCGGAGGCAGAGCAGATCAAAGGCAGAGCAGATCGAAGGCGTAGAAACAGGCGTCCTCACTGAGCCAACCACTTTTCCAGAATTACCTGGTTGTCAGGTTCAACCATGCTGAACACGATTCCCATTCCTTCGCCAGTGGCATATGCCACTTTGCCGAGTGCGGTGAACGTAGCCCCGTCATTAGCCATCTCAACGCGCACCCTGGTCCCCTGTGGGTACGGCTCTGGAGTTTGGACGAAACATCCGAAACGACTCAAGTCGATGGTTTGTGCGATAACTATTCGCGAAGAACCCCTTTCAGCTACTACAGACATTGTCTTGAAGGGAATGCGCGGAACTCGCCGACGCTCGGGTTGGAGTTCCGCACTATACGTAGCGGGTTCAGTGTTTGACATAAAGCGGCAATGCCTCTGTTACACGTGTTTAACGTAAGGTGAATACTGGGCTTAACGGTGTCAATAAACCCGTCGTACTACGATACAAAACTCGCCAATACAGAATTCTTAGTAGGCTGCCACTAAGTTTCAAAGACCTAGTCCTCGCGGACAAAGGCGGTGGCGATGCGGGTCGGATTGATGGGTTGGATGCGTGGGAGATTCACTTCTCGAGTTTACAGGGTCGGGATGCACTCCGCTATTTCCACCCTTGGATTGAATCAGGGGTAATAAGACTCGGGCGATGACCCTCTTTGGTATTGCTCATGCTCATTCTCACGCTCCAGCCTTGCCGGAGGTAGGGAATAAGCTCGCCTTCGGAATATACGACAGCATGCGGGCCGAACTTTCCCCGGCTGGCCCTGAAGGTCTTGTCTCGAAAGAGATGTGGCGTGAGCCGGGAGCCTTTATCGTTCCCGAACCGAACTTCGTAGTAGAGCGAGTTCCCCGTGAATACGCGGTGCACCCCAGGTGGGATTCTCAGTCACCATCCGGAAGATGAGATCGCGGACTTCCTTCGAAATCCCCTTCTTCTGCCGACCGTTCGACGGGTTCTGGAGATGACACGCCAATAGAGTGCGAATCCAGATCGGTGCCAACGCACAACGGTCTCTGGACTCACGATAAGGAGAGCCTGTTTCCATCCAGACCAGAACTTCCGCGCCAGAACCCAGAAGAGTGCGGGTTCCGGAAAATCTGGCCCCATTCATTCCGGAAATTCTGGCCGGTCTAGTACCAAGCAGGAACGCTAAGAATCTCCCTATGCCCTCGGTCGTTAGACCGGTCGGGCGGAGGGAGAGGGATGATTGGGATGCTAAAGCGTCACGAAATCGAGATTCTCCTCAAGGCAGGCC
>QHYQ01000096.1 GCA_003224175.1 Acidobacteriota bacterium
GCCGTCGCCCATGTACGCCAACCGCGACTCCATCAGGTCGCCGGTGCACACAATCCGTTCCTTCGGCAAAAAGACAACGGTATCGCCCGGGGTATGCCCGCGCCCGAGAAAGAGGAGCTTGATTTCGCGCTGGCCGCGAAAGAGCGTCAGGTTCGACGAATAGGTCATCGTCGGCGGCGCAGGCTTGATCTCCGCGAATTGCCGCTGTTCGGCCTCGGTGGCTGCAAGCTGCTGCTGCAGCGTCGCACGCTGTTGCGCGTCTTTCTCTGCGCTCACCTGCTTCTTTAGCGACTCGATCTGGCTCGGCAGATTCGCTTGCGCAGTTTTGAACGGCTCTCGGTGCAGCACGTCCAGGTTCAAGATGGCCGTGCGGATGTATTCGTGCCCGATGATTTGCACCTCCGGCCCGAAGATGGAATTGCCGTCGGTATGGTCATAATGAAAGTGCGTATTCACCACCCAGCGAACGGGCTTATCGGTGAGCAGCTTGACTTCTTGGACAAGCGCCCGTGCCACGGCGGGAGTGACGCCCGCATCCACGAGCAGCACATCATTGTCGTTCACGATCACCACGTCATTGCTGCCCGTGATCATGGCGCCGGTGGCTGTGGCGTAGTAAACGCCGTCCGCGATCTTCTCGAAATTGAAAGCCTTCCCCTTGGTTACCGGCCCCGACGTAGAGGTAACGCCGGCGTTGCCTTGCGCCCGCACGTGGGCCGCGAACAGGCAGCTCGCCGCCAGGAAGATAGGCAGGAACACGCTGATTCTGTGTGTTTTCATCTTGAGCCTCGCAGCCGTTTCAACCTTTCGCCTGGGTCAGACGGCGCCCCGCATTCTACCCAGCCTGGCGGTCGCGCGATAGCTTCTATTTGAATTGCTCGTCGATTTCCACCTGATAGCCCGCGGCTAGGCGGTTCGTTTCGTTGGCCATGCCAACCACGGCCATCAGTTCGGCGAACATCGCTTCGGACATGCCTTTCTTGCGCGCCGCGGCAGTGTGCGACGCGATGCAGTACCCGCACTGATTGGTCACGCTCACGGCCACGTAGATCATCTCTTTGGTCAGCGCATCCAGAGCTCCGGGCGCCATGATTTGCTTGATCGCTTCCCAGGTGCGCTTCAGCGTTAGCGGATCGCGCGCGAGCGCCTTCCAGAAGTTATTGATCCAGTCGGTTTGGCGCGTGGCCATGATGTCATCGAAAACCGCGCGCACTTCCGGGCTGGCGTCTTTATATTCAACCGAGCCGCTCATGGGCATGCGGAGACCTCGCTGGTTTGACTTGAATTTTCTCGATCGTTGGGAAGGTTAGCAGAGAAAGGGCGGTACCTAGACGCTGGAAGCGAAAACGCTCAGGACGCTCCGCCGGGCCGATTGGGTCCGGCTTCCGGTGGCGCATGAGGGCGATGGAGATCGCGCGACAGCATCAGCTTTAAGGTCACCTTATCTGTCGCAGGGGTCAAGCCAAACCCTATGCCCGCCTCTATCTCCAGGAACTTGCTCGTGTGATCGACCACCGCCCAAAGCGCATGATATTGGTCGTTCACGGTTTCGAACTGATGAAGGGGGCCGTAACCCGCATAGTGTTCTGCTGCAAACGTCCATTTTGGCGAGTAGTTATAAGCGAGGCGCATCGCCGGCACGAAGTCGTAGTTCCTCAGGCCCGTCCAGTCCGTATCCAGGATCGGATTCACGATGATGTCAAACGGATGTAAATGCAGTCCGATGATGGGTCTGATTTCGGAAGTGAAGTGCCTGGTCTCCCAATACGAGGCGTTATAACTGAACTCGAAATTCACGCCGTAAAAGAAGGTGTGATCGCCCGCATGCGGCCTGACGAAAAGTTCGCGCAGCTTGACGCTATCGAGCGTCGACCCGCGGCCTTTGGAGACGCTATAGACCGGCAGATAGAGGCCCTGCTCGAACCAGGGGGTTATTCCGAACGCAAACTCGGGAACGCCGTTGTACGAACGATCCGAGATAATTGCGCCCGGAAACGCCGGCTCTTTGATCCCGCTCGGCGTAAAGTTCTGATGCCACATCAAGTTGACGACGCCCGGTTCGACAATCTCGGCGTCGTACACCTGAATCTCGTCCGTTTGCGCAAAGCTCATTCTAGGCGCCGCAATTAGGGCGCTCGCTACGGCCAAGAAAATCAAACTCCCGTGCATCGCAAAAGCGTGCGGGAACGAAAGGCGCAAAATCCGCTTCACGTCGGTGAGACCTCTGTGTAAACGGGCGGGAGCATATCGCAAGAGCACTCTTCTTGCCTGTTAAATTGGTGTAAAGCGAGCATCCGGCCGGGATGCTCGTCCCGAGCGAACAACGTGAGCGAGGGACCTCTCCGAAGCTTGCACCTGTATCAAACCATTCGTCGGGGCTTTGGCGCTAAAACGTCACGCATGGGGATGCGCTTTGTCGTACACCTCCATCAACTGCCGGATGGAGGCGTGCGTATAGCGCTGCGTGGTGGAGAGCGAGCTGTGCCCCAGGAGTTCCTGAATGGCGCGCAGGTCCGCGCCATCCGCCAGCAAGTGACTGGCAAACGCATGCCGCAGCGAATGCGGATGCAGGTCCCAGTTGACGTTCATCAGGCGGACATATTTCTTTACCACCCGCCCCACAGAACGGTTGCCCATGCGCCGCCCCGCGTGATTGAGAAAAACGGCGCGCGCATCGGTGCTCTTCGCCGAACGCGCCAATAATTTGGCGCGAATCGGCCAGTAGCGCCCCAGCGCTTCCTCCGCCTTCGAGCCGTAAGGAATAATGCGCTCTTTGTTCCCTTTGCCGATCACCCGCAGCATTAGGTTCTTGCGATCGAGGTCTTCCGTGTTGAGACCGGTGAGTTCACTCACGCGCAGCCCCGAAGCATAAAGCAGCTCGAGAATCGCGCGGTCGCGCTCGAGCAACAGCGCCGAATCTTGCGCCGCCTCCGACGGCCACGCCGCGCGGCGTTTCGCGCGAGGTTTCCGGACGGTGGCCAGGCCGTCGAGGAATTCGTTCATCTCCTCGGCGCTCAGAATCGAGGGCACGCGCTTGGGCAGCTTCGGCGTGGCCACCAGGCGTGCCGCATTTTCCCGCACCATGCCTTCGCGCGCGCAAAATTTCAGGAACGAACGCAGCGCCGCCAGTTTTCGGGCCATGGAGCTTTTTTGCAGGCGCTGATCGTGCAGATAGCCGAGATATTCGCGGATCACGCGATGATCGATGTCTGTAAGCCGCACGGGAGGGCTATCGGGCGGTGTGAGATAAGC
>QHYQ01000097.1 GCA_003224175.1 Acidobacteriota bacterium
CGGCGGCTTGGCGGAGCTTGAGGCGGAGGTAGTCGAGGTAGCTTTCCGGCGCAGGGTGTGCGCGGAGTTCGTCGATGACCGGCCGGAAGTAGGCCAACGAGCGGATCGGGGACAGTCGAGGTGCGTCCGCTGGGCGAATCAGGCGGCGTAACGATCCGAGGAGCAACGCAGTCTCGACTACATGCAGCGGCACGCCATCATCACGGAAGCGGCGGGCGAGCCATTGATCCGAAACACTGGCGCGCAGGGGAGTATCGGGAAGCTCGACGTAAAGCGTAATGACGGTGGCAACGTAAGAGGCTGGCTCGGGAGGGTCGCTCATTTCTTCCTCCGTCGGGCAGCGGTTTCCTGCTCGCTTTCGCGGACCCTGTAACTGTCGCCTTCGATCACCGTCACGTCGGCATGGTGCAGCAGGCGGTCCAGCAGAGTCACGATACAAGCCGCGTTGGGGAAGACTTCGTTCCACTCTTTGAATGGCCGATTGGTTGTCAAGATCACGGACTTTCGTTCGTAGCGCCGGTTAATGACTTCGTAGAGTAAGTCGGCGGACTTGTCATCGAAAGACAGGTAACCTACCTCATCGACGCAGAGTAGACCCACGTTGGCATAGGTGCGCAGCTTGCGGTGGCGGCCTTCGGGAGTCTGGCGATGCAGTTCTTCCAGCAAAGCCGCCGCGGAGCGGAACAGGACAGAGTGGCCCGCCAGCACCGCGGCGTGGCAGATATTCTGGGCAATCATCGTCTTGCCCAAACCGTTAGTGCCAACCAGGATCAGGTTGCGCGCTTCGGGGAGGAAGTCCAACGTCAGAGCGCGTTCAATGACGTCGCGTTCGATCTTGGTGGGCCAGGACCAGTTGAAGTCGGCCATGGGCTTAAACTTCTTGATCTCGGAGAGGCGCAGCCGCCGTTCGAGACTGCGATGGGCGCGTTCGGCGGCCTCGGTCTGCGCCAGATGTTCCAGAATCTGGCGCGGAGACCAACGCTGTTTGGTGGCCCGAGCCAGAAAGTCGTCGATTTCGGCGGCAAGGGCGTGCAAGCCGATTTGTTCCAGTTGCGCCGGCAGGCTATTGCTCGGGGTCGTCGTCGTCGTTGCGCGGATGGGCGAGTTCATCGTAAGTCTCCAGAGCGTGGGGACGGACATCCAGCGCCTGAGCCTCCGGATGCCGGCTGAGATCCAGCGCCGGCAGCGGCCTGGAGCGATGGTGTCGGCGCAACAGGAAGGCGACTGACGAGGCGCGCGGCGTATTCCGTTCCAGCGCTTCACGAGTGGCGCGGCGTAAAGCGGCCACACCGTACAGGTCCAGCAACCGGAGCAGTTGTGCGGTTTGACGGGCGGCCGATTCTCCCTGGGCGAAGGCCCGCTCCAGTAAGGCTTCGCTTTCCGGAACGGCCAGCGCGAGGCGGCTCGCGCGAGTGGCGTGGAGGGCCTTGCGTTTGGTGCGCAGCAAGGCTTGTTCGTGCGCCGGGTCCAGAATGACTTGCTGCCGGTCATAGGAGCGATGATGGCGCGCGATCTCGGCGGCGCCGTCCAGGATGCGTACGTCGGTGTCGGAGGCCACCAGGGTCAGAGGCCGGCCTACGGCCTCGGGCGGGATGGAATAGTCGTTGAGATCGAAATGCACGTAGATGGTTTTGCGGGAGCGCACCGTCTCGATCCGATCGGTGTTGAAGGGATGGAGCGGCAGTGGCAGCAAGCGCGGCTGTTCTTCGGTGAACGCTTGGGCCACGATCCGTGCGCTATCGTCGGGCCAGGGGCGGCGGTGCGCCACTTCATCCCGCCACAGGAGTGCCTGGCGATTGCACTCGGCCAGAGTGGTGAACACGCGCCCCGCCCAAAACGAATCCCGTACATACCGAATGGCCCTTTCCACGCGGCCTTTTTGATTTCCCGCGCGTACCTGGCAAGGACGCGGCACGAAGTGATAGTGAGCTGCCAGTTCCAGCAGGCGCGGGTTGAAATGAATCTGATCCCCGCGGCGTTCCAGCACCGCACTGCGAAGATTGTCGTACAGCAGGACCCTGGGCGCTCCGGACCAGTCTTGAAAAGCGCGCACGTGGCCGCGCAGGAAATTCTCCGTCGTCTGGTCGAAAAAGAACTCCAGATACAGCGCCCGCGACCAGGACAAGGTGATCACAAAGCAGGAGAGTTGGCGTTTGGCCCGGCCAACCATGACGGAGCCAAAGTACGCCCAGTCAACCTGCGCTTGCTCCGCGGGGAAAACCTGTAATCGTAGAAAGGCTTCGTGGGGTTGCGGGCGCAAACGTGCCACCACACGCCGCAACTGCTCGACGCTGCCGGCGTAGCCACGATCCCGGAGCATCTGGTGGATGCGTGTGGCGCGCAACCGTGGATGCTGCTCCAGCAGCTCGCGCACAAACGGCAGGTACGGATCGACAATGGAAGGCCGCAGCGGCTCGGCATGCTGGAAGCGTTCCACTTCAATGGCATGCCGTACGGTGTCGGGGTGGACGTCCAGAGCGGTTGCAATCGTGCCGATTTTCCAATGCTCGGCGTAGAAATAGCGGCGAATCTGTACGCGGGTTTCGGGGCTGATCATCCAAGTTCACCTTCGTCGTGGAATATGTGGGAAAGGATCGACGAAGCGGCCTGGCCGGCCACAGATCGAGCAGCGCGGACAGAGATCGAGTGGCTTTTCCAGTCGGCCCGGCAGCGTAGATGGCAACGGGACTGTAACCGGCATGGTGATCGTTTCTCCACAGCCGAATGGTGCCGGAGAAATGACCGAAAGGGAACCTTGATCCGTCACGCGAGCCGGCGCGTGGCGTCGCCGGTACGCACGTTGCCGATCCCGATGATCGAGCCGGCCCTCCAGACTTCCCTGGTGGCGGCGGTTGGCATCGCGGTGTTGCCGGCGCCGGGCTTCGGTGCGGCAAGCTGGGCTGCAATAGCGCTGTCCGCGATCGCAGTGCGAACAGATCCAGAATGTCGCCTGGCATCCCTGGCTGCGACAAACTCGCGGCCGGAGAACCACTTCTCCATGAACCGCCATCCGCCCCCACCGGCGGCCTTTGACAATGACAACGGTTCATGCCAGGGTAGAACCAGCTTGGATGGTGGCCTTCTCATGAAGGTTGCCACGCCAGAACCCCGCTGCTTCCAACGGCGGGGTTCTCTACCGCCTTCCAAAGCCACAATACAATTTCTCGCTGAAATGTTTCGATGCTGATGATTGACGGATGATCGCGCCTGCGGCGCGGATGATGTCGCTGGGCGCCCTTACACCCGGCCAAAACTCAGAAAACTACGTTCTCTGATGACCGACAACAATCGCAGCGGCCACGATATCTTTTTTCGGCGCAAAGGCTCTGTGTACGCGCGACGGCGAGCAGTCCATCAGTGTGATTCTCTTCTCGCGCGCGAGCTGGCGGATCTCGTCCAGCAACTCCCGGACCCTCGCCCGGCGGCGAGAGCTCCTG
>QHYQ01000098.1 GCA_003224175.1 Acidobacteriota bacterium
ACCGGGACCACACACTTACGGAGACGCGGAAAAAGTCGGCCTGAACTATGCGGGCACCTCTCCTCCTCGAAACGTCCTTTTGCTCGGACTCAGCGCTGGGAGCAGCTACGACGACAACGTCTTTGGCAACAACCTGCATCGCGTTGGCGATGTGGACTTTCTGTTTGGCCCGAGCCTCAGCCTGCACCGCGACGGAAGGCTCCTCCGCTTGGCGCTGAGCTATCAGCCATATTTCCGCATTTACAGGAGGGCGTCCGAACCAAATGCAGTAGACCAGACGCTTGGACTCGACGCGGCCTATCAAACGACTTCACGCATCTCATTTCGCGCCCGTGGGACAGCGTACTATACGACGGGCCTATTTCAGCCGGGTCAGAACGGGGAGTTTGTTCCCGGCCTAAGTTCCCCTTCCAGCTTGAATAACATACTGTACACGCCCACCGTCCGGCAACTTACATGGAGCTCGCGAATCGATGCCAGCTATCAGGCTAGGGTGCATGACTCGGTCAGCCTGTTTGTCGGTGACTCCCGACTCGACTTCATACAGCAAGGTTCCAACCTAAGGAACCTGCAAAACATGGAAGAGAGACAAGCCGGCCTGCTCTATGAACATCGGCTTAGTCCTCACACCACTGTAGGGACTAACTACTTGTTCGAGGATATTCGTTTCGGGTTGGACTCGCGGACTCTCGTGCACAGCGCCTTCCTATCCTATGCGCAGCAAGTCTCTCGCAGCCTGACGCTGAGTGTCTTTGGCGGGCCGCAGTATTCGCGCCTGCACGAGGTCGTCATCTTCTCGGTTGGCCCCTTCAGGTTCCAGGTTCCAATCTTTCAAGTGGGTTGGAATTGGGCCATCGGCGCCACGCTAGCGAAGCGGTTGGACAAGACTGTGCTCGAATTGACCGCACAGCGGCAGGTGTCCAACGGAGGGGGATTCACTGGTGCTGTGGTCGGTTTCTCTGTAGGGGCAAGCGTGAGACGCCAGCTGCCGGGACGTTGGGATGCCATTTGGAGCGGAGGTTATGCGAAGAACAGCAGCGTTGCGTCTGGGTTTTCCGCTAGTGAATTTCAAAGCGAGACGGCGGGACTTGGCTTGGAGCGGTCGCTGACAGAAAGACTCAGTTTCCGCCTAGGGTATGACTTCCTCCGCCAACGCGCTACTGGACAATCCCCGTTGTTCGCAAGCTTTGACCGCGACCTTTGGTCTGCCCAGCTGTCTTACCGGTTTCACCAGATAGGGTTAGGGCGCTGACGACGATGGAAGATACATTCGAAAGTAACCCGGTACGTTGGCAGGATTACTGGGCAATGGTGTTGCGCCGGCGCTGGTGGTTGATGGGGCCACTGTTTTTTTGTGGCTTTGTTGCCTTCGGGGTAGCGCACTTCTGGCCGGAGCAGTATCGCTCGGAGGCTTTGATCTTAGTCGAGCAGCAGAAGGTACCTGAACTCTACGTCACACCCAACGTGGTGACCGACCTCCAGGACCGTTTGCAAAGCATGACCCAGCAGATTCTCAGCCGCACGCGACTCGAGAAGCTCATCGAACAGTTCAATCTGTATCCCAACCAGCGCCAGCACGTGAACAACGACGAAGTCGTCGATGGGATGCGGAAAGACATCCGCATCGAACTGGTACAGGCACCCAGGCGCGAGGATGAACTCACCGCCTTTCGTATCAATTTCTCGTATAACAGCGCACGAGTTGCCCAGCAAATCACCAATGAGCTGACTTCGCTATTCATTGACGAGAATCTCCAAGCGCGGGGCCAACAATCCGTCAGTACGACCACCTTCCTCGAAAACCAACTGGAACAGGCGCGGCAAGATCTCGCTCAGCAAGAGGAGCGCCTGCGCGAATACAAGATCCGCTTCATTGGTGAACTCCCCGAACAGCAACAAAGCATGCTCCAGATGCTCGGGAGTCTTCAGGCTCAGCTCGACGCCAATACGGCGGCCACCGAGCGAGCCGAGCAACAGAGGATTTATCTGGAATCGATGCAGAGCCAGTACAGGGCGATGCAAGAGTCCCCTGGAAGCGCCGATGGGAACGCTGCGACCTCTCCGATCGCCGTTGCGGACGCAACGATCCGCGATCTTCAGAAGCAACTCACCGAACTCGAGGCGAAATACACGTCCAGGCACCCCGATGTCGACAAGCTCAAAGATCAAATAGCCGGTTGGGAGGAGACACGGAACCAGTCGGAGCAGAAACTAGAAAACAGTCCGTCGACCGAAGCTTCCGCAACCACAACTCCGTTACGTGGAGCCCCTGCTCTTGCAGAAGTCGAGAGCCGGCTCAAAGCCACGAAAGCGGAGATCGACAGCTACCAGACGGAAGCAATGAAGTTGCGGGCGCGAATGGACGACCTTGAGTCTCGGCTGAACCTGACTCCCCTGCGAGAACAGCAACTGGCCGAGGTCACGCGCAATTACGACAATTCCAAACAGAACTATCAGTCTCTGTTGCAGAAGAAATTGCAGTCTGAGCTGGCGACGAATCTCGAGAAGAGGCAGCAAGGGGAACAGTTCCGCATCATCGATCCCCCGAACCTCCCACTCAAACCGTCGGAGCCCAATCGCCTCGCGATCATCACGATCGGATGGACTCTGGGGCTCTGTCTGGGCCTTGGTCTGATGGCGTTGCTGGAGATAACCGATGAGACCATCCATAACGAGCGAGGCCTCCTTGAGTCGGTTCGGGCGCCTGTCCTGATCCATGTCCCGGTTATCCGCTCACGCTGGGAGCGAATACGCGCGCGGCTATACCAAGTCTCCGAGGCGACTGCGGCAGTGTTTCTTCTGGCGGCGTCGGTGGGAATGGGAATTTACACGTATCTGGTGGGTTGAGCATGTACAACGCCTTCTTCCAATTGACGCGCTGCCCCTTCGAGGTCAGCCCGGATCCTTCTTTGTTCTACGCGACCGCCCAACACCAGGAGGCATTGGCAGGGCTGTATTACGGGATCAGAACCGGGAAGGGGTTCATGGTTTTGACCGGGGAGGTCGGAACGGGAAAGACTCTGGTTGTGCGGTGTCTACAGGAACTGCTAGACAAGAACCGTGTCGCTTACGCTTACGTGTTTAATCCCCGCCTCTCGAGCCAGCAGTTCCTTGCTTACGTGGCTGAGGACCTGGGGCTGTCTCCACATCCTGCCGCCAAGAATGACCTTTTGATCGGGCTCAGTCGGCTGCTGATCGAGCGCCATCGACAAGGGGTTACAACGGTGATGGTGGTTGAGGAAGCGCAGCACCTCACCCCCATTGTGCTCGAAGAGATCCGGCTGCTCACAAACCTCGAAGCTGCCCGGGGCAAACTGCTGCAAATCTTGTTGGCAGGGCAACCAGAGCTAGAGGAAAAACTGAACTCACCCGCCCTGAGACAGTTGAAACAGCGCGTCACACTCTGG
>QHYQ01000099.1 GCA_003224175.1 Acidobacteriota bacterium
GTATCTGGCAGGGTGGTAATCGAACCCGTGCGACACAAGGAATATGAATTGGCGCAGCTGCTGAAAGGCATCACACGGCGAAACCTGCATAAGGAGATCGATTTCAGGGGCCCTGTTGGCAAAGAGGTTTGGTGATTGCCGGGCGCTACGTGCCGGATGCAGGTGACATTGTGTTGACCAGTTTCGATCCACAGGCCGGACGTGAACAGGCTGGCCACCGTCCCGCCATTGTGCTCAGTCCGTCCGCCTACAATGGCAAGACGGGTTTGATGGTCTGCTGCCCGATGACGACTCAGATTAAGAATTATCCCTTTGAAGTCGTAATTGCGGGTGTGCGGCCAAGCGCAGTTCTCGCCGATCAGATCCGGAGCCTAGATTGGCGCAAGAGGCGAGCCAGGCTAAAGGGGACTGTATCCGCGGCCGAGCTAGCGGAGGTACGAGCAAAGATCCGGGCGCTGATAGGCTGAGGTGTTATGATCGGCAGGGCAAATTAAGCTGATAGAGCTTCATCGAGGAGGATGGGCATGAGAGCGCATTTGCTGATTGCGGTGGGTTTGCTCGCGGCGGCCTGGATTGCAGTGATGCCGGCCCGGGCTCAGGAAGTCACCAAGGACAATATTGACGGCATCACGAATTTCCACCGGCTGCAGACCGTCGTGGCGTGTTCCGGGGCGATCAAGCCCGAGGTGGTGCCGCAGATCAAGCAAATGGGCTTCGTTTCCATCATCAATCTGCGCGAACCCACCGAGAACGGCGCGAACATTGAAGGCGAGGGCCAGGCCGCGAAAGCCGAAGGCTTGCGCTACTACAGCATTCCGTTGAACGCCATGAACCCCGATCCCGCCGCAGCCGACAAATTCCTCGACGCCATCACCACGAAGGGTGTCGAGCCCGCGTTCATTCACTGCGCGGGCGGCGGCCGTGCCGCCACCATGTGGTTCATCAAGCGCATGGTCGTGGATCATTGGGACGTGGATCGCGCCACGAAGGAAGCCACCGACTTGGGCATGAACAGCCCGACGCTGAAGCAATTCGCGATTGACTACGCGATGGCCCACAAGCGCTAAGCGTCAGAAACTCAGGGCCTCCGATTGCAAGGCAGTGGAGCGCCCTGAGGCTACAGGTGGCCCACTACGCGCTTATTTTTCGGTGATCTCCCAGCCAGCCACAACTCCGCTCTGATGCACGGGATGAATCAATCCTCGGAAGGAAGCGGTTGCCCGCCCGGATAGCCGCACCGCATCGCTCGCTAACAATTCAAAAGCGTTTATTGCGGCAGCCGTCGGAAACTCTACGCTTTCGTATGCATAAATCACGATTGCTTTTCGGCCTCTGAGGCCCGACTGGACTAATTTCTGACAATCTGTCAGAGCACTGCGGTGCTCGGGATAGGGTGAGAGGATGTGCATGAGCATGTTATCGTTCAATTTCCCATTATCGCCATAGAGGCGCAGCATTTTGGCCTCGATGACCCATGCCCAATCCGGTGGTCTGCCCAAGCACAAATCGCATTTTCGTCCCGGGCTTTGTGGGTATGGAACCCCTCGTTGATAGCCTTCATATATTTCCGCCTTAATGGCAGCGAGCTCGTCTAGAACTAACTTGACAGTCTGGTTCTCGGAATGGGGCCCAATACCAGGCCGGAATGCAGTTTTCGTTCTTGAATTTATGGCGACAGGGCCTCGCATATCGGCCAATTCCATACCTCGAGCAAAGTCGGTGAGGAATTCGGCGAGGGTAACCATCAGTGTTTAGACGGCGGGATGCTGCTGGGTCATGCAGTGCAGGGTGCCAAGGCCGAGGACCAGATCGCGGGCGGCGATGCCAATCACTTCTCGATCCGGGAATAGCGCCGCCAGAGTATTGAGCGCGGCGCGGTCGTGCGGGTCGCTGAAGGTAGGGACCAGCACGATTTTATTGGCGATGTAAAAGTTGGCGTAGCTTGCGGGTAGCCGCTGCCCATCGAACCAGACCGGCTGCGGCATCGGCATAGTCTCAATCCGCAGCGGGCGCCCTTCCTGATCTCTCATCTCGCGCAGCCGCGCGAGATTTTCCTGCAAAGGCTCATAGTTGGCATCGGAGCGATCCGATTCCACGACGGTGACCACAGTCGTGGGATTGACGAAGCGCGCGAGATCGTCGACATGGCCATGTGTATCGTCGCCGGCAATGCCGCGGCCGAGCCAGAGAATATTCGTGGCGCCGAGATAATCGCGAAAGATCGTTTCCCAATCGGCGCGCGCGACGCCCGCATTTCGCGCCTGCTCGGAACTGAGCAGGCATTCCTCGGTGGTGAGGAGCGTGCCGAGGCCGTTGACCTCGATGCCTCCGCCTTCCAGCACGACGGGGCGGCCGCGGTGTCGCGGTTCCCACACCGGAATTTTCAGTTTGGGCAAAACGCGGTTCATGGCGGCGTTGTCTTTGTGCCAATCGTCGTACTTGGCCCAGGCGTTGAAGCGCCATTTCGTCGCGGCAACGCCAGCGGCGCCAGCGTTGCCGCATCTTTTAACGAAGATGGCCCCGAAATCGCGGGTCCAGCCGCGATTCGTGGGCGCTACGAAAAAATCCACGGCGGCGAAGTCCGCGCCGCTTTTCTGCAAAATGCGGCGGGCGGCCCGCTCTTCAGCTCGATCTTGCACGAGGAGGCGCACGCGTTCCACGCGCGCCAGATGGCGCACGATATCGGCGTAAACCCAGGGAATGGGCGCGAATTTGCCCGGCCAGTCCGTGCGTTCGTGGGGCCACGCCAGCCAGGTGGCCTCGTGCGGCTCCCACTCGGCGGGCATGCGGTAGCCGAGTGCCGCGCGCGCGGCCTCGCCGCGAGCGGGCGCTCGCTTGCCGGACGCGCGTTCTAAGGACCCGCCCTCGTGGGCCGCGGGTTCGCGAGGCCCGCCCTCGCGGAATAAAGAAGCCTTCGCGCGGCGGGAATTCAACCGAGCCACCGCTCGAGCAGCGGCGCGTAGGCGTCGGTGCGGCGATCTCGCAGGAAGGGCCAATTGCGGCGCACTTCCTCCATGCGGCGCAGATCGCATTCCACCACCAGCGTCTCCTCTTTGTCGGCGGAAGCTTCGGCGATCACCTGCCCGAAGGGATCGGCCACAAACGACGAGCCCCAGAATTCCAGGCCGCTCTCCGGCAGGCCCTCGAAGCCCACCCGGTTGACCGCGGCGACGAAAATTCCGTTGGCGATGGCGTGGGAACGCTGGATGGTGCGCCAGGCGTCGAGTTGCGCCGCGCCGAATTGCGCTTTTTCCTCAGGATGCCAGCCGATGGCCGTCGGATAAAAAAGAATATTCGCGCCGCGCAGGCTCGAAAGGCGCGCGCCTTCCGGATACCACTGATCCCAGCAGACGAGGGCGCCGATCCTGCCGTAGCGCGTGTCGAAATTGGGAAAGCCCAGATCGCCCGGCGTGAAATAAAACTTCTCGTAGTAAAGCGGATCGTCGGGGATGTGCATCTTGCGGTAAAGCCCGAGCAGCGCGCCATCGGCGTCGAGCACCGCCGCCGTGTTGTGATAGAGCCCGGCGGCGCGGCGCTCGAAGATCGACGCGATGATCTTCTCACTCATGAGGGGAATACTACCAGATCAACGGCGCGGAGTTTTTGTTTCCATCGCGACGACGCGGCGGATGCGCCGCAGCACGGACTCGAACATGGCCGGAGTGAGCCGGCCGGTCTGCGTATTTTGCTGGCTGGGGTGATAGCTGGCGAAGAGATGTGGCAGATCGCCGGGAAGCTTGAACTCGGCGCTGTGCGAAAAAATGTACGCGCTGCGCGAGGTCAGTAGTCCTTGCTTCACCAGCAGCCGCAGATAGGCGTGAAACGCGATGGCGCCGAGCGCCAGCACCGCGCGAGGGCGCAAGATCGCCAGCTCCTCCTCCAGGTAACCGGCGCAGTTGCGCAGCTCCTCGGGCATCGGGCGATTATCCGGCGGCGCGCAACGCGCGGCGGCCGAGATGTAGGCGTCGCACAGCTCCAGACCGTCGTTGGCCTCGGCCGAAGTCGGCTGATTAGCAAATCCCTGGTCATAGAGCCGCGCGTAGAGAAAATCGCCGGAGCGATCGCCGGTGAACATGCGCCCGGTGCGATTGGCGCCGTGAGCGGCAGGCGCCAGGCCCACGATCAGCAGCCTGGCGTGCGGATCGCCGAAGCCGGGCACCGGTCGGCCCCAATAAGTCCAGTCGCGAAAGGCGCGGCGCTTGGTGCGCGCCACTTCCTCGCGATACTGCACCAGGCGCGGGCACTGGCGGCAGGCGACAACGGCGTCGTGCAGTTGCGCGAGCCGCTGCTCGGGCGATTCGCGGCGTCCGGGTGCAGTCATCTATGCACCTTTGCGCACCTTTTTCTTCGCTCGTCTCCGCTCGCTCTTGGGACTGCGCTTCGCCAGAAAATCGCGCAACACAATGGCCTGATTGCGCTCCTCGTCGCGAGCGGAGAAAACGAGGGTGACGATGCGATGCTCATGTTCAAGGTGCTTGATGCGGGCGGTGAGTTCCGATTTGTCCCGCAACTCCTCCCGGTAGCGCTTCTGAAATTCGGGCCAGCGTTTGGGATCATGCCCAAACCATTTGCGCAGCGCCGTCGAGGGGCCGATCTCTTTCAGCCACAAAGCAAGCTCGGCGCGTTCTCTGGAGACGCCCCGGGGCCAAACGCGGTCCACCAGAATGCGGCAGCCATCCGAGCGTTGCGGGGCCTCGTAAATGCGCTTCAGTGCGATCAGCGCGATGAAAATTGTAGCGCCCGGGGAAAAAAGACGGGCACAAAAAAGAGACCGCCTCCGCAGCAGATCGAGTGGGAAGAAGGGTCTTACCCGCGGACGCGGTTCCAGTGGTCTTTGGCTACATTCACATTACCTCCCCTAATATGTCGTGCCAAGATATATTTGCGCGTGCACCGCCTTCTTTGCAAACCCGCCCCGCAGGCAAGAGCCTCCGCTGCCAAAGGCCCCTTGACGGCCAAATTAGCTCTTTGTGCGCTGCGGGCCCAAATTGACATCGTGCGGGGCGGGGCATAGCATTCATGGTTTACCCGCAATGCCTCGAAAGCGCCGGAGCGAACTGCGTGTCCATTGCTGAAACCAAGCCGGGAACGATCCTCAGCCGGATCATCGAGAGCCGCCGGGCGGAAGTGGCGCGGCGGCAACGCATCATGCCGGAAACAGTCCTGCGCATCGCGGCGGGCAAGGCCGACGCGCCGCGCGATTTTGCCGGGGCGCTCGCGCGGGACAATGTCAACGTGATCGCCGAAATCAAGAAGGCTTCGCCTTCGGCGGGGGTCCTGCGCCGCGAATTCGAGCCCGCTGCGCTCGCTCGCGCTTTCGAGCAGGCGGGCGCGGCGGCACTCTCGGTGCTCACGGAAGAAGAAAATTTCCAGGGCGTGCTGGCGCATTTGCGGGACGCGCGCGCGGCCGTAGCCCTTCCCGTGCTGCGCAAAGATTTCATGGTGGACCGTTGGCAGGTGTGGGAGGCGCGTGCGGCCAATGCGGATTCGTTTCTGCTCATCGCGGCCGCGCTGCATGACACCGCGCTCACGGAGCTGCTCGCGCTGGGACGGGAGTTGGGCATGGAGGCGGTTGTGGAAGTGCACACCGCCGAGGAACTCGAACGCGTTCTCGCCATGGGCGCGCGCATCATCGGCGTGAATAACCGCAACCTGCATACCCTTGAAGTGCGCCTGGAGACTTCGCTGGAACTCGTGGAGATGATTCCGGACGACCGCATCGCCGTAAGCGAATCGGGGCTGCGTTCGGCGGAAGATTTGCGCCAATTGCGTGCTGCCGGATTTGATGCGTTTCTGATTGGCGAGAGCCTGATGCGCGAAGCCCTCCCGGGCGCGGCGCTCGGGCGCCTGATCGACGCTGTTTCCGCGGGTAGCAGCGCTTCGGGCGCGGGGAGTTCCGATCGTTCACGTTAAGATTTGCGGCGTCACGAATTGGCCCGATGCCAGGCTGGCGGTGGATTTGGGGGCGCACGCGCTGGGCTTTAATTTTTATCCCCTGAGTCCGCGCTCGATCAGTCCCGCGGCCGCCTGGGAGATCGCGCGGAAGCTCCCGCCGCTGGTGGCGACGATCGGCGTATTTGTGAACTGGCCGGCGCACGTAGTTGCCGCACTGGCCGGTGCGTTGCGGCTGGATGGCGTGCAGCTCCATGGGGACGAGCAGCCCGGCGACGTCAGGGACTTGGCCCGGCACTTTCGCGTGATCAAAGCTTTTGCGGCGGGGCCGCAATTCAAGCTCGCTACGCTATCGAAATATAAAGCGGCTTCCGCCTTTCTTTTGGACGGCCATCGCAGCGGGCTTTATGGCGGCACAGGGCACACCTCGGATTGGCGGCTCGCTCGCCAAGCCCGCCGCTA
>QHYQ01000100.1 GCA_003224175.1 Acidobacteriota bacterium
CTCTGGTCAAGGGCACTCTTCACAACGATGAGGATGAAGATCAGAATACTGATCCGAATCCCCTAAAGAATCGGCCTCGATTGGTGGATGCCGATTCTTTGGGGGATTCGGATCAGTATTCTGATCTTCATCCTCATCGTTGTGAAGAGTGCCCTTGACCAGAGGGGCTTAATTCCTAGCTGGGTGTTTGGTTGGATTTCCGATGACCCTCAAATCCGGGAATTTGAGTTTTCTTTAATATTTTTTGGATGCTTCGGACTTTGGCTTATCGTAAAACTTGCGAAGTTGGGAGCCTTGGGAGACGTCACCAAAACCATGTTTGACGGCATACTCTCGACCTTCTCCTTTCTAAGCCCCAAGGGGCATTCCAGCAAATAGGTCCTGATTCCGATAACTACATTTTAGAAGTAGAATGCCGCTCAAATGACGGCTATTGAGCCCAAAACTGAGACCGTATTGAGAAGCATAGGGCTATTTCTTTTGTACGGATTCATTCTCTGGCGTACTTTCAAAGACAATCGGGGAAACCGAGTTATTCAGTGCGGCAGCATCACACTCATGCTGTTTATGGTGATGGTGGCATTGATGCGAATTCCACACCTTCCCATCGATTACGTCGCATGGTTGGGGCCTGCGCTGTTCCTGCTTTGCATGCTCACCTTGTTTTTCTTAGTCCAACAGGCATACCGCGCAGTGCGTAATCTCAAGACCCGGAAATAGCCATAAGCGATTTCAATCAGAAACTGCGAATCTCTGAGCGTAGGTCCCGAGAAGCGGGATTTTCGCTAACTGCGATTTGGGGGCTGGCGTACTTTCCGAAATCGCGACTTTCCAGGACTTGGCTCTCACGTTGTGGCCATTTCCTCGGAGTTTCTCTTCAGGTGTTGACAACTCTCCCCGAAGGCGCAATGCTCGAATGGGTTCCGACTTTCCGTAAAGCCCGATCTCTCGAATCACCGTGGATATGGCCTTGTTTCAATCTATTGAAAAAGTTCACGCTGAGCTTGAGAAGCTGCCAGCTATTAGGAACGTCGGAACCGGAAGCCCCTGAGAGGAGATTCCAACATGCCGCTATTTCGCACTGTCCTGCTTACGAGCGGTCTCGTCCTCGCGCTCTCAAGTGGAGCGGCTCAAGCGCAACTGAGCGCGCAAGACACACCGGCCAGTCGCGCCGCCAGCAAGCCTATGGTGACCTTGCAAATGCCGGCGCTGCCAGCCCCGGTCCCCGTTACCCTTAATCCTAAGACCACCGCTTTGCTGGTGCTCGACTACGTTGAGCCCATCTGCAACTCCCAGCCGAAATGCAAGGGCGAGATGCTGCCGGCCATGACCCCATTCATGGCGCGGGTACGCAAGGCCGGCTTGGTCGTGGCATATGGCACCCGCGAGGAGAACGTGTCCAAGTGGCTGCCGGAGGTCGCTCCAGAGCAGGGCGACATCAAGATCGTGAATACTGCCCAGGACAGGTTCTACAACACTGATCTCGATAAGGCGCTGAAGGCGAAGGGTATCACGACGATCATTATGGTCGGCTGGAAGGTCAGCGGCTCGGTGGCCTACTCATCGGTCGGAGCGACGGTGCGCGGTTACACCGTGGTCATCCCGGTGGATACGACCGCAGCCACCACCGACTACGAGCAGGTCATCGGTTTCTATAACATATTGAATCAGCTCAATGGCAACCTGACGAACCAGCCTTTGAAGCCAAACGCCCCAACGCTGAGCCGCACGGACATGATCACCTTCCAATAAGACATTTGGGGGCTTTCTCCTGTAGCATTTTTGATCTTGGGCGTTCTGAGGCGTCGTCTCAAATTGTTCTAACACGTCCTAGCTACCCCACCCCAACAACACGTTGCCCTACATGAGGTTAGCCCTTACCTAGGGATAGGACCTGATACACGGGATTTCCGGAATTTGCCCCGCTACGGAATGGCCGCGGCGCTCGCGTGATAAACCAGATTAGGTGTAAACTCGGCCTACCCTTCGGCACTTGGAACCCAACTCAAGCACTGAGGTGAGCGGATGAAGACAGTTCTGGTGCTCTCCGCGCTGGTCCTCGCGCCACTTCTCTACGCTGCACAAGACGCCCAGCTGCGCAGCCGGGCCGTGAGCCTACTGGAGTCGGCCACTGCGGCGAGCGTCGCTCCTAGTCTCCCTAATCTCGAGCGTGTAGATACGTTCCGCGTCTTCGATGCCGACGCCAAGGCTCGTGAGGGATCCTTCACGCGCACCGTTCTGCAAGGCGTCGGCCGGCGCGAAGAGACCATTTTCGGCGACTTCCACGTCGTTAGCGTTTGGTCCGGAGAGACCCTGGCGACCACGGACATGCACCCCGTTATCCCTCGCGAAGTGGCCATTCTGATGCAGTTGACGCCGATTAACCTGGTGCACTTCGACGCCTCCGACGTCATCGGAGAAATCACCGATAAACACGTCGGTGGGCGCGCGGCGCACTGCATCGAATTCGATACCATCGTGGGCGCAAGGCATGATGCCAACGAGCTCTGTGTGGACGCGGCCAACAGCACGCTGCTCTCGGAAAGATTGCGCGATGAGTCAATCGAAAATAGCAACTTCTTCTCGATTGCCGGCGTCCTCCTGCCGGGAAAGATCACTTATTCCGTTTCGGGCGACGAAAAGATGGAGATTACCCAAACTATGACCATGGTCACCGATGGCACGAATGTCCTCGCCGCGCCGCCCAGCGCAATTCTGGGGCGCCGGTGCACCACCTTTCGCCGAGCCATTGGCCAATCCATGCCCCAGCCGCTAGCAGGACGCGGCGGAAGAGATTGGGACGTGGTCCTCCGCGGGTTGATTGGCGTCGATGGCAAGGTTCATGATGCCTTGGTGCAAAGTTCCGATCGCCCGGATCTGAATGCCGAAGCTTTGGCGCTCGTCGCGCAATGGGTCTTCGTTCCCGCCATGTGCAACGGGAACGCCAATCCTAGTGATGCCAGCTTCGTCCTGCACTTCAATGCGCGTTAGAGAAACGGCTGCGATGCAAAGGCCAAGATTTTGCAGATCGGCGGGAGGCGGCGTGGTCCTCATGCCCTGCGTGGCGATTCTTTTTTTCGCCGCCATGTCGCTGAGTGCCAACGCTCAATCTTGCGGCCCACCGATCGATCCTGTAATCATCGCGGCGGCGCGGGCACGGAAGGAAGGCCGCAAAGACGAGGCCATCAAGATCCTATGGGATGCGCGGAAGGCGACCGAACAATCCGCTCCCGATAGCCCGAAAATGGCGCTCTACCTCAGAAATACGGCGGGCCTGAACGGCACCGATGCTGTCGCCGCCTTGCAGCGCGCGACCGATATCGATAAAAGGGCATTTGGCCCGCAAAACTGTGCCGTTGCGCAAGACCTATACGGGCTGGCTTTCGTATATCAGCCGAACCAGCCTTCAGAAGCCGAGCAAGCTTATCTGCGCGGC
>QHYQ01000063.1 GCA_003224175.1 Acidobacteriota bacterium
CGCTCCGCGGCACAGCCTCGACACACCCTCACACCCGCTCCTTCCCATTATTGAATCCCCATAAGGCTCGCGTCCGCCGCAACCACGGTCGGCTTCCTTCAAGTCGCTGTATCGAAAGCGCGCAATCCCACCGTGCTCGTGGGCGCATCTTGCCTACTCGCGCTTCCGATACAGCACTAAGACTTTTCAGGACTTGGCCCAAGATCCAGTTCACAGATTCCGTTCGTCCTTTATGTCCTGGAGCCGATTTTTCTAGACTCTAAAGTTTGGGACTGTGACGTCCCAGGCTAAACCGAGCATACGCAATACGGATATACCGTACCAGTTGAGATCAATTTCATACCACGCCAAGCCGTGACGCGCTGATTGCGGATGTGAATGATGGTTGTTGTGCCAGCCTTCGCCGAACGTAAGAATGGCAACCCAAAAACAATTCCTTGAATCATCACGGGTCGCAAATCGCCGCGAGCCCCACATATGAGTGGCGGAGTTGACCAGCCAGGTGGCGTGAAGGCCGATGACCGTCCGCAGAAAAATGCCCCACATCACGCATGGAAGTCCACCGATTGCGAACAGCAGTAAAGCGAGCCCTCCGAGCGGAACCCAGTGCCATTTGCTCACCCAACGATGGAACCTATCGTGGCGAAGATCGGGCACGAAGTGCATAAGCTCGTTAGACACGTTATGCATGGCTCTTCCAGTAATGACCCAGCCCATATGCGACCATAGGCCGCCATCTCGTGGCGAGTGGGGATCGCCTTCCTTGTCAGCGTTTTGGTGATGAGCGCGGTGCGTGGCAACCCAGGCGATCGGTCCGCCCTCGAGCGCCAATGTTCCACAAACGGTCAGCAAATACTCAACCCACTTCGGTGTGTGGTATCCACGATGAGTGAGCAGCCGGTGGTAACACATGCCGATGCCAAGACTTCCTGAAATCCACCACAACAGGACCGTCGCTAGGAGCGCCTTCCAGCTAAACAGGAACAACGCAGCGACTGCGCCGAGGTGCAAGAGAATCAGGAAGATAGTTGTGACCCAAATGATTGGCTGCGTGAAGGTCTTATCATTTCGGAAGATTCGCATCATTACCTTTGGAGGGAAATCCGACTATCCCACCATCAATCCGTAATCTATGGCGGAGAAACCGCAGTGAGAGATTGGGGATTGTTCAGGCTGACTTGATTATACAAGATCGACGTCGACGGTCTCATGAGAGCGCTTTTCGGTTGTGCTCTAAATAGCAAGAAGTGGAGCACCCCATTTTTTGACGCTCCTCCGGGTTTTTAGTGGGTGAGCGACCGGTGACCGCGGAGTTACCGACCTAGCTCGATGGGAGCTGGAATGGCGTTGGAGACCTGTCTGGAGGGCGTCGCGGCCGTCAAAAGTCCTTGGGGTTTTTCCGTTTATCCCCTTTCTCTCCTATTAGATGAAATTCCGTCCGGCTGCCCGGAGCGGTCAAGGGCGCGCCGGTTTTGCGCGGCGAAGCGAACCCTTGAAGGCGAGGACAGCCGGGCGACAATCAGCAGGAGGGAAAGGGGATCATTCCGCGTCTCCCTTTCTGCGCCCACTAAGAACCCGGAATTCCCTTTTTTGATGACTCAGTTCCGTGTTTTGCGCACATTCCGAGAAGAGGCCTTCTCATGGAAGGACTTGGCTCCAATTATAGAGGGAGCTGCTATATAACTCAGCGCTGTTCGGCGCTCGCTCTGACGAGAATTACCTGCCGCCGCGCTTTTGGGCAAAGAGCGTAGAGTCATCACTCATCGAAGGGCATGATGCGGGCATGCAACCTCTTGACGTGACTATGCGGGTGTTGTATCGGCAACGCCCTACCAACCACCTCTTGCCCCAGGCCAATCCGAAGCCGAAACTTGAGACTTGCGACGTTGCGATGCTCGCATTGGCGGAGAGGAACAACTGATGGGCACAACTGCTTCGACTCCAATGCTCGTGGAGGTTTCGACCGTTTCCATCATTTCCCGCATGTTGCTCACGTCGCGCCAGGTGAGCGATTTGATCCTCTCACCTGGGTGCCCGCCGCTCGTGAAATTGAACGGGGAATTGGTTCCCGTCCAATTACCGGGCGTTGAAATCCTGACTGCGGAGACCACAAAACGCATTGTCGGAGACCTGATCGGCTCGCATCAGGTAGCCCTGCGGAACCTCAAAGAGGACGGCTCGTGCGACATTTCCTACAGCATTCCTAAACTGGCTCGTTTGCGCGTCAATATCTTCATGCAAAGAGGGACCTGTGCCGTCATCATGCGGGTGGTCCCCACAAATATCCCCGACCTGGCGTCGCTGAATTTACCGCCCCAGCTTGCGCAGATTGCGGAATTGAAGAATGGCGTGGTGCTGGTGACTGGACCGGCGGGATCGGGGAAGTCCTCCACACTGGCGGCGCTTCTTAACCTGATCAACGAAACTAAGTCTTACCACATCGTGACCATCGAAGATCCCATCGAGTTCTCTCACAAGCATAAGCGGTCGGTGGTCCATCAACGGGAGCTGCACAGCGATACGTCCCGTTTCGATCTGGCGCTCCGCGGCGCTCTCCGACAATCACCCGACGTCATTATGGTTGGAGAAATGCGGGACAAAGAAACCATCGAGACGGTGCTGGAAGCGGCCGAGACTGGTCACCTGGTGCTCTCTTCCCTGCATACCATTGATGCCTCTTCGACGATTGAGCGAATCATCGGCGTTTTCCCAACGAGTAGCCAGCAGTTCATCCGCAACCGATTCGCAAAATCGTTTCGGTACATCATGTCCCAGCGGCTCGTGCCGCCGAAAGACGGCAGTGGACGCCTGGCGGTTGTAGAGATCTTGAAATCGACCCTGCGGACTCAGGAATACGTGATCAAGGGAGACTCCGAGGGTAAAAGCATTGTCGACGCCATGCGCGACGGGTCCAACGAGGGCATGCAGGATTTTGACGGTGAAATCGAACGGCTGATTCGCAGCGGAGTCATCGACATCGAAATTGGCCTAGCTTTTTCAACAACCCCCGGGAATCTTCGTTTGCAACTGGTCGACCTGATCGAGGACTCACGAAAGAGCGACGCGGGGCCGCTGGCGGATAAGAGTTCTAGTGTCGAAACTGGGTTTGAGATCATGCATTAGGAATCCTCACCAGTGCCGAGTGAAAGACCCGCTGGGGTTATGCGTTGACAAATCTCGTCGGCCCCACGCTCAGATGCAGTGGATCAGAATTTGCCGAACTGTTTTTCACCACGCCCCCTACGACGTCTATTACATATTCGATCGGTGCATACACTCGCAAGCGCCGCTGTTTAACTGCCGAACGAATGAGTAAGTCTGAAGTCAAGTCCCGAGAAACGTTAGTGCTCTATCGGAGGCGCGTAATCACGAAAGCGTGAAGGTGGGCGAGGTGCTCTGCGCGCGTTCGATAGAGCCGTTTGAAGGTGGCCGCTGGCGGTTGCGGTGGATGCGGGCTAATGGCTGGACCCGATCTAACGGC
>QHYQ01000064.1 GCA_003224175.1 Acidobacteriota bacterium
AGCTGGCGCGGGAGATACCGAAGTGGGCTCAAAAAGCATTCGGGTCGGACTTTACTGCCTGGCTCGCAGCCAGTTCTTAAATACCTATGAACACGGGGTTGGGATTTGGGGCGACATGAGCAGAGGGAGTGTGGGCTTCAACAACACCGCTGGAATGGCGAAGTTGGTGCAACGGGAAGGTGGGCTGCAATTGCCAGTTTGGAGGCGCCATTCAGCAGTGTGTTCGGCACGAGGACTCTCACAAGGGCAATCCAGCCTGGCGCCCCCGGTGGCAGTGCTCTGCGTTCTCCGGGGAAATCTCGAACGTTCGGGGCATTTTTGTTCCGTTTTCGTAACAGAATGCTTTTTCTTCTTTTTTTTCACAACCAGCTGTGCTAGTCTCCGCTGCTCAACCTCGTAATTTCTTCAACAGATTTTCAGATATCGCCGGGCGAATGGGGCTTCGTGTGTCTGCGAACCGGCACGTTTAGCGATAGCAGCGTACTGACGCTTGCCTCCGCTTCCTGGAACTCTTCGAATGCCAACATCGCGACCGTAACCAGCGATTCCACGAATTCCGGCACGGTGTATGCGACAGCCGCGGGAACGACCACAGTGGACGCGTGCGCGGGTTCGATTTGTGGAAGCGCCACGGTCACCGTGCCGTCTGCCCAACTCACGGCAATAACAATCACTCCGACTAACGCGGCAGTGGTTAATGGCTCCACTATCGCGTTTTTTCGCAACCGGGACTTACAGTAACGGCGGAACGTAAGACCTGACGGCTTTTGTGACATGGAGCTCTACGGCTCCAACGATCGCGACGAGTGCCAGTACGGTTCTGTCGGTCGCTCCGCCAATTGCCTCGATTTCAAGAACACCACGCAATCCTTCGCTCGCTGTTGGCGCAACCCAGCAATTCACGGCCACGGCGACCTATACCGATG
Organism: Acidobacteriota bacterium; assembly: GCA_003224175.1. Lineage (GTDB taxonomy): Bacteria > Acidobacteriota > Terriglobia > Acidiferrales > UBA7541 > Palsa-189. The sequence goes on from QHYQ01000064.1 coordinate 927, forward strand.
CGACCACCGGTGACGTTACGAACATGAGTCGATGTGTACCGCTCTAATCTTTCCCTGTAATACGCCCCGATTTCAACACGAGTTGTGGATAAGGCTGTTCATGATTTGTTCGTGGGCCCGTTCTACACGCCTTTCACCGCTTTGCACCGCGAATGGGCACTCCGCCTTCGATAGAATTGCGATGCGATGGGAGTGACGGTTGAGCTGCAGAATCTCGGGGATGCTGAGCTGTGTCGCGATATCAGCGCGCGTATCGAACACGCATTCAGCGACAGACAGGGTGAGTGGCGCGTCAGCATTACTGGATCGCGGGCGACGGAGAACTGGGAGATGCGAGTTGAGGGACCAAACGGATTCGAACGGTCCTATAGCCTTGCGAGTTCATCCGGCGAGCATGAACCTGAGGCGATTGGCGAACTGGTTCTGAAGCTGGTGTCCCCAGCGACGCAACCTTGATTCTCCCTGCTTAGCCAGATGCACGACCACTTTCCTTCCGCTAGAATGTCATCTTCAGAAAGGAGAGTACTTGTGGCAAAGAAAAAGATTGATCCCCTGAACAAGAAGCAGTACAGCGCCGTTTCGGCTGCTCTCACGGTCTCGGATATTCCCGCCGCGGTGAGCTTTTATCAAAAGGCCTTCGGCTTCGCTAAGCGCGCCATCATGAACGGCCCCGATGGGAAGCCAGTTCATGCTGAGCTTACATTGCGTGATACGACTCTCATGCTTGGGCCCGAGAGTGAGGCAATGGGAAAGCGGAGCGCGAAGCACGTTGGCGCCTCACCGGCGACTCTCTATATTTATGTGGAGAATGTGGATAAAGTCGTCGATAAGGCGACCAAGCTCGGCGCCACCGGCCAGGGTCCAGTGATGGACATGTTCTGGGGTGACCGCTGCGGCACTGTCCTGGACCCAGACGGCCACAGCTGGATGGTCGCTACGCATAAAGCGGAACCCACGACTAAGGAAATGAAGAAAGGAATGGAGGAGATGATGAAGCAGCAGCCGGCTAGCGCAGCCGCCGCTGACTGATCAGCCTTCATTCGAAAAGCACTGGCTGTGCCGTGGCCCTTTCCGGTTCGCGAAAGTTGCTCAGCCCCACGCCGACGAGCCGATAGCGCTGTTGCGACCCGAGATCGACGTGCTCTCGCAGCTTCAGCGCTATCGCTGTCAGTTCCTCGCAAGACGATGGAGGATAACTCGGCGTATGGCTTCGCGTCAGGGTCTTGAACTCGCTGGTCTTCAGTTTGAGAACCACAGTTCGCGCCGCTCGGCGTTCTTTGCGCGAGGCTGACCAGAGCCTCTCCGCAAGGCGCCGGATCGTCGGCTCTAGTTCGTCGAGCGTCAGATCCCTCTCAATCGTGTCCTCGACTGATATCGACTGCGTAGGCCGGTCCGGCACGACTTCGCTTTGGTCGATGCCGCGGGCGAGTTCGTACAGCCGCACCCCGTAGCGGCCGAATTCGTGCTCAAGGACGGCTAATTCCAGACCCCGCAGTTCCTTCCCAGTCCTGATCCCGAGTTTCGCCAGTTTCTCTTCGGTTACTTTTCCTACACCGGGAAGGCGCCCCACAGGTAGCGGCAGAAGGAACGCATCTACCTCATCAGGCTGGATGACGAACAGGCCGTCTGGCTTGCGCCAGTCGGAGGCCAGTTTTGCCAGGAATTTATTGGGTGCTACTCCGGCAGACGCCGTCAGATTCAGTTCCTGTCGGATTCGGTCTCGGATCGCGCGTGCCACCAGCGTTGCAGTCGGCAGTCCTGTTTTGTTCTCGGTCACGTCTAAATACGCCTCGTCGAGCGACACCGGCTCGATCAAATCGGTGTGGCGTCTGAAAATCTCCCGCACGCCGCGCGATACTTCCCGATAACGTGGAAAATCCGGAGCAATGAAAATCGCAGTTGGGCATAAGCGTTCCGCTCGCATCGCCGGCATTGCGGAGCGAACGCCGAAAGCTCTTGCTTCATACGAAGCCGCGCAGACGACCGAGCGAGTACACTTCCACGCAACGATCACGGGCTTACCGCGCAATTCGGGATTATCGCGCTGCTCGACCGAGGCGTAGAAGGCATCCATGTCGGCGTGGATGATTTTCCGCATGATTCTCTGGCATCTAGTTATTTGCGCTCGATACGGCGGAATGTCAGGTTAATACGCGGTCGAACTACGTCCGGCTCTTTCGGAACTTCGTGCT
>QHYQ01000293.1 GCA_003224175.1 Acidobacteriota bacterium
ATTACGGTCACGGTTATCCCTGTCAAGAATGGGAAACCCATCGGCCGGATCGCCGCCGTGGTGCTCCCCAGTGGGCAAACGCTCGACGGCGGCTTTGGCGGCCTTCCCGCCGCACCCGGACGCAACGGGGGAGCTCCAAAGTAATCGCCCGCTTCAGGCGGGTGAATCTCCTGTGGCTCTGACGTCGGTGTTTCGATGGAGGCATGAGCATGAAAAATAAAGTGATGGCGCTTTTTGCTGCGGTTGGCTTGCTCGTCCTTTCTGTGCCGGCATCCGCACACCACGGCTCCGCGGCGTTTGACACTGGGAAGCAGGTCGTCATGAAGGGTACGGTGACGCGATGGTTTTGGGCCAATCCCCACTGCTTCCTGCAATTCGACGCCAAAGACGACAGCGGCAGTGTCGTGCATTGGGTTGCGGAAACGAGCAATCCTCCCGACATGATTAACCGCGGTTGGAGCAAGGAAACGTTCAAGCCGGGCGACGAAGTGACGGTCACCGTCGAGCCCGTCAAAAATGGCAAGCCCGCGGGACGTCTGCTCCAAGTCGTGCTCCCCAATGGCAAGACGCTATCTTACAGATTGGCATTTACGGGGCCAGGAAACTGAATTTGCCCGTGAGGAGGCGCCCATGCGCGCAATTGGGGTTTATCTCCGCGGATTGACGCTTTTTGTAGCAGGCATCGTTGTGGGGATTGCAATGATTCCGCCGAGCGCGGCCCAAGACAGCGGTAAGGGAGGACTCCGGCTCAACCACGTGGGCATCGCCGTCAAGGATTTTCAGGAGTCGCTGAACTTCTATACCAAGGTGATGGGGTTCCGGGTCGCATACGCGCTGCCCAGCCCCGATGGCAAGCCGACTACGACTTTTCTTCAGATCAGCCGCGACACTTTCCTCGAGATGGCGCCGGCCACCGCGAACCTCCCAGCGGGCATCACGCACATCGGCGTATTGACTGACGACGCGAATGCTAGCGTGACGCAGCTTCGTCAGGCGGGTGCAACGGTGCCGGATGTTCGTTCCGGCGGCGGGACCGGTTCGCGGCTGTCAAATGTCATGGATCCTGAGGGAATCCGATTGGAGCTAGTGGAACAACCTGCCGGTTCGCTCATGAGAAAAGCCATGGAATCTTGGAAGTAAATTTGCGACTGCATGGAGATCGGCGTCATCAAGAACGAGAAAACCAACCACATTGCCCTTCCACGAGCGACGAGCACTGAAGTACACTAATGCTGGAACTAGGAAGAGGCCAGCGCGGGTAAGAAATAGGAAGAGAGCTGAACATGTCAGCTGAGTTTTAGGCTTGAGCAGCTTCCTTGAGTGTGCGGTTTTGATCTGCCAGCCGTTTCGGCGAAATGGTCTGTTTGGACTTGATCCATTCCGGCGCGGCTTGGCGTTCTTCGTCGGGCCGGTTCATGACGAAGGCGGACACCAGGCGATCTTCTTTTAACCACCAGATGCTGAAACTGGAACTGCTCAGGTCTCCACGCGCAACTGTTTGGGTCGCTCCCTCGGCGTCACCCCACAGTTCATACGACAAATCGAAGACATCCGAAAAAAAGTAAGGAACGTGCAGGAAAGGCTGTCGCTCCCCACGAACGATATTTGCCCAGTGCTGCCCCTGGGAGACAGCGTTATCCCAGTGTTCCACTCGGCGTCGCTTGTTAAAAATCTGATCGGGGTAATTTGCGACGTCACCCGCGGCGAAGACGCCCGTCTCGCGCGTCTCTAAATACTCGTTGACCACAATGCCATTCTCCACGGCAAGGCCGGTCTTTGCGAAGAGCGAAGTTACGGGAGCAGCGCCTACTCCGGCAACGACCATGTCGCACGAGATCTTACGCCCGCCTGACAACAACACGTCCATCCGGCTTCTACCTTGTAACGAGGCAATGCCTTCTTTTTTGAGCAGCCGCACGCCGCGTGAGGAGTAGTAGCGTTCAAAAAACTCCGACATTGCCGGAGTGAAAACGCGACTCCACACGCGATCCTCGCGAATGATCAGCGTTGTCTCGATCTTCTTTTGCACCAGGACGGAGGCCACCTCCATGCCGATAAACCCGCCGCCAATAACGACTGCTTGTTTGGAATCCGCCGCCCTTGCGCGGATCTTTCGCGAATCATCGATTGACCGAAGGTAAAAGACATTGGGCAAATCACTCCCTGGGCAATCCAGCTTCCTCGCCCGCGCACCTGTCGCGACCAGCAAAGTTTCGAAATCAAAAGACTCGCCGGAACTCGCGCGAAGGCGCCTCTTGTTCAGATCTACATCCTCGATCAAGGTTTGCAGTCTAACGTCGATTCCGTGCTCCCGATACCATTCCGAGCTGTTGATCGAGATGCCCGCTTCGGTGTCTTTTCCAGAGAGAAAACCTTTGGAAAGCGGCGGGCGCTCGTAGGGCAAGTGGTCGTCAGCAGAAATAATCACCAATTCGCCTGATCCCATGCCGCGGCCCGCCAGTTCCTTTGCGGCGTAACCTGCGACCATGCCGCCCCCGAGGATAATGTACTTGCTGGTACTCATCGGATGACGCGCCCTTCGTGTATACCAAGCACTATCGCCATAGCACAAATCCGTTAGAGCAGGGAATTGGCGAATTTCGAGGGGATAGGCGGCAATACCTGTATCGATGTGATAGCGAAATCGTGCTTTCGGCCACCGCCGCATGAGTGAAAATAGAAGGCATCTGCTCTCCAGCCGAACGCTGTTAAAGAATGATTCGCGGCGGATCTTTTTGGTGGCTCCACTTTGCGGCAACGGCTTGAATCGACAGATCCTGCCCTCTTGCCAGAATCAGGCTTCGATCATCTGGTTTCTGACAGCGTAACGCACCAACTCGCTGACGGAATGCACCTCCAGTTTCCGCATGATATTGGCGCGATGTGTTTCCGCAGTCTTCACGCTGATACCGAGAGTCACGGCCACCTCTTTGCTGCTTTTGCCCTCAGCCAAGAGCTGTACAATCTCTCGTTCGCGCGAACTGAGGCGGTGGCGTATGAGGCTGCCGGACTTTTTTGCGGAGCCTGGGCTGCAAAATCCATCGATTATCATTTGGGCAGCGCCCGAGGTAAAAAATGATCGACGCGTGGCGAGGGCTTCGACAGCCTTTAGCAAGTCCTCGGTGGCATCTGACTTTAATATGTAGGCGCGGGCGCCCGCGTCCAGGATTTCCCGAACAAGTTGATCGGAGTAGTGGAGTGATAAAATGAGGACCTCAGCCTTCGGGAGTATCTTGCGGATCCTTCGCGTTGCCTCCAACCCGTTCAGCCCGGGCATGCTGATGTCCATCACAACAATGTCGGGCCGATGCTGTGAAGCCAAGGCGATGGCTTCTCGGCCCGTGCCTGCCTCAGCACACACGGTCCAACCCGGCCTGGAGGATAGCAGCGTCTTAAGTCCCCTTCGAACGACCTCATGATCGTCTGCGATCAATATCCTCAGGTCATTTATCCCTGGCATTCGCCTTCCTTTCCTGCCACACCTTAAAACGGGAATCGATCCCCTGGCTCCGCTTAGCATATAGCACATAACGCTCCTTAGGCATTGTCAAAGGCGCACCTTGCTGAAAGAATGAGACAAGACTTTTTGATTTTCTGTTGAAACCGGAGGGCAAATGGCCCGCATTGACGAGATTGTTGGCGGCATTTATCGCATTTCTACCATGCCAAAGGACTCTCCAGTCGGCTTCAACCAGTTTCTGATTGATGACGAACATGCCGCCCTGATTCACACCGGAATGGCCCCGATGTACGAGGACATTTGCAACGCCATCCGGCAAGTGCTGGACCCCGCTCGCCTTGCCTACATCATCCTCTTGCACTTCGAGGGCGATGAATGTGGAGGCATGGAGCGCTTCATGGCGCAGGCTCGCGACGCCCAGCTCGTTGGCTGCGAATTGTCAGCAGCCTTGAACCTGAACAGCTTCGATTTCGCCTGCCAGGGCCGCGTCATCGGCAAGCGCGACGGTGCGGTCATTGATCTGGGACGGCACAAGCTGAGCATCCTCGAAACTCCGCATGTGCATCACTGGGATTCCATGATGCTTTGGGAGGAGACAACACGCAGCCTTTTCCCGGCCGATCTCTTCATCCAACCTGGCGATCAGCCGCCGGTCATTCGCGAGAATCTCAGTTCGGCAATGTGCGAATTGTATCGTCACGTCGGTATTTTCGCGCATGAGGACCCGGTCCGCCGCGTCGTGGATCGCGTTGAGCGAATGCAGCCGGAGTGGGTTCACGCTATGCACGGCGGAACGCTTACCGGGCAGGTATTTCCCCGCTTCGCAAGCGCGCTCCGCGAACAACCATTCGCGTTTAACGGAAAGCTTCTCGGGCGTGCCCTTGCTTCGAAGCAGGTGGTCGCCTGAATCGGGTATGCATTTGCGCCTCACTTGGAACCACAGGGGCGCAAAACGAAGCGAACGACTGATTCAACTCTTGCGTTAATCTTTCCAGTCCCGCCCTAAGTCTTGGCCATCTGCTTGCCACAGGTAAGGCTCAGAATCGCAGGACTACTCCGGTGGAACCCCTGAAGTTACTTTGCGTGCTCGTAAGAAGATTAATCGGGTTCGAGGTGGCGAAAACCCGTGTTTGTATCAGGTCACCTTGCAACCTCCAATTCACAATCGAAACAATTCGGAAATCAATTCCGCCTCCAATGGCATCGGCGAAAGAGGTGTCGCTGTTAGCGAGGCCGCTGACCAGCGTGATAACCGGTTTCTGATTTATGTGAGCGGCGCCCAATAAAACTGTTACCCAAGCGAGCAACAAAAGGCCTTCTCGGTCCCTCTTTGCACCGTTGTGACGGCAGGGAACGGAAGCGTGTCGAGTGTGGGGGTCGCAAGCGTGTCGAATTGAGGTAACCGAAGGCGATGCAATGCGCCTGAAAGACCGAGCGATTGAGGTAACCGGATTGCATGATCCAAGAGTTCGATTTCGCGCAATCTACATGATCTCCTATATGGGCTTCTGCGCCCATTGGCAGTAGTTTCTGGCCCGAAGGTGACCAACTCGAAAGGGGACTCTCATGAAAACGATTGCCGATTTTCTGAGTGTGGCCGACGCCATTCCCATAACCGGTCACGATAACCCTTGGGCGATTCGCAATCCGCTGGATGAAGCCCGCGATCTCCACAAAATGGTTCGCTGCGGCTCCTGCTCGGTGGCGGAGATCCGCGACTTAATTGCAGTTCCGAAGCTGGTCGAAGAGGCGTTGCTGGCCTACGCCGAAAGGTATCCGAAAGATGGTCAGCAGATCTACTGCGTTCTGCAATTTCGTGAGAGGGTAGCCAATGAGTTCGAGCGTCTAATCCAGAGTGATCCCATGCTCACTGAATATCAGCAAGGATCCGCTCAGGAGCAGACGAATAGCGATTTACTCGTGAATTGAATTCTTAGTGGCGTCCGCCCGATTGAAACTCGCCACACTCGGGATGGGTACTTCGTCCCAGAAAACTTGGTTTGTGTTGATAAAATGGCGCGCCTGGAGGGGCTCGAACCCCCGACCCTCTGCTTCGAAGGCAGATGCTCTATCCAGCTGAGCTACAGGCGCGCAACATCTAGCGCAACATCTACGGCACAATCCTATCATTGGGTAGTTGTGCGTGCATCTTGCTCTGGAAGCGCCTGTGTGCACGTTCCGCGGGTAAGTCGTCGCGCCAGGTCGTGGAGCTTCAGTGCGTCATCGCGTAGACGACGTAATTCACTCCGATGCGCATTCCGAGGTCGGAGAATTTGAGGGGGTAGCTGGGAGTATCTGACCATTCCCAGGAATCGCCGATATCCGAATTCAGGGAAATGGCCACCATGACGCGGCCCTTATCGTCACGGATTGCCTCCCAGCGCGCGACCTTGCCGTCTTTTTTGTAGCCGGTGTCCAGGTGCTCCGCGCCCGTGATCCGGTATCGATTGTCCAAATCAAAGAGGGTATGGAAGATCTCGTCGTCGTTCGGGATATCCACGATGGGGCGGTCCGGGAAGACCATCTTCATGGTTTTTTCAAAATAAGCCTGTTCCTGAGATCCGTGAAAATCGTCAGCCATAAAAAAGCCGCCGCGAAGCAGATAATCGCGAAGTTTTTTTGCCTGCTGTTCCGTCAGGCCCCACTCGCCCACCTGGACAGCGTATAGCCAAGGCCAGTGGTAGACCTCATCGCCATCGTCCAGATTCACCGGTTCCTCGACCGACCGAGCGTCGACACGGGTCAAGCGCCGCACCGCCTGCGCGAACGCCCGGTCCGCGCGCGGATAGTCCTGAGTCCACAGGGAGAGCCCGAGCCGCCAGTCGCCATCGAATCTGCCGCGGTAGCCGTCCAGCGGGCCGGGAGGATACATCAACCGAGCGAACGTCCACTCAGCCTGCCTCTGCCAATCCGGCGGTAGGGGAATCGATTCGCCATATTCCACCGAAGGGTACTCGCGGAAGGGACGCTGTGCAAACAGCGCCGCAAAGAAGGTTCCGGCGAAAACGAGCGCGCAACCTGATCGCCACAAAATTCTCACCGCACTCATTGTCCGAGCCCCGCCCCAAGCATAACACCTTGTAACCGCCTTGCGTCCCCAGCAAAGTCCGCTCACCCTGAATTTGCGAAACACAAGGAGTCCTACCGAAACCCGCTTACCAGTCGACACTTCGCCTCGGGTTGCCCCAAGCTTTATCTATATCGACGCATGCTGCTCGTCCGTTCCGGAGAGGATGCCGTCAGAGAAACTTTTGTCGAGAATGCAGGCACCTTGCCCGGATCAGCAACAAGCCCTGACGGGAGACCCGGAGATGTTGCTGTGGTGTGTGTTCAGTAGGCCGGCTCGCTGCTCGCGGTGGCGTTTGCCTTCATGCGGATGGCTTTGGCGCGCGCCTGGGCTTGCGCCGCTTCCGCCGTGTGATTGGTCTTCAGCAGCAGGCCGACATAATTGTCGAGAATGGAGGCCAGCGCGGGATCATCGGGGCCAAGCACTTTTTCCTGAATCTCCAGCTCGCGTTGCAGTGCCGTCGTGGCCTCCGCATAACGCCCCTGCAGATAGAAAATCTCGGCTAGCCCGCCGAGGACGGGCACCAGTCGCGGACTACTCGAACCGAAATCCTCCTCCAAGATGCTGAGGGCGCGAACGTCCAGCGGTTCGGCGGAGGCGTAATGCCCCTCGGCCACGTCAAGCTGTGCGAAATCGCTAAAGATGGTTGCCGCCAGCGGCTGCTTGGCAAAGTGCCGGTCCGCCATGGCCGCGGCACGTTTGTAGAGCGCCTCGGCGTCTGCGTACTTCCCTTCGGCAATATACACCACTCCGAGATCATCGAGCGTCGTGGCGATTTCCAGCTCCTCCGGACCGAAGATTTTTTCGTCGATAGCCAGTGCGCGGCGATAGGGCGGCTCGGCTTCCGAGTACCGGTTCTCCTCGCGATAAAGCCCGGCAAGATTCACCAGGCTCTTGGCCACTTCCGGGTGATCCGCAGCAAACACCTTTTCGCGAATGGCCAGCGCGCGCTCATAGAGCGGCAGCGCGTCGGCCTCTCGTCCTTCGAAATCGTAGAGCACAGCCAGATTGTTCAGGCTCGGGGTCGTCCGCGTCGAGTGCTTTCTCGCGGATCGCCAGCGCGCGCTCGTAAATCGGCTGAGCTTGTGCGTACTTGCCCTCGTCGGCATAAAGCGCCCCAAGATTATTGAGGCTGGCCGCGACCTCCGGGTCGTCAAGCCCGGAAGCCTGCTCGCGAATTTCGAGCGCCCGCTGGTAAAGCGTCCGAGGCAGGACTGGTCAATTAACCGGCCGGACACATTGTGCGAAAGCGACATAGGGGATAAGGAGGGACGTGGAAATAGCAGAAACTTAAGCTTTTATCGTCAAGTGCTGACCATCATCCTTGGGCTTCCTTGCGGCCGAACGATCTCTCCGGGAGAATTCACTGCGAAGGCCACTGTTGTCATCCCAAGGCCGCTGCCGGGGTCCCGGGGCACGCCTCTCAAGCGCGAGCAGGCGCGCGGTAAGAAAGTCGCGCATGCTGGGGCGCCCGCCAGGGGGCACGCCGCGCTTGACCTGGCTTTCCCACCCTCGTAAGCTCTTCCCATTCGCAGTGGGTCTCTGTCTATCCGGCAATTCAAGACTTGTTGTGCGGGCACCGGGTCTCTGACGTACCAACTCTAGACGGATCGCTCGACCAAGGAATTTTCCACAAACTGGAGGCAAACATGCGAAAAATCAATTGGGGCCGGGTAATTGTAGGCGGGATCGTGGCGGGTATCATCATCAACATTTTCGAATATGTCACCAACGGCCGGGTCCTGGCGGCGGATTGGGCCGCCGCTATGCAAAGCCTCGGCCGCCAACTCCCTGCGGGCTCCACTGCTGTCTTCACCGTGTGGGGCTTTCTGGTGGGCATCAGCGCCATTTGGCTGTACGCCGCAGCGCGCACTCGTTTCGGCGCCGGCCCCGGAACCGCAGTGCTGACGGGCTTCGCTTACTGGGTGATCGGCTATCTTTTTCCAAACGTGGTTAACTGGGCGCTGGCCATCTTCCCCTCGAGGCTTTTGGCAATCACCACGATCGTAGGCCTCGTCGAGATCATCGTCGCCTCTCTCGCCGGCGCCTTCATTTACAAAGAACGCGCCACCCCTTAGCCTGTTTCTTGTAGCCCAGGGGAAATTCCAAACCGTCGCGCCATCTGGCCTGTCAATTCGCTAGAATTGAGGCCATGAACCTGGCGATCGAATGCCGCGGCCTGCGCAAGACTTACGACGGCGAGGTGGAAGCCCTGCGGGGTCTCGATCTCGAGATTCGCGAAGGCGAATGCTTCGGCCTGCTCGGTCCGAACGGCGCCGGCAAAACGACGGCCATCGAGATTCTCGAGGGCTTGCTCAAGCCCACTTCGGGCGAAGTGCGCATCCTCGGCCTTACCTGGCAGGGCCACGCCCGCGAGCTGCGCGAATTGCTGGGCATTTCCTTGCAGGAGACGCGTCTCTCAGACAAGCTGACGGTGCGCGAAACCATCGAACTCTTCGCCAGCTTCTATCGCAGGCCCAAACCCGCCGAAGAAGTCCTGGCCGCACTCGAACTGGCGGAAAAATCAGACGCCTGGGTGGGCAAACTTTCCGGGGGCCAGCGCCAACGGCTTGCCGTAGCCACAGCGCTCGTGGCCAATCCTCGCATTCTCTTTCTCGACGAGCCCACCACCGGGCTTGATCCGCAGAGCCGTCGCCAGCTTTGGGAGATTATCCGTGAATTTCAGGGGCACGGAGGGACCGTACTCCTGACCACGCACTACATGGACGAAGCCGAACGCCTGTGCGATCGCCTCGCCATCATCGACTACGGCCATATCATCGCGGCGGGCACACCGGCGGAATTGATCGACCGGCTAGGCGGCCAGCACGTCGCATGAGCGCTCCATTGAGAACAGATGAAGCGAATAGAGCCACTGCCGCCGGCGCAGAATCCCGCATTGCTGCGGGCGGCGCGGGGAAGCACGCCGTTGCCAGACAGAATGGCCGCTGGTCGGCTTACACGCATCTTCTTCTCGCTCGAACCAAGGAGATGCAGCGCGAGCCGGAAGTGATCTTCTGGGTTTTTCTCTTTCCTCTTCTGCTAGCATTCGGATTGGGAATCGCCTTTCGCTCACGGCCGGCAAGCACTCCCAGCGTGGCCATAGCGGCGGGTCCCGGTGCGAATACCGTGCTGCAGATGGCCCAGCGTCCGCCGCAGTCCCTGCGTGCGCAGATCGTTCCCGAAGCCGAGGCCCTGAACGGCTTCCGCCTCGGCAGATACGATCTTGTCATCATTCCTGACAATAGCGGCCCTGGGAGCGGCGGCGGCATTGAATATCGCTACGACCCCGCGCGGCCGGAGAGCGTTCTCGCGCGCGCGCAGGCCGATGATGTCTTGCAATCGGCTGCGGGCCGCGCGAATCCGTTGCCAACATCCGCGCAAGCTTCCAGTGAGCCCGGAGCGCGCTATATCGATTTTCTAATTCCCGGCTTGCTCGGCATGAACCTGATGAATTCGGGCATGTGGGGCGTGGGCTTTGCTCTCGTAGATTATCGCCAGCGCAAATTGCTGAAGCGCTATGTGGCCACGCCCATGCGCCGCAGCGATTTCCTGCTGGCGCTCACGAGCAGCCGTCTCGTGCTGATGATCATAGAGCTGGCATTGCTTCTCGGCTTCGGCATCTTCGTCTTTCACATGCGCGTGGCGGGATCGTGGCTGGGCATCGTGTTGCTCGGAGCGCTCGGCGCAGCCGCATTTGCCGGTTTGGGCCTGCTCACCGCCAGCCGTGCGCAGAAGATCGAAACCGTCAGCGGCCTGATCAATCTGGTGATGATGCCCATGTGGGTTTTTTCGGGCGTCTTTTTCTCGTATGAACGCTTTCCCGCTGTCGTGCATCCGCTGATCCGCGCACTGCCACTGACGGTGCTCAATGACGCCCTACGCGCCACGATTCTCGAGGGCGCGCCCCTTGCCGCCCAGGCCGGGCGTCTGGCGGTGCTCGTCATTTGGACGGCCGTTTCCTTTTTGCTCGCGCTGAGCTGGTTCCGCTGGACGTAGGTTCCGTAGCCTGGGAGCGGCTTACAGGCTGACAAGGGGTTTTGCTATTTATTTGCTACTCGCGGAAAGACCAGAAAAGACAAACAACCCATCGAATAGATAATCGTATGCTTGACCGCAAAATCCGGGGTCCCCAGAGCGCCCCGTTCTTGTGCACGCTGGGGCGGAGAGCAAGCCCACGCGTCAGTTATTTTTCAGGGCAGCGGCCGAGTGTCCGGAGGATGGCATTGCCTTTTTCTTCGGAAAGCAGCTCCTGGTCCATGAGTTCCTCGATGAGTGTAGTCAGGGCTTCGCAGTGAACGTCTTTTTTTCTGTCGGTGATCAAAGACGCTGCGGAGGCAAGATCTTCTGCGGCAGGCGGCAGGCTGATATCCGGCACCGGCGCATCGCCCGCATTGCCCAGCCATTCGTGCAGCACCCAAAGTTGCTCCGGCACGACGGGGTAGAAGGCAAGACCCATGCCCATCGAGGGGAGGGAGTAGACCACTCTGGCCCGAGCCTCAAAGGACGCGCCACTTTTGTCTATGCGCACCTTCACCATAGTCCCCGGCGCGAAAGGGTTCAAAGTATCAATAAAACAGCCATCCGGTCCGAGGTCCGCAGTGCGAGCGCGCAGCAACGTCTCAGATTTGTGCTCGAAGACCAGTGCGCTCGCTGTAAAGGGTTGTCGGTGTTGGCTGCGCCGCCGCAGTTTCTCTTTGGTATCGGACATAGCGATTAAGCTCGTGGCACGCCTCCTGTTACAGTTTGCTCCGACCGAGAGGCCTAAACCATGGAACCTTGGTACTGCACTGAACGGAACTTCAGACACACGTACTATTCAGCAGGTCAGACGCCGGGAGAGTTGCGAAGAAAGAAGAGGCACTCTAGGGCACCGGCACCTCTAAATAGCGGAACGGTGCTGCCACGTTCTTATACCAATGAATAGTGTCGGGAGGAACAATATACACATCCCCTTTGCTGATACGATGTGACTCGCCACCCTGGATTGATTGACCGCCAAATTTGTCAGGCGCTGTAGTTTTAGCCGTGCCACCGATGACCAAGGTCGCAGCCCCGCTCACGACATACACGACGGCAGTAAAGCCTTTATGGCTACACCCTTCCGGTTTGCACGCAGCTTTCACAGATTCCCGACTGTGCGTATCCACGTTGTAGGTCCCTTGGCTGGACGTGTGGCTCCAGAGGAGGTCGCTGCCTCCATTGGAGACTGCTCTGGCAAAGGATGCGTCCAGCTTCTCATGATCGAAGACGGTAACAACTCCTGACGATGACTTTTCCTGTGCGATTGTCTTGGCATGCCAGAGCGCGCCGATCGCAACAACTGCCAAACCTGTCAGGACGGCCTTTCGAATGTTCGACATAGTTGTCATACCTCCACTTGTGATTTGTAGAGAAATTCCGTCATGGGTCTCGTAGATGGCGCGGGCCCGCGACAACGTCGGGTTGGGACACCCGGGGCGGGTGCGAACCGCAATGCGTTCCCGCCCCGATGCGTTTCTGAAATCGCTATACCGCCTTAGGCTCGATGCGAACTGTCTTGGCATGGGCTGCCTTGGGCAGTTCGATGTTCAAGATGCCATCTTTCAATGCCGCGCTCGCCTTCGAGCTGTCGACCTCGGCCGGCAGGTAAACGACCCGTAGGACCTCTTTCGCGCATCGCTCGGAGTAGATCGTCTTGGCCTTCTTCCTCTCTTCCTGGGCCTCGTGTTTGCCGACGATCGTCAGCTTGTTTGGTTCGACATTGATCACAAGTTCGTTGGCGCTGAAACCCGGCACTTCTGCCCGAACCGTTAGGTTGTCATCAGACTCTGTCATTTCCAGATGTATGGGGTGTAGCAATTCGGACTCGGCACGGAACCAATCCTCCAAGTCGCGACCGAACCACCTGCCATTATTGTCAAAGATCTCGAATGCTCTGCGAGAGATCGAATCGTACGTTTGCTGGATCCGATCGAAGACGTCGCTGGTGGTGGACTGTTTGACTGATACAGGCACCTTGGCCGGCTGTACGGCTGCTTGTGGGCTCATCTGTGGTCTCCTTAATTTGGGTTTCTTCCGACGATGCCGAAAACCGTGGTGTCATACTCTGTCTTGCGGCACAGGAACCGTCGCCCATGGCGGGCGCGGCGGAGGGTGTGTGACTAGACTTTAAGAGTGTACGCCCCTCTGTCACCGACTGTGGGGCCTGCCCTGCATGACCTGTGGAAAAGTCCCGAGAACTCCACTGGCGAAATGGTGTGGATCCTGCGTGAAGCCCACGTATTCAGTAACTGTCAAGCTCGATACGTCGTGCCCCTCAGAAGAGAGGACCGAGAGCCCAACCCCATCCCAATAGGCGATCAGGCGCGCGGAAGCGCGATCCATCCGGGAGCAGGAACGATTTCGCCAGACGGAGGGGATTCACGGCAATGTCGAGCCGTAACGGCTGTTCGACAATGGGGACTTGCCAGCGCAGCTCCAAGCCAGTTGAAGCGCGGAGAATTCCGTTTGTGCCGGCGAGAACGACCGGATGATTTGGCCCGAGCCAATTTGGAAGCAGCCAGCCAGATCCGGTGTCATAGAACGCTACGACCTGGGTGCGTGGCGCTACCGGGACTCGATACTCCGCGTTCATCGCAGCAATCAAATCTGCACCGGTGGGAATGGCTTGAAAGCTGTCTTTGCCGGAGGTATCCGTCAAATCTTCGACAGCGTAAGGAGCCATTTCTCCCTGTCGAAAGCCCCGCAACAACTCGGCCCCAGTAAAGTAGCGGTTCTGGAACAGCAAGTCCCCACGGAAGCTCGAAACACCGGCAGCGTAACTGCGGAAAGCCCAGCTGTTCCGTCCGTTCGTTAACGGGTCGCGCCGCACACGGTCGTACTCCACTGATGAACGTACAAGATTTTCGTCACCACCGAGCCGACCGCCGGAAACTGACGCACCTGTGTCCCAATGTTGGGAGCCATTCTCCCCAACCCAATCGAGGCCGAAGGAATGAATCGATGCGCTCGATCCAGTTTGGTTACTCGCTAGACCGGTTAGAGTCGGAGGCAATTCCACCGCATATTGCGTATTTTGACGCGAGATCGTGTAATTCGTAGTTAGCGTTTCATTCAGAGCCACTGGATAACCCCAACCAACCCCGAAGCCTGAACTGCGCGTGCTCAGGAAATGCCGATTGCCTAAGACCCCGGGCAGATGCGGCCGCAGCACATCTTGAAACACCGTCAATGAAGCTGACACCCGACTGCCAAATAAACCTTCCTCAGCGATCCGCACAGCCAGATGCAAGCTATCTGGGCCGCCCTCGATATGAGAATCGATCAGTTCCTGGCCACCGAGCAAATTGAAGACGCTATATGCCGCTCCGATCGTACTGCCTAGATTGCTCCACCCACCGATTAAAGAGATCTTCTGTTGGCCGACTTCAGTGACGCGGATGGAGACCTCCACGTTGCGGTCTACCTCGTCAAACTGGAGATGGACATCTTCAGGTTTAAACGTGCTTATATAGCCGGTTCGGATTAAACGCTCGAGCCCTGAGCGCAGTTTTTCGGGGTCGAAGGGTTCACCTTCTCGAAGGGGAATGTGCCCCGGTTTCAGGCCCGAATGCGCAACGAGCGAGTCCGCACGTTCACTGAATCTCCCCGCGGGCGGTTCATCGTGAACCTCGACTGCGCCTAATTGGTAGAAGGTGCCCTCGCTTACAGGCACGGAAAGATGAAATTGCAAAACCATGCGACGACGTCGGAAGGGGAGCCGGCGCGGTTCGAGATGATAACGCGTTTCGAGGATGGGCGTGCCTATGCGTGCTGTCGCATAGCCATGATTACGATAGTATTCGGAAACGCGATCCAGGTCTTCGTCCAGGCGCTCTTGCGTGTAGATGTTCTTATGGCGAAGGCCTGCAAAACGGGCTTTCGGCGCGACTTGTGCCATTTGGTGTTGTAGCAATTTCTGAGGGAAAACTTGATTGCCAGAAAACGTCACTTCACTTATGGCGACTCGTGGTCCGTCTTGGATTTCAAAACGAGCCTGGACCGTCGCCGTTGATACCTCTTCTAAGAGTACGCGCACATCAGCTTGCGGATGCCCCAGCTCTTGTAGCTGGCCCTTGATGACGCGCGAAGCGCGCCAAAGCTCAGCGCGATCCAGCGGTGCGGACACTTTCAATGTGATCTTTTTCCCCGCGAACAATTGCATGATGCGTTCGCGAGAGAGAAGTTCTGAGCCGTGAAACTCAACTTGACTAAGATACGGTCGCTCTCCCAATTCAAACAGCAGGCGTAGGTCAGAGTATCCGCCTCCGTCCGCCGAGTCCCTCATGGGGACAGCTTCGGCCCTGACAGAATCGAACCAGTCCAGACTCGCGAGCGCGCGTACGTCTCGTTCAACGACGCGTTGGTCTATTGGTTCACCCACACGCGAATTTATGTGCCGTTGGAGGGCCTCGGAAAAAATACGCTTGAGTCCGACGAATCGAATTTCACGGATGACGCCGTCTATCGGTTGTGCCGCTGCACCCGTGTCCAAACGAAATCGGACATTGCTCTCAAAAGATGAAGACAAACGCTGAGGCGGGGTGGCCAAAAATAATATGGCCAGGAGGTACGGTCCCATGACACCTCCAGATTGCTTCAAGGATGCGTGGTGCTTAAGGCGGGTTGCTCGAATCAGTCTCTGAACAACAGGACAAGAAGAAGAGCAGGCGGCCGGAACGCGGTCGCTGCAATGGAACCTAGCGGCACGCCAGCTTCTGGTGTATGAGGGCTGAACAGCACTCCGGTGCGTGCAAGGACATTCGATGCAGGATCAAAGTATGGAGCGAAATCGAAGACCAACTCCAGAGAAATGAGATGTTCGGACTATGTCGATTGCGATCACGCCCAGTGCTTCAGCGGCACTCCTTGGCGGAGACGGTGTAGAGCGAGGGGGAAAGCCACAACCAGCGCCACTGTAGTCATGTATAGCGGCACAATCCAGTTCGCCAACGTGTCTTGTTGAATGGCAAATACCGTCAGAATTGTGATCACGGTCGGATTTACGAAGCCGAAGACCGCTGGCCAGGCGTTAGCTTCCGCGCCTGAGCTTCGGTACGTGAGCAAGACGGCGAGACCGATGAGGGACCAAAGCGACCAAGTAGTTGGGACCGGTTGAATCTTGCCTTCGTAGGTCCTAATCGCGTACGGAACGACACTTAAGAAGACCAAGCCACCGGACCACGCACCTATGGACTGAGCACTCAATATGTCCGACTTACGCCGTTTCTGGTTTTGGCAGCCTCTAACGACAAGTTGTATTCAAGCCATAGTAAAGAGCTGTCTAGTTCCGGAATCCACATAAGATACCTCAGGAGGAGTCCAAAGGGCACTCCAACGGCTGGCTCTAATATGAGTGAGTTGTGAGTCAGGGGAAAGAGGGCGGAGCTTTGCGGCGTTTGGTCGCACGCTCAAAAGCATAAGCAAGCTCAATTAGTCTTGGCTCGCTGCACGCCGTCCCTGTGAAGCTGATACCGAACGGTGCTGGTTTCGGATCGAATCCGTCGGGAAAGGGCGGCGTCGGTTCATTGGGAATCGTGCCGAACGGGACGATTACAGTGGGATAACCGGGTTTTGCGGCAATGGCGGCTCCGGCTGCGCCGGGAAATACCAAAGCATCCAACCTATTCTCTTTGAGTGCTGCGTCAATGCCATAGGTGCCTGCCAACGCAATGTCTTTAGCACGGTCGGCTTCATATCGGGCGCGATCCCCTTCTACATCCATTTCGTCCGAGATGTCGAGTTGAGATTGTCCGTACTTGATGGCACCCGCGGCTTGGTGAGCGAGGTTGAATTTACGAAGATCGGTCAGCGATTTAATCGGTGCGGCGGGTCCCAAGGTTTTAAGCCAGTTGTTGAAATCGCGTTTCATCCCGTATTTGAGAACGACCGAGCAATTCTCATCTTTTCCCTTTCCATTCTGATCTCCTGAACACATATTCCACAAAAGCAAATTGGTCTGTGGGTCAGCAGAGATGACGCTCGGAATGTCAGCCGGATCGACGATCGTTGCTCCGAGTTTCTTGAGAATCTCAATTGCCTCAGCCATGACCATCTTCTGGTCCGGCCTGAGGCCCCCGCTCGGAAAAATCGTGCCCGGCGCCACCACTTCGTCGTAGTAGTAGGCTCGCGGAATCCCGATGCGCGCACCCTTCAAACCGTTCGGTTTGAGAAAACGCCTGTAGTCATGGTTGGGCGGACGTTTGCAGGTGCCCGTGGCTGGATCGTTTGGATCGGGCGCCGTGCCCTCCATAGCTCCCAGGAGGGTCGCTGCATCCGTCAACGTTTTGGCCAGAGGGCCGGGCGTGTCCTGATCAGCTGTGATGGGGACGACGCCGTGCCGGCTGATACGTCCCACGGTTGGCTTGATCGCTGCCAGCATATTTTGATTTGCGGGATTGAGAATCGAGCCGGAAGTCTCCGTGCCAACGTTGGCTGCCCAGAAATTTACCGCTGTGCCAACGCCAGAACTCGATCCACCGGCCGCAAGGGCAGGGCGGCCATCGAAGCTGGTTTCCCGCGGATCACGTCTCGGATCGTAGGGGTTCATCCCATATCCGGCGATGGCGCTGTAGTTTCCGGGCATGGGCGTGGGTGCGCCTGCGACCCAATTCGCCAATTCGGTCATGCTCGTCTTGGCGATAATCACGGCTCCCGCTCGCCGAAGATTTGTCGTCAGCGTCGCCTCGTAGGGCGGTGTGAAACCATCGAAGGCGAGGGCTCCACCCGTTGTGGGCATGTTCGTCGTTTGGATGTTGTCCTTCAGCGCGATGGGTATTCCATGAAGGGGACCGCGTATTCTGCCGCGGGCGCGTTCCCGATCAAGGGCCTCTGCCTCCTTCAACGCGTTTGGGTTTACGGTAATCGCGGCGTGCAGCTTGTCTTCATAAAGTGCGATTCGCGTCAGGTACTGTAGAACCAACTCTCGCGACGTAATGCGCCCCGCCCTCATGGCTGCTTGCATCTGGGGGATAGTGGCTTCTACGACAGTAAACGATCGCTGAACCCGGTTCGGCGCCGAGGATTTCTCTCGATTCTGAGCAGAGGCAGTGACAACGGATGCGAGAGCAAGTAATAGGAGAACCAGCCGCTGTTCCATGCCGAGAGATTCTATGCCAAGTCAGACGTTGAATTAGTGGTTCGCCGGCTGACTGGCTAGATTGCGCGAGATTGTAGACTTGCTTGTATTCTTTTCTGGCAACGCGAAGACATAAAGGGCATTGCCCGTCTGAGGATGGTGCACGTCAGGCTCGATCATCCGGGGAACGTTCCGCGGACTTCCGCCGCCGAGGCCAGTCGTGACGGCGATGTATTGTCTTCCACCGACACTGAACGATACCGGAAAGCCTTGCACCGACGTGCCGAGTCGAACCTGCCAGAGAACCTCCCCGGTGTTCACGTCCAAGGCTCGGAAGTTGCGATCCAGATCGCCGACAAAGGCCAGACCGCCGCTGGTTGACAATACCGAAGTCAAGAACGCGGGCCTTTGATTATGCGTCCAAATTTCTTTCATCGTTTTCACGTCGAATGCGGCGACTTTGCCGACATTGCCCTCAGAACCGGGCATCTCATAAAAACGCCGATCGCCGGAGGTGCCGCCGGAGCCTTCGACGAACTCGACTTTGCGCCCGGACATCTCCATACAGCTCTGGCTGAGAGGAATAATCAGCACCTTGCTTCCGGGGTCATAACTCATGGCCTGCCAGTTGTGGCCACCCTCGGTGCTAGGGCAGGACGGTATCCACTGGCCGGTTTTGGAGGCAATGATGTCCGGCCGATACGCAAGCAGCCCCTTTTTCCGATCAAGCCAAGTGAAGACGTTCTGAAACACGGTTTCCTTCGCGTCGATGAACTCGCCGGTCTTCCGATCAAGCTTCCACAGAATGCCAGCCTTGCCGATCGTGAAGGCGACTTTTCGATCACCAATATCAACTAAGACCCGCTCATAAACTTCGTCGAGATCGAGCGACTCACCGGGAACGTGCTGGAAATACCAGGCCAGAGTACCGTCATTGGGACGCAGAGCCAGTGTTGCGCTCGAGTAAAGCGCCGCTCCTGCACCCGTCCCCCGGCTCGCCTGCACCCAGGGTTTGGCCTGCGCGACGCCCCAGTAAGTGAGGTTCAACTCCGGATCATAGCTTCCCGTGATCCAAGTCTCGGCGCCGACGCGCAGCATATTGGGCAACATCCCAAACGGTATCGCCGGTACGCGCGTTGAGTGCGACCAGGTGTGCGTTGGTCGTTGCGACGAACACCTTGTCCTGATAAATAGCGAGATTCCGCATTGCGCCGGTGCCGCCACTCTGCTGTCCTCCTGAACTCGCGCGAGTTTCCCAAATCAACTCGCCGGTGCGGGCATCAAGCGCCTGAACGATGTTGCCTGGATTCGGCAGATAGATGATTCCGTTGTGTACCAAAGGCGAAGGCTCGTTCGCCCCGCCCTCATTCATCGCCCACACCCAGGCAAGACGAAGGTCGCGCACGTTATCCTTTGTGACTTGCGTCAGAGCTGTGTGATTCCATGCCTGATAGTTGCCGCGGATCATCAGCCAGTCGTTGGGATCGGGACGACGTAGCATTTCGTCGGTGACCGGGACATAGTCTTTGACTTCCCCGCTAATCGTAATACCCGCCGGGGGACCGGCTTGTCTTGCACGAGCTGTCGGCGCTGCTGCTTGTGCGGGAGCTTCCTGCCGTGCCGTGGCAGGCATTTCGCCGTTGGCGATTTCGCCGATTCCTATCGCGCTCGTTGCCGTGAGCGGCTGGGTGCCCGCAGTCGCGCCATTGGACAGAAGAATGAAGGCGACAATGGCAACCACGTCCTGTTCCCCAATGGAGCCTGCCTTGTCCGGCGGCATGCTAGTTGAAATGCGGTCGAACAAATCCCGAGTTGTGCGGTTACGCCACGTGCTCATGAAGTTCGCCCCAGCCAGTGGGAGCGCCTCGTTGCTGCCCTTCAGATCGGGCATGTGGCACGCCGCGCAGTTGGCCAGGTAGGCGGCTCGGCCCGCGCTCGACTGCTCGGCTGCATAAGAGTTCGATTTCGCCGCTTGTTGTCCGCTAGCGCTCATCGCACCAACCACAATCACTGCGATCACGATTAGCAACAGGCGCGTTCTTGTTCTGGTCATGTTAGCTCCTCTTCAGCGCAACACCCATCCCCACAGGTTTCCCTCGGGGGCTCGCTCGGAATCAATTTGCACGTAAAGGTGGCCGTTCCTGAGGTCCTCAACTTCTGAAGATGTTAAATCGACCGACCCACTGATGCTGCCGGCTTTCTCTTTGGTGACAGTGAGATCGTGGACTGCGGGTCCCCGAATACCCTTTTGTGGTCCGACGTGAATGTTCGCGCGAATTGCGGATGAGTGCAGTCCCTCGAACGACCCCGAGATCGTAAGCCTATTACCTGCCAAGACTGCCCTTAACGAGCCCGAGCCAGCGACGGTAGGCAGCATCGTCGCGTCCACCGGAACCGTAGAGAGGCGTGCTTTGAACGATTCCCCATTCTGAGCAATGGCTGCGCATCCCCCCAGCAAAATGAAGGCGCCAACCAAAGCGGAGATGCATCCGTGCTGATTCGCCATCGTTAATGGGTCACGAGATTGTTTCAGGCTAAGGCCCGCAAGGCATCTTACGCCTACAGTTTCCCGGCTTGCAAACCTGGGGACATCTTCTCTTTGTCGGCCAGAGACCAGCGCTGCCAATACTTTGCGGCATCCAAACTCCTCAAGGGACCACCTCAAAAGCTAGGATCTGCGGCGCCTCCTGAGCCGTTCCCGGAACACCAACGTAATATCTGTTCAACTCGGCTACCAATCGGGCTATCTTCGCTCCCGGTTTCGTTGGAATCGTGGCCATGACCTGGTAAGAAAACTTCGTTATTTTTCTCCGCGGCTCAGTAAGGTTCCACCGTTCAGATCATTTCGTACGACCTTTCCGCCCTTCATAACGAATTTGACGCGCTGTAGTTCCGTGATGTCCTTGACTGGGTCTCCAGAAACGCCGACCAAGTCGGCATACTTCCCCTTCTCCACGGTGCCGATACGGTCCTGCCACCCCAGCATCTCCGCATCGACGCTTGTGGCCGCCTGAATCACTTTTGCCGGCGCCATGCCGTGGCGAACCAGCCACTCGAACTCATTTCCTTGCGTCCCATGGGCGTACGGGTTGCCATCGACGCCGCTGCCAAACATTATTTTCACGCCCTTAGCTAATGCCATCGTAAATGTCTTCTCGTGAATGGCTGGAAGGCTATACTTCCCGCCTGTTTCTTTGCGATCATGCTCCAAGATTTCAGGCATCGAATAGCGGAAGCCAGTGACATCCCAATAGATGCCCTTCTGCACCATCATCGTCATCTCGGATTCGTCCAGTGCTTGTCCATGCTCGACTGTATCCACCCCCGCTACGACGGCATTGCGCAAACCCTCGCCACCAAAGGCGTGTGCCGCCACCTTACGATGGTGCCGGTGCGCCTCGTCCACAATGGCCTGCACTTCCTCAAGGGTGAACGTCGGCTCAACGTAGAGCTCGCCGGCAGGGCTGAACGAATAATTTCCGGCCGGAAAAATTTTGATCCAGTCCGCACCGTAACGAATCTGTTCGCGCACAACTTCGCGCGCGTCGGCTGGTCCCGTGATGTTCTGATTGCCTGCGGTGATCTTCATCCCCGGAATGCCAATATAATCCGAGCCGGAAGCGCCGATGCCGCGCGTGGAAACCTGCATGCGCGGACCGTCGAAGAGTCCCTTGTTAATGGCATTTCGTACGTCCGCGTCGCCATAACCCTCGCCATGGGTTCCCACGTCTCGCACCGTGGTGAAACCCGCCCGCAAATCGACCTGAGCCTCCTTAAGGGCGAGAAGTGTCCACGCCTCAATGGATGTATTCACACGGTTGCCAGCGGAGAGCGTGTCGTAAACGTGTGTGTGTCCATCCACCAAGCCCGGCAGCACACTAGCCTGACTCAGGTCGATCACTTGGGTGCCTGCCGGAATCTTGACCTGGTCGGCTGGGCCCACGTCGCTGATGCGTTCGCCTTGTATCACGATCACCTGGTTCGCCAGCATTTGAGCGGACTTGCTGTCAAACAGCCGGCCCACGCGAACCGCGATTATCTGCGGCGCCTGAGGAGTCTGGCAACACAACAGAGCCGCAAAACTGATTATTCCAAGGCACGTGCCAAGCGCCGATTTCCAGCGAATCATGAGAATCCTCCCATCGTTTTCCCGCGCTACGTTACGAAGTCTGTTTGCTACGTAAGGAGCCCCGTCTTCGCGTTATGCGCACGTTAGCTTATATCTTGCGCCGCTGCTGAGCCAGTGGGTCGTTTATTCGCCGCCGCCTCCATTCTCGCTGCTTTGGGGTATAATCCGTGGCGCTAAAGAATGGCTGCCGCGGACGCCCCGGGGTCGCTGGCAGCACGAAGTCCCGCAGCCAACAAGAGGAGGTTTCATGAAGAGACGCAGTCTCGTCTACGCTGTGGTGTGTGCATCTTTTTTGGTTCTCGGGGTGCTTGCCTTGGCAAGTCCTCCTGCGGGTAGTTATCACTTGCTTAAGAAAATTCCTCTGGGCGCGGCTCCGGGCAGCGCGGAGTATTTTGACTACATTACCTTCGATGCCCCTACGCGCCGAGTCTACCTCTCGCATGGCACCGAGGTTAAGGTGATGGATGCGGATAACTATGAAATCGTGGGCACGATTTCTGGCTTCCAACGATGCCACGGCGTCGTCATCGTGAGAGATCTCGGCAAGGGATTCGTCACCGACGGCGGAGCTGAGAAGGTTTACATTTTCGACCCGAAGACCTTCAAAATAACCGGCGAGGTCAAGAGCTACCCGGACACAGACTCTATTGTTTACGATCCGGCGTCAAAGCTGGTCTTTAGCTTTAATGGCGACAGCAAGAACACGACGGTCATCGATCCGGCCAAGGGAACCGCCGTTAAGGCCATCGACTTGGGCGGCGCGGTTGAATTCCCGGTCGCCGACGGCAAGGGAATGGTTTACGACAACAACGAAGAGAAAAATGATGTCGTGGCCATCGACACGAAGACGCTCACCGTCAAAGCGCGCTGGCCCGTCGCGCCGGCCGGAACGCCGGTGGCCATGGCCATGGACCGCGAGCATCGTCGCCTGTTTTCGTCAGGCCGCGGACCGCAGATGCTGGTGATCATGGACGCGGACAACGGAAAAGTAATTCAGTCATTCCCCATCAGCGCCGGCGTCGATGCCAACGTGTTCGAGCCTTCAACGGGTATGCTTTACGTTGCCACACGCGAAGGTAAGATTCACATTTACCACGAAGATACCCCGGACAAGTTCAGCGAAGTCGAAACCGTGACAACAGAATATGGGGCCAAGACGATGGCCGTGGACCCCAAGACCCATAATCTCTTTCTAACCACGTCAGATTTCGGTCCGGCTCCCGCCGCCACCAAAGAACGGCCGAATCCGCAGCGGCCCGCTACTCCGGGAACGTTCCGCGTGCTGGTCTACGGCCGCTGATCGGCCTCACACGAAAAATGAATTGTGGGAGCGGTTCAAGTACCGCTCCCACAAGTTGTAAGTTTGAAGACTCTGTGAACGGATTCTTGCTGCTATTAGGTGTGTTCGCGTCGTTGCCGCTTTACTGCACCTGATAAACTTGCAACGCCAGTTTCGCGTCCGGCTTGCCCTTCCCTGACACAGCAACGTAGAGCCGATTGAGTGCGGGCAGGTAGAGCGATGTCTTTGCGCGGAATCCGGTGGGTATTTCCGCTATCTGCTCGTAATGATCTGCATCACGTTGCGCGATAACACTCGTCGTATCCGATCCCGTCACGTAGATTCGCTTGCGCGCAACATCGAACCACATGTCGTCGTTGATTGGGGCGCAGGGAAAGGAGGCCACAACTTTGCCGCTATCGGTATCCAACACAAAGAACTTGGGGGGCATGCGCGTGGCGATGAACAGGCGATGGTTGGGTTCATCCAGGGCCATGGAATTCTGGACCTTGGCGTCTGGGATGGGCCATGTCGTTGTCAGTTTCCCGCTCTGCAGATCGATCACTCCCACTTGACTCACTGCCGTAAGGTTGACGTACATCTTTTTGCCCGCACGATCGATCGCCATGGCTTCCGAATGGTTCCCGGGCAGCGTGATGTCTCCTACATGCTTGAAATTCTTAGTGTCAATAATATTGAGCTGATGCTCAGTCTTGCCTCCGCTTTCCACGTAGTAGTATTTGTTCACCGGGTTGAAAAAGGCGCCATCGACGCCTTCAGGGAGCTTGATCGTATCCATGATCTGGTAATTCTCTCCGCTCACCAAGGCCACTCTGCCGAAGTCGTCACCATCGGTGACGATCAGCTTATTGGAGTCGGGCAGATAGACCAGGGCGTGCGGCTGGCCAAAGCCCGTGATGCTATGAATCGGTTTGCCGTTTCGGAGATCGAAGACTTCGACCGTCTTGTGATCTTCGGCGGCAAGAAAGAGACGGTTACCTTTCAAGTCCGCCGTAAGATGGTCAAAGTCACCGGAAAAACCTGGCAGCGGGGTCGTTTCTATAAGCTTCAGCGGCACCTTCTCCTGTGCGGGCACTCTTTGCACGACGGCCAACGAGACCAACAGAAGGATTGCACTGATTTTCCTCATTAAGTCCTCCGAGCCTCGAGCGGACAGTCCGCTCGGAATTTTTATGAGAAATGCGCTACCAAATCACCTTGATCGCGAATTGAATTTCCCTCGGCTCAGTCGTTAACGACGTCAATAGACCCGCGCTGTCGCTGAGAGCGCCGGTCGAATCGAAAATATCCGTACTGTCGGGAACCGTTGGCGTGCCGAAGTTCGCCCGGTTGAGGATGTTGAAGAATTCGGCGCGGAACTGCACATTGAAGCTCTCCGAAATTCGCCGGATGGGATTGTTCTTGAAGATCGAGAAATCAAGGTTGACGAGGCCGGGCCCAGGGATGATGTTGCGTCCGGCATTGCCCCTGATGTTAAAGCATTGCGGGGGAGTGCCAAAGGCATTGCCAGTGACATTATCACCGAAAACCGGGTCGGAGGTGCACATTGGTGCCGAAGCGGTTGGCGTGAAGAAGGAGGCCGGCGCGGTCGGGATGGCAAAACACTCCGTCTTGACATAGTGATTCGGGTTACCAGGATTGACCAGCGATTTGCAACCGGGGCCCGTCAGACGATCGGGGAAGTCCCATGGGTCGGTGCTATTCAGGCCTAAAGGATCGCCATCGGTCCCAAAAGTCGGTGTGAAGGGCGGGCCGTCGCTGACCTTGAGAATGCCGCCCAGTTCCCAACCGTTCGCCGCCCAACCCAAGACCGCTGGCGCGGACTTGAGCGTCGGCAGTTGCCAGCTTCCGTTGACGACGAAGACTCGCCCGATATTGTAATCGGATAATCCGCGGGTGGACTTCAAATCAAACCACTGCAGGCTGCCAATGGCATTGCCCGATAGCGTATCGCCGGCAATCACGCCGGAATTCGAGTCGATACTCTTGCCCCAGGTATAAGATCCCTGGATTTGCAGCCCATGACTCATTCTTTTCTGAACTCCAACTTGCAAAGCGTTGTAGAAGGAGTCGCCTCCCCAATCCAAGAACCGGATCGCGCCCACAGTATTTGTGTTTGGGTTGACGGGCGTGCCGGGGGCAGGTGCCGAAAACCCCGTGTCCGCAATCGTAGACGTATCGACCGTCACCGGCCATAGATAGCCAGAGGAGGTCTTCGTGGGCATCACGAAATTGCCGTCATCACTTCGAAAACCTTGGTGCACGCCACGCGAGCCCACATAGCCAACCAGCGCCGTCAGGCTGGGAGCAAGCTGCCGCTGCACGTTGAGGTTCCACTGCATAACGTAGTTGCGCTTCGGATGGGGCTCCACGTATTGGTATTCCAACGCTCCGGTGCTGCCGCCGATGCCCGCAAGCGCTCCGCCAGGGAAGGACCCCTTGGCCAAGCTGTTCGAACTGACGATTTCGAAGAATGGCGCTCCGCGCCCATTCAAAGTTATCGTGGTATAGAGCATCGGCAGGACGTCAAACATCCCGAAGCCCCCGCGTACCGCGGTTTTGCCGTTGCGGAAGGGATCCCAGGCAAAACCGATGCGCGGCTCAAAATTTCGGAGGGTGGGGTTGGAAAAATAAGGATCGCCGAGATGCGGCGCTGCGGCGTCGATGGTAGGAAGGTTCGTGAGCTTTCCGCGAGTCTCCGTCAGCACCGTGGACATCTCGTAGCGCAGGCCCAGGTTTAGCGTCAGGTTTGGACGGAACCTCCAGTCGTCCTGGACATAAGCGCCGGCAATGGTTAGGCGCAGATATCGCGGACTGGCTAGGCCGGGAACGACGCCCTGAACTCTCTTAGGAGCGTTGGCCAAAAAAGCATTCAACGACTTGAACTGGAAAGTGCCGAGGTAGTCGGCGGTGTTTGTAGTTTGATTGTGCTGGTCCCGCTCGACGCCCACTCCGAATTTCAAGGAGTGCAGTCCTCTGGTCACGAAAGCATCGTCGTATCCCTGAAACGCGTTCCAGACGTAGGCAGTTGTCGGAGGCGCCAAACCCGGAGTACGGGTCATTCCCGGCACATTCGCCTGGGGCGGGCTCAGCCCGGGCGCCCAGCCCAGCGAGGTGTCCGCGGCCACCGGATTGATCGCTTTGATTCCCCCGCCAGAACTTGCATGTTCTCGGTTGTAACCGGCCCGTAGGCTATTGACCACGCTTGGACTGAAAACATGGCTTTCTTCAATGGCCGCAATCTGGCGTTTGGCGATGGAGAATATCAGGACGTCATCCAAAATATTAGGCTGCGTCAGCGGTGAGTTATCGAAGCTGTAGGTGCCGAAGAGGCTGTCCTTCTCTGAGATTTTCTCATCGACTCGCGTGGTGAAATAGTTCTCACTGACATTCTGGTGCCGATCAAAGGTGAAGAGTCCTGTATCCCCATTGCCGATGGCTCCCGCGTTGGGCAATGGAAAAAACGGCAGATACCGCAAGACCGTCTGGTCGATCCCCGTTACCGGGTCGGGATTGAAAGCCCCAGTAACCGCCTTCGGCGAGCACGGGTTCGCGGGGTCGGGGCCTGGTGGATTAGAGCACAAAATCGCAGCTGTCGGCGTTTTGCCA
This sequence comes from Acidobacteriota bacterium, assembly GCA_003224175.1. Classification (GTDB taxonomy): domain Bacteria; phylum Acidobacteriota; class Terriglobia; order Acidiferrales; family UBA7541; genus Palsa-189. The sequence continues at coordinate 26,664 of QHYQ01000293.1, forward strand.
TCTGCTATCAGTCCGCGTGCGGCGAGCGAGGGCACTGTGGCGACATGGGTCTGTCCCTTGGAATATCGTATCCCTTCGTAATCGCCAAAGATGAAGGTTCGGTCCTTGCGAATCGGGCCACCGGCCGAGACCCCGAACTGGTTCTGCCTGAAGGGCGGCTTTGGCTGTCCACCAGCATTGGCAAAGAAATCGTTTGCATCCAGACCGCTATTGCGCAGGAATTCATACGCCGAGCCATGGAAGGTGTTGGTGCCGGAGCGAGTGATGGCGTTCACTACCCCGCCGGAGGTCTTCCCGTACTCTGCCGAATAGTTGCTGGTCAGCACGGAAAATTCTTGAATGGCGTCTACGCCCAGGTTCTGCCCGAGAATGCTTCCCGGACCACCGTTTGAATAGTCGTTGATACTGACGCCATCCAGGCGGTAATTATTCTGCTGCGGGCGAGCGCCCGAAATGCTGAGTTGCGCCCCAAAGCCGCGGTTGACATCCTGATTAGGGTGACTCTCCGCCCTAACGACCCCGGGCTGCAGATTGGCGAGGTCCGTCCACGAACGGCCATTCAGGGGCAATTCGCGCACTGTGGTTGCGTTCACTTCGCCGCTAATCGTAGACGATGCCAGCTGAACCATCGGTGCTTCGCCGGTGACCTGGACGGTTTCGTTCACCTGTCCGACGCGCATGGTCACATCCAGGACCTGCTGTGCGCCCACACTAAGCGTGATGCCGTTCTGCACCTCGGTGGCAAAGCCTGGAGCGGTGACACTGACCCGATAAGTCCCAGGCAATAGATTGGGAGCCGAGTAGAGCCCTGCACTGTCGGCCGTAATCCTTCGGGCGACGCCCGTGGCCACATCGGTTATGGTGACTTGCGCCTTGGGGATTACGGCACCGGAAGAATCCGTCACGGTGCCAGTGAGCATCGCTCCCGCGACCTGCGCATTCACGCCATTTGTAAGTAAAAGAATGGCGGCCAAGAATACCGCGAGCGAAACGCCAAGTTTCTCGGCGAACCTCGTCAGTGGCAGCATAGCAAACCTCCGAAGCTGATTTTGAGGCCGGCCCAACCGCTCGACACGTTCAATCTGGGGGCGCTATATCACTGCCAATTATGCTTGTCAATGAGATTGGAGAGGAGAGGATTGTCGGTGGCACGTGAAATGTTTGGTGGAATTAGCGGGTGCTGGCTCTCTACCGGGAGCACTATTTCGGGCGACTGTGACGTGCCGACGGGCGCTTGCATGCCGTCAGAGCCGAGTGTAGATTACGGCTCGGCCGGAAGCTTGCCAGACGGAAATTCCGGCTGGGTTCCTGGCGTGCAGCTCTCGGGAGGATGAAAATGAAGAACACGGCGATGCGGTCAGTTGCGATCTTCGCGGCGCTTGCCCTGTCGGCGGTTGCGGCGTTTGCCCAAGGCGCCCCGCAAACCGATTACGCGCATATGACCATGAAGGTTGATAAGCTGGCCGACAACTTTTACACCGTCACGGGCATGAATGGATCGGGACGGACCGGGGGAGCGATTGGAGTTCTGACGGGTCCGGACGGCATCTTCATGGTGGATGCGAGTTTCGGCCCGCTCACCGGCAAAATAGTGGCGGCGGTCAAGACGTTCTCGAACGAGCCCATCAAGTTCCTGGTCAATACGCACCCGCACGGCGACCATACCGGCGGCAATCCGAATCTCGCAAAAATGGGCGTGACGATTTTGCCGTCCCGAGATGCGCGTGGACTTGATGGCACAGAAAGGCTTTGATCAGGCAGGCATTCCGACGCTCATTTTCACTTCGCCGCTAACACTTCACATGGACGGCGACGAAGCCGTGATTATTCCTGTGCCGCCAGCCCACACCGATGCCGACAGCATGGTTTACTTCCGCAAGGCCGACGTGCTCATGATTGGCGACTTCTTCCGGGCGGGGTATCCCAATGTGGGTGGCACGGTCAATGGCATGATCGCAGCACTCGGTATGGCCATCGGCACCTGCGGACCCAATACCAAGGTGGTTCCGGGGCACGGACCGGTCATGAACCGAGCCGACATCATCGCGCACAGAGACATGCTCATGACTGTCCGGGATCGCGTATCCGAGCTGATCAAACAAGGAAAGAGCGAGGATGACGTGGTCGTCGCGCATCCCACGGCGAGTTACGATCCCATCTCCCTCAGCGGCATCACGCAGTTTTATGACGAGAACACCATCGTGCGGTATCGCAACGGCGATGCTTTCGTCAAGCAAGTCTACGAAAATCTGAAGCCCAAGTCCTAAGCTCGGCGCTGTGTGTTAGCGTTCACCTGTATTGGTGTCATCCCGAGGGCCGCCTCCTCGCGAAAAAGTCGAGTCGAGCTTTTGCGTGGCAACAAAGTCCCCAGGGATCTGCGTTCCAAATCGCTCCCGTGTTTTAAGAGCAGATCCCTCGCTTCGCTAGGCATGACAAATCGTAGAATCGCAATCCACTGCATTCAAAGATACCCTGGTTGACAACACCCAACGCCTCCAGTAGCCTTTTTCGTTTCTCTCAGTGCGCCGGCGATTTCCTGATCGTGCTGATCGGGGCCTGCGCCTCTGCCGGCGCGATTTCGCGCCAGAAAGCGATCCATGGCCGATCAGAAGCTGCCCACCCGCGCCGAAGATTTCTCCGAATGGTATAACCAAATCGTTCTGCGCGCCGAACTGGCCGACTACGCTCCTGTGCGCGGCTGCATGATCGTGCGGCCCTACGGCTGGGCCCTCTGGGAAAACATTCAGCAGGCCCTCGACCGCCGCTTCAAGGCCACCGGTCACGTGAACGCCGCCTTCCCTCTGCTGATCCCGCTCAGCTTCATCGAAAAAGAACAATCGCACGTGGCGCGATTCTCCCCCGAGCTCGCCGTCGTCACCATCGTCGGCGGCGAAAAGTTGGAAGAGCCGCTGGTGATCCGCCCGACTTCGGAGACCATCATCGGCCACGCTTACGCGAAATGGATTCAGTCTTATCGCGATCTGCCCGTGCTCATCAATCAATGGAACAGCGTGGTGCGCTGGGAGCTGCGCACCAAACTTTTTCTGCGCACGCTGGAATTTTTCTGGCAGGAAGGCCACACCGCGCACGCCACGTTCGACGAAGCCGAAGCCGAAACGCGGCAAATGCTCGAAATTTATGCCGACTTCGCCATCAACGAAGCCGCCGTTCCCGTGATTGCCGGCCGCAAATCGGCGTCCGAACGTTTCGCGGGCGCCGACCAGACTTACTCCATCGAAGCCATGATGGGCGATGGTAAGGCCCTGCAGTCCGGCACCTCACACAATCTGGGGCAAAATTTTGCCAAAGCTTTCAACATCCGCTATCTTGACCGCGATGGCGTCCTGCAATACTGCTGGACTACTTCGTGGGGCCTTTCCACGCGTTTTATCGGCGCCATCATCATGGTGCACGGCGATGATCAGGGCCTGATCCTGCCGCC
>QHYQ01000065.1 GCA_003224175.1 Acidobacteriota bacterium
GCATGTATTTCACGGCTCAATACCCGACCTGTACGTTCCCCTGTCAACGCTTCGACGCCGCCCTCGCGAGCGGCTCCGCATGACTCGGGGCCGTTGTGGTTCGCTATTCCTTCAACGTATGAAACTTCCATTCACAACACCTTGCCGGTTTAACCGGCGCACGGAGATCCCCATGAATCCGGGTACTGCAATGGCTCCAGCAAGGGTGCATCCATCGCCGCCCCAGCGTAGCTTCGCGCGCTTCAATCAGTGGCTGATCCGCAGGTACATCACCCGGATGAGGATACACGGCCGTTCGGAGAACACCCTCAGATCCTACGGTGAAAAGCTGCAGGATTTCGCCCGATTCCTCGGCGCCAAGTGCATTCTGGCGGCCGATCATACCGAGCTGCTTCAATATCTGGCCGGCCTCTATGATCGCCGGCTCACCAAGAGCAGTGTCTTCATCTACACCGCAGCTCTGCGATCTTTCCAGAGATTCATCCTCGAGATGGAACTTCGTTCGACCGGAGCTTTAGGCAGGCTCCGGTCTCCGAAACTGCCGCAAAGGATTGGCGACTTTCACCCGGACGAAGAGATTAAGCAGCTGCTGGCGTGCGCCCAAACACCACGCGAGCGCCTAATTATCGAGATGTACTACGGAACCGGCTGCCGAGTTTCGGAACTGGCGCAGGCATGCGTGGAGCAGATCGATTGGGACGAGCGCATGGAAGTTGGACGCATTATCGTACTCGGCGAAGGGAACAAGGAGCATAAAGTCTTCTTCGGCCGGGACGCCGAGAAAGCACTTCGAGAATATCTACAGGGCCGCACCAACGGCCCTCTTTTCGTCGGATCCAATCATTGGGAGTACGACTACAAGCTAGAACGGCGTCAAAGCGGCGGCCTGGCGCTCGATAAGCGCAGCAATACATGGACCGGCTTTTGGCGTGAAACCCGCCACCTACCAGACGGCAGCACCAAACGGATTCTGCGCGGCAAGGCCATCGGCACGCTTAAGGAGTTTCCAACTCGCGAATTTAGCCAGCCAGGCCATGAGAGAGAAGCTCGAACAGGTCTTAAGAGACTCGGGCCCGTTGGTAGTTCGTACGATGCGAAAGGCTCTGCCAGCGCGGGCGCTCGGCGTTCGAGCTCTACGCAGAATCATCACGGCCGTAGGAGCACGCGTAGGAATCAAGACTCACCCCCACAAGCTCCGGCATTCCTTCGCGACAGCATTATTGGATAGTGGCGTGGATATCCGGTACATCCAGGCCCTGTTAGGGCATGCCTCGATTTCGACTACGGCCCGATACCTGCACTTGGCGATCGCGGACCTGAAGGCCGTTCACCACAAACACCATCCACACGAAAGCGAGGACGCAGATGGCAACGAGCAATGAACTGCCCTTCGAGCAAATGATCGAGTACATGGCGACGGCCACGCTCACGGAACTGGAGTCGCTTGAGTTGCACCTATTGGACGAAGCCAGTGAACTCCAAAACATGCTGAAACGCAGCTTGGAAACAGCCGGGTTGGATGAGCCTCTTCAAAGGAAACTAATGGCCGATATCGCGGAACTGCGACGGGTAGAAACCGTCGCCTATATGGCGCGCGGCCTACGCGAGATGCGAGGGCCCAAAGCCCTCAGCGAAAGGGTGTCCGCACCCAAAGAATTGCTCGCGGATGTAATCGCTATAGCGACGGAGTCGGAGCAACAGCCGCAACGATTGCTCGGCGCATTGCCGACAGACCAGGCGCTGCCCGACCAGGGTCAATCGATGCGGGACGCGCTAATCCAGGAGCGGGTTGCCGAAGCGATGGCGAGCGAAGGCGCCATCCTTGAGCCCTGGTTTCAGAGCCCTGCGGTAGCGGCCGCGATTCGTCGGGAGCAAAGCATCTTCCACAAACGGAAGCACTCGCTCTACTTCGAGAAATGGGGATGTTTGGTTTGCGGCACGGAAGAGCGAGCCCATGTAAGCCACGGCATGTGCCACAACTGTTTGCTTAGATTCGTTAACCGCCTGAAGCAGTTGGAAAGGGAATACGCCAAGGCTCACCCACAAGAATACGAGGACCGGCAGATCGAAAAGCTAGCCGCCCGCGTTCGGAGTGCCGAGCGAATCCTCGGAGCGGCTCGGCCTATGGATTCAGAGGAGAAATGAAAATGCGCGCCGCCATTTATGCGAGAGTGTCGACGGCCAACAATGGTCAGGATCCGCGTGTGCAGACTAGAGAACTCGGTGAGTTCTGCGAGCGCCGCGGCTGGACCTTGGCCGAGTACGTTGATGTCGGAGTCTCGGGCACGAAAGAAAAGCGGCCTGCGCTGGACAGGCTCATGGCCGACGCGCATAAGCGGCGCTTTGACGTGGTAGTCGTCGCGCGCTTCGATCGCTTCGCCCGTTCCGTGTCTCACCTGCTGCGCGCCCTGGAGACGTTCCAGGCGCTCGACATCGAGTTTGTGAGCCTGTCAGAGCAGCTCGATACGTCCACACCAACGGGCAAGATGGTCTTCACAGTCCTGGGCGCCGTGGCCGAGCTCGAGCGCAGCCTGATCGTGGAACGTGTCAAAGCAGGCCTGCGGAATGCGCGCGCGAAAGGGAAGCGGCTCGGCCGGCCGCGGAAGATCGTGGACACAGCCAGGATTGCGTCGCTGCGGGCGCAGGGGCTTAGCTGGGTTGCGATTGGAGAACGCCTGGACATCGGGGAAGGGACGGCGTACCGCGCGGCTCATTCGTCCGCCAAAAACCCCTCCAAAAGTGAATCCGTAACCCGTTGCAAACCACGGCCGACTGAGGCGCGTTTCGAGCCGCCAAAAACAGTACTTTTGCAAGCTACTCAAGATTTGCTCCATCGCAAAGACAGGTCCATCCGGTTCGCTTATGGTTCCGTGACAGATATCGACGTCTAGTATCCAGGTTTAGCGAAACCCCATGTTCTTCGAATTGGCAACGATGATGGCGGCGCAGCGCACAAGAACGGCAGTGAAAGCGACACTCGGACTGTTGGCTGCCTCGGTGTCGATCGTACTTCTAGTAGCATTCATAATGGTTCCCGAGGTCGTCTGGTTCGCGGGACTCTACAGTGCTCTTGCTTTTTGTGCGATCCCGATTTGGTTTCTGTTC
>QHYQ01000066.1 GCA_003224175.1 Acidobacteriota bacterium
AAATACGTCACCGTATTTGAGAACAGAGGCGCATTATCGGGCCGGGAATGGGAGCACCCGCACTCGCAGGTCACCGCAACGACGTTCGTGCCCCGCCGTGTTCTCTATGAGCTCCGATCCGCGATGGCCTGGTTCGAGGAGAAAGAGAGATGCGTTTTCTGCGACATCCTTCGTCAGGAGGAAAAGCAGGGCCGGCGCATCGTTGATTCGCAGGGAGATTACCTGGCTTTTTGCCCCTATGCATCGCGCGTGCCGTTTGAAATATGGTTAATCGCGCGGAAGCACAGTCACCTCTTCGAACAACCAACGGCAGGGGCAAATACGCGGCATCTGGCTGCGCTGCTCGGCCGCACGCTTCGTCGCTTGACGCAGGTTTCTGGATCGTATCATTTAGTCGTTCATACCGCGCCCAATACGATCCATCCCAAGGGAGAGCTTGCATCATACTGGGGTACGCTGGCTGATGATTTCCATTGGCATATCGAAATCCTTCCCATCGTCGAGCAGAGCAGCAAGTCCTATAGCATCAAGGAAGTGTACTTCAACGCGCTCATGCCAGAGCAAGCCGCTGAACGGCTTCGTCAGCTCGATCCAAACTCATGATGAACGGGCAGCGTGGCGGCATCATTTTCCGTCTGATGGCTCTTGTGATGCTTTCCTGCTTCGCGGGCACGATTTATATTGCGCGCCAGCCTTTGCTGTGGGCCGCAGCTCGATTTTGGATTGTGCAAGACCGCGTCGAACCCGCCGACGTCATTATCGTCATTGGGGACGACGACTTTGCTGCTAATCGGGCCACAGAGGCAGCCGCGCTCTTTCGGGCGGGGTGGGCTCCCCAGGTGGTGGCTAGCGGCCGCATGCTCCGGCCTTATACATCGATAGCGGATTTCATGGCGCGAGATTTGGAATCCCAAGGTGTACCCACTTCTGCAATCGTGCGCTTCTCCCATAGGGCCCAGGACACGCTTGAGGAAGCCGACGGCCTGCGAGTTCTCGTCGCTCAAAAAGGCTGGCGCCGAATTCTTCTGGTGACGTCGAATTATCACACGCGCCGAGCCCGCTACATCTTTCGCAAATTGTTGCCCGCTAGCGTCAGCGTAGAAGTAGCCGGCGCTTCCGACCCCGGATTCGAGCCCGCGACGTGGTGGGAATCGCGACAAGGCAGGAAGACATTCTTCCTGGAAGCCGTCGGATATCTCGTGGCGGTCTGGGAACTACGGGACCGGAAGGCCGGGTCGTCTTCGACCGCAGCGGTACCCTCGGTGGGCCAGTTTCCAGGTCTTATTGACTGGCAGGTCACCTAAAGACGCGAAAAATCAAGCACTTTCCGGTTTACATCGGTAAACTCCTATACTATAGTCGCCCCCCCAGCCAAGAAGTGCAAATCCGCGACTAATTAGGCATTTAAGCATTTAACCACCTGGAAGGAGGCGCCTATGTGGCGAAAGGATGAGCCCCAAGCTCCTTCTCTGCCTGCACAGACGGAAACGACGCCGGTGGCCACGATCTCCCAAACTCCCCGCTCGAATCCGACTGAGCGCACAACGTTCCCACCCGGTTCTTCCGTGGAAGGCCGTCTGACCCAGTCGCTCGTCATCGAAGGTGAGATTACCGGCCAGGGCGATCTGCTAATCGATGGCGAGGTACGCGGCAAAGTTCGCCTCCTTGGAGGCAAACTGAGCATTGGCCCGGATGGCCGCGTTACAGCGGACATCGAGGCTCGGGAAGTCGTGGTGCGCGGAGAAGTCAGAGGAAACGTCAATGGCTACGACCGCGTTCAGATCACCGCCACTGGCAAAGTGATTGGAGAGATCAGCACAAAATCGATCTCCATTGAAGACGGGGCCGAAGTACACGGCCTGCGGGTCAACCTTGGGAAAGAGGAACGGCGTCCGGCTGGTTCTATCGGAGCCGATTCGAAGCCCGACAACAAGGTTCAGGTTCCACCAGCAGGAAGGGTTTCTCAGGTGCACGTATGAGCTTCATTAGCAGGCTTCGGGCCGCGAATTCCCTGGGAAACCCGAACACAAGTACGACGGCTCTCCGTCCCGCCTATGGCCACGGCCTTCCCGTTCCGCCCGCTCCTTTGCATGCTCCGGCCGCAAAGCCTGCGCGGGCAGGCGAAGTGAGCCCGGGCCGTTTCTCCAATGGACTAAAGGAATTCCTTTGGCAGATAGAAGACATCGGCAAAGGCAATCTTCTTGATCTGGGTGCCGTTTCCCAGGCCACCGTTACATACTTCATTGAACGCAACTTCAAGGTTTATACGGAAGACCTGCTGGCCGCTTGGGGGGCATTCCTGGAACACGATTTAGACCGCACCCCAGTGCTCCCGGCTGGTTCCGAACAACCCGACACGTCACCAGCGGCCCAGGCCGATCGCTTCCTCGCTTCCAACCTTCGTTATCCTGCAGAAAGCTTCGATGCCGTCCTGCTTTGGGATGTGCTGGACTACATGGATCGGGATGCTGCTAAGCGATTTTTGCCACGCATGACTTCCTTGGTCCGAGACGGCGGAGCGATCCTGGCTATCTTCCATACTCGTCCCCCGGAACAGTTTCAGCGCTACCGCGTCCGGGACGCGCACAACTTGGAGCTGGTACCGGTACCCGCTTTGGTCCAGCCGCGGCACGTCTATCAGAATCGGGAGATTCAACAGCTATTCGAGAAGTTTCGCACCTCCAAGACCTTCGTAGGCCGCGATCAACTGCGCGAAGGCGTCTTCGTCAAATAGGCCTCAGGCAAAAGACGCAAGCAATTTTATAATGTTTCCCTTGCGTCCGGTGGCAAGCGGCGTTAAAAAGGGATCAGGCTCTAGAGCGGGAGGGAGAATGAATCCACCGGCTTTAGAACAGAACCAAACTTAAGGGCACCGCTGCTGCGGTGCTTTAAGCCGGCAGTCTTATCAAGTCTGCCGCGCTCAACAAAGAGTGACGCAACGGGAGCCGCCAGGCTCCCGTTGCCGTTCCTGGCCAAGGACTTCCAGGCTTGCATTTCTGTAGCGGCTCTTGGGGAAGAAACTTAGCTAGCGTTTTTCACATTCCAAAGGGAACGGATGATTTCCTGCTGGAAAGCTATGACGTTGGCCTGCCAGAGCAAACAGAGCAACATTGCAGCCATCAGAACCAATGAGACTGCAAGTGTGAGCGCGAGCTGCGATTCCGATGCTGGAACTTTCAGGCGACGAAGAAGTCTCACGCGTTTTGCTCCCAGTCTGACCAGGGCAATTTCCGTTCCATGGCGAAACAGTCGCTACTCTGGCGCAAAGACAACAATAGGAGCCACTTAAACGTGACCCGAGGCGAGCGAGTTCGTGCGCGAGCGCAAAAAGATACCTCTTTGTCCTCTGAATTGACCGAAAAATCCTAATTCCCTTCAGACAGTCGCATCAGGTAGCGGACAGCTTTACCTTCGTCGTTGCCCGAGCAGAGCTCACAGAGCGGCTCGGAACGCCGAATTTGCCAATGGTGCTCCCCGGCTATCTTTTCAAACGACGAAGCGGCTAAATCAGCATTTCCAGCAAAGAAGAAGCGCTCGCTGAATTCCCTCTCGCGAGATCCTTGCGCATCACGTTCGGTCATTCCGGTGTTGCGGACAATTTCCCGCGCGTTCATTTCCGCGTAGCGGACGATCTCCGCCCCTGCCTGTCTGGCAATATCTTCAATGGCTTCACCGGCTTCCTGCGAGGAGCGTCCGAAGGGAACGCAGAAATAGCGGCCCACGCGCTTCGCACCTTCGAGGCGCACGGCAAAGTATCCATCCGGAATGAAGAGACCGCCTCCGCCTTCAGTGATGAAAGGGTGAGCATGCCCGATCTTGCGCCGCAGAGGTTCGAGCTGTGCGCGCGTGCCGTTGCTGGAAAGCACCAGCGGCACGTTACGCCTTTCGATCTCCAGCAGTGCCTCCGAGATAGGCAGCGCGACGCGAGTCGGGGAACCCAGCAGGTTTGACGGCGTGAAGATGACCACCCGGGGCGCTAACACGTCGCTAGGAAGTTTAGCGCGATTCCCGAGCAGACTCCTGGAAAAGAAAAATGGCGGCGAGAAGATCTCGCCGCCATTTTTTGTGCGTTACCCTGAATTGAAGCTTCTAGCCGCCGGATGCGTTTGCGGTTGTCGCCGGCGGATTCTTTGGCATGCTGATGTAGCCCGAGATCTTGTCCTTGGCCACCGAATTCACCACAAATTCGTCGGCCTGGTGCGACCCGCGCGGATAAAAGACCACCGGCTCATCCACCGTGCGATCCTTCTTCTCGGTGCGAGTATCGTCCACAGTCAAGGCGACCGTAAACTTGTTCTTCTTGGTATCGACCGAACGAAGCTCCACGGTGACGGCACCCACCTTCTGCGGCTTGTTCTTGCCCTGAACCGTGAACTCAACGTAGTCCCGCTCACCCATGCGGCGGAGCACATCGATTTCCTCGTGGTTACGAGCGATCAAAGTGCCCAATTCGCTGCGGGCCATCTTCAGGTCGTTCTTCGTGCCCTCAAGGTCCGTCTTGACGTTATTGACGCTGCCATTTACGGCGTTAAGATCATCCGTGGTGGCCTTGGTAGCAAGTTGGCTCTTTACATCCGTGTCCATCTGCGCCAGCTTCTGCGCGTCTTCCTCTCGAATCTTGGCCTCCTCATCGCGCGCTTTCTTCAGATCGCTCTGGGTTACCCGCAGCCTCTTCTCCACGACTCCGAGATCGCTTTGCAATCCCGTACTCGTGGCGTTCGCTTGCGTCAGCTTCTGTTCCAGCGCGGCCACTTGCTGACCATCATTCTGCGCGACCGTCTTCATTTGCCCAGCAAAGCTTTGCTGCGCCTGTTGCAACTCCGTAGAGTTGTGCCAGGCCAGTCCAAGCCCGGTAATCGAAACGATCGCCAGAATCACGATCGCTGCGGTCACCCAACCCGGTGTCCCATGGTTTTCTTCTACAACCTGATCAGAATTATCGATCATAAGCCTTTCTCCCCGTCAGACTATCCTCACCCTGGGCTAATGCCCACATGTGGAACATGCACGTGAAGCGCCAAGTCCCAAAAGCCTGCCCCTAAGAGCTACCATCAGAGAATCAAAGGGATTTGTGGTGAACCGCGCCATGCGGACCGGGCGAGGGGCCAGTACTAATACCAGAAATCTTTACGCACTCTCGTACTTTTCACTTCGTTTTCGTCGGTGGCGAGCGTTGCAAGTTAGGGCATTTCCCTATTGTACAGGCCTCACCACCTGTACTTCAGCACAGTTGCCGTCGGCAGAGCTCCACTTCCAGTAAGTCTCGTGTTTCGAAGCGAATAGCGTCCAGGCCCATTTGGCGAGCCGCGTCCACAAACTCTTGAATATCATCGACATACATAGCCTGATGGGCGGCGACACCCAGTAATTCCAAAGCCGCTCGATAAATGAGGGGGGAAGGCTTACTTGCTCCTATCCGGCAGGAATAGATGCGAACGGGAAAGTAACGCCCAAAGGTAAAGCGCTGCTCCAGGCATTCGGCATGAATTGGGTCTGTATTGGAAAGGAGGGCGAGTTGACAACGGGCGCTGAGCCGGGCGAAAAGACTCTCGCTCAGGATCAGTTCCGGATCGAGGACCAGGTTCCACGCATCTCGGAATTCCCTATAACTGAGCGAAAGTTTGAGACGTCGCATCAGATGCTGATGCCATTCGGCTGATGAGATGCGCCCTTCCTGCCAGTCCTGCCAGTGTTGATCGGCGCGAATGAACGCCCAGGTTTCTTCCGGCGAAAGGCGTTTAGCTGATTGATCAATGGCCCCGTGCATGGCTGCGGCAATGGGCGCCAGTGCGCGGTTCAGGTCCAAGCGCACAATCACGCGGCCGATATCAAAGATTACCGCCTTAGGTGTTGACGGCACGGGCTCGCCGACAGGCATGGGTGATTCCTTCAGGCCTTCGAGCTTATTGCTGCGTTGATGGGCCAAGCGGAAAAGCGTCCGGTTTTGAGATTCGCCGGAAACGCGCACGCATGGCACCAATTAGGGCCGGGAGAAACGAGAGGATCACCACCACGGCGATGACCCAATGGATGCGCTGGCTGATGTTCAGAATGACAGAACCCAGAAAATAGCCAACCAAGATCAGTCCCGCACCCCAGCAGCACCCCCCCACCACATCAAAGGCCAGATAACGCGCATAGCGCATCTGCGCGGCGCCCGCTACGGGAGGGCAGAAGGTGCGCACGATGGGCATGAAACGCGCCAGAATCACCGTTTTGCCGCCATAGTTCTCGTAAAAGTGGTGCGCTCGCTCCAAATGGCGGCGCTTGAAAAGGGTGGAATCCTGGCGACGATAAAGCGCCTGCCCCGCATGCCGCCCAATCCAATAGCCCAACTGATCGCGGGCGATGGCACAGAGTGTGACCAGCAAAGCGA
>QHYQ01000294.1 GCA_003224175.1 Acidobacteriota bacterium
CATGCTGGTCCACTCGATGACGGTACCGGCCCGCCGCGTTCGTTTGCCAAACTTCAACCAGCGCTCCGGGAATGGCGTGTCCTTCTTCATCCAATACGCGCCCGCTCACGATGATGCGTTCTCCGAGGGCTTCCCCGCTGTGCTGGTGAGTCAGGTCATTATCGTTCGGACCAATGTCGCTATGGCCGAAAACGGGGCCGGTGAGTTCGGATAGGGTGTGCGGCAACAGAATCGGCGGCTGTTTCGGGGAACGCCTACACGTGGAAACGTACTGAGGGTAAAGGTAACTCGGCTGGGTTCCGGCCGGCGCACGCCCATAACTGGCTGCTTTCATCAGTCTGCGAAAGGACTGTAACTGGCGAGCGAGTCAGCGGTCAAGCATCCAAGGCGGCGCATGAAACGAGCGCAGCCAACCGAACGCGGCGCAGGGGAACCTCATGATGACTCCGGGGATTTCGGGAAGTGCATATCAAATTCTTCGAGGGTCTCGACGATGATCCGGGAGATGGCGAGATTGCGGAACCATTTGTGGTCGGAAGGAATAATGAACCAGGGTGCATATTCCGTGCCGCAGCGGGAAAGCACGGCTTCATACGCACTGACGTAATCGTCCCAATGCTTTCGCTCCGAGGCATCGGCCTTGGAAAACTTCCACTTCTTGCACGGGTCGTGAAGCCTCTCCCGAAAACGGCTCTCCTGCTCTTCCCTGCTGATATGCAGGAAAAACTTCAGGATCTTGACGTCATTTTCCTCGAGATTTCTCTCAAAGCGATTGATCTCGTCGTATCGGGCCTTCCAGACCTCTTTGGGAACGAGGTTATGCACGCGAACGACCAGAACATCTTCGTAATGCGAACGGTTGAAAATACCGATCATGCCTTTTTCAGGAACTACCTTGTGAATGCGCCACAGGAAATCGTGGGCCAACTCTTCGCTATTCGGCACTTTGAACGAGGTCACTGAACATCCCTGAGGGTTGACGCCCGACATCACATGGCGAATGGTTCCGTCCTTGCCGGCGGCATCCATCCCCTGCAGGACAATCAGGAGGGCACGTTTCTTTTCGGCGTAAAGTAGATACTGCAGATCGTCGAGGCGCTTGATGGTTTTTTCGAGTTTGGCCTCAGTTTTCTGGTCATTGTCGTGGGCCAGCGTATCGGCAGGATCAAATTTCCCGAGCTTGATTGTTTTATCCGGCGGGACCATCAGTTTGCGACTGAAATCCAAGCAAACGCTCCTGAAATGAGGTGATGGAAAATTTAAAGCGGCTTCTTTCGCTTCGTCCGACCGAGATCACGTTCGCACGCGCAGGTTCACCGATCCCTGGAAGGAAAGACCGATGCCGCTACGCTCGCTTCCATTCCCCAAAAATCCTCGTCGGTAACGAACTCCACACCCGCTTCGGTTTCGCCCGAATCTCTGCAGCGCGTCCAGGCGACTCGCGCATCCGCCCGGCGGCCATTATCGAGACGAACGCAGGTAAGAATATCGCCACTGTGCAGTTCATGGCGGCAAAGGAAGCGAAAGCCGTGCACGCTCAGTAGGACCGTTTCGGTCTTCTCTTCCCAAGGCTTTTGCTCATCTTCGGAGCGAATCAAAATCGGGATGCTGGCACGCACGCGAGGCCCGCGCCGCAATCGTCCATAAAGTTCCGAAGCCCATAAGAGAATATCCAAAAGCCGCGCTCTCTCCAAATTATTGGGAAGTTCGGCGGCGCAGGCGATGTTCGTCACCTCGCGCATGCATTGTTCCAGGAAGCGGGTTGCCAATTCTCCGTGCTGACTGCAGAAATTCGGTTCTTGAATCTGCGCCGCAACGGACTCCAGATGCCGGTAGGCCCCCGCCACGAAGTGCGTGCGGCACACTTGGCGCTCATCGAGCGAGGCGACGGCGGCTTCGACGCACCCTTCGGCGGCGCATTTCAGAGACACTTGATATCGTCCGTGGAGATAGAGATAGATCCAAAGACCCTGAGAATCGCCATCATACTACAGCAAAGAGAACCCGATCAGAATGGCACCAAAGTTTGCTTTCTCGAATGAATTACGCCCCGGCGGCCTTAGCGCGCTCCGGCATTGGCGGCTACCAGCTCGCGTGCCGCGGCTTCCGCAGCTGCGCCGAGAAGCGGGGCTTCCTCATTGAGCACAATGTGAATCGGGAAATGCGAAAGCAGCTCCTGGAATTTTTCTTTTTCGCAAAAGGCGCTAAAGAATTTGCCATTTTGCATCTTGGGCAAAATCTTCGGCGCAATGCCACCCGCGACGAAGACGCCGCCGCGGGCAAGCGCCTTGAGCGCCAAGTTGCCGGCTTCGGCGCCATATAACGTCACGAAGAGATCCAGCGTCTCGCCGCAGACACGACAAGAACCTTCCAAACCCAAACGCGTGATTTCCGGCGCGGGGTCTGCTCCGGGCTCATCGAAGCTGGGATGGCGGACACTTTTGTTCAGAAATTCATGCAGCGTGAGGAAGCCGCGGCCAGAGACGATCAGCTCGAAGCTGACGAAGTTGTACATCGTTTTCAA
Organism: Acidobacteriota bacterium; assembly: GCA_003224175.1. Taxonomy (GTDB): domain Bacteria; phylum Acidobacteriota; class Terriglobia; order Acidiferrales; family UBA7541; genus Palsa-189. The sequence continues at coordinate 2,525 of QHYQ01000294.1, forward strand.
GTAGCGAAGCAGTCCGATCTCTTTTTCGGTTCGCGGAGCGAAATCGGTGTGCCCTCCTTCACTAGGCGCGACAATGTAGCGGCTGCCATTCCACATCAACATTGCTTCGCCCAAACCGGTGCCGGCGGCAATCAGCGCCTGCGTGCCTTGCGGCGCGGGCGAACCTTCGTTGAGAGTGCAAAGGTCTTCGGGTGCGAGGCACGCAAGGGAATAGCCGGTGGCCTCCAAATCGTTAAGCAGCACAATATGCCGAGTGCCGAGCTGGCGTTCCAGCGCATCGGCGTCGATTCCCCAAGCCAGATTGGTGATGCGAACTCCTCGGCCAATCACCGGCCCCGCGACGCCGAAGCCAGCTGCCTGAATCGTTCCCGGAGCCGACGCGGAGAGGAAGTCTCGCCCGCGGCCGAGGAAATCCTCAATGATGTCCTCGAAACGCATGTATTCGTGACTCGGATAACGGTGGAGGAAAACCACCCGGAAACGATCGCCTTTTTTCTCCATCAGGGCCAGGTTCGACTTTGTTCCGCCGATGTCCCCCGCCAGAATCATGATTTCCCTTCGCGAATCGGCCGCGACTGCGAGGAGGAAATTTTCACTGCCGCTGCTTCATCAACAAGGAAAAGCCGCTCTCCCTCTCGCGGCTTGACCATCTGCGCCGGCAGTGGCGGATCGCGACGTTCGCAAAGAACCTCATGCAGGATGAAAGCCTTCTCGGCTCCGGCGACCAGGAAAACCACGCGACGTGCGGCCTCGAGGACCGGGAGCGTGAGAGTCATGCGCCGGGTGCCCAATTTCGGAACCAGGGGTGTGCTAACCCAACGAGACGTCTCGCGCAAAAGTTTGGAGCCGGGGAAGAGTGAGGCCGTATGCCCATCCGGCCCCAGCCCCAGGAGAATCAAATGAAAACGCGGAAAGCCCCGGTCGTCGAGCGGCAGAAATTGACGCAGCGTCGCCTCGTAATTGTGAGCGGCGCGCCCGATATTGGGGTCTTCCGCTTCCATGCGGTGAACATTGGAAGGAGGTATGGGCACGCGCAGCAGAAGCTCGCGGCGAGCCATACCGTAGTTGCTCTCGGAACTCTCTGGAGGCACAGCGCGCTCATCTCCCCAGAAAAGATGCAGGCGAGGCCAATCTACCTGCGCGCGAAACTCAGGCGAGGCCAGAAGGCGATAAAGATCCCGAGGCGTAGAACCGCCCGATAAAGCGACACTGAAATTGCCGTCCTTGGCAATACTCTGCCAAGCCCAGTCAACAAACCGGCGCGCCGCCACGCGAGCCAGTTCGGCCGCGTCAGCGCAAGCGTAAACGCCGGGGAGGACTTCGCGCGGGAGCATATCAGGGTTTGCGCCAGTGCCGCCCATCGCGACTCAACAACTCGTCCCCTTCACGCGGGCCCCAACTCCCCGCAGGATAGGCAGGCACTGAGCGTCTCTGGCGTTCCCAGGCATCGAATATAGGCTGCACGAAAGCCCAGGCAGCCTCGACTCCATCGGCGCGATCGAAAAGAGTGGCGTCCCCACGCATGCAGTCATTCAGAAGCGTAGCATAAGCACTGCGTTCGCTGGCGCCAAAAGCGGCGAGATAGCTGAAATCCATCGCCACGTGCGCGAGGCGCATTTGCTGCCCTGGTAACTTGGCGTGAAAACCGATGGAGATGCCTTCCTCGGGCTGGATATTGAGAACCATTGTATTGGTATCGATGCCCTGGCCGCGAAAGAGCAAGTGAGGGGCGCGGCGGAAATTGATCGCGACTTCGGTGACGCGGCGGCGCATGCGCTTGCCGGTACGAATGTAAAAAGGTACGTCGGCCCAGCGCCAGTTATCGATGAGGACTTTGGCGGCGACAAAGGTTTCCGTCACGGAATCCGACTTCACCGCAGGCTCCTGACGGTATCCAGCCACGTCCTCGCCGTCGATCTGGCCCTGAGCGTATTGACCCGCAACCACATTCGTGGCAACGGTCTCAGGCGTATATGGGCGGAGGGCCTGCAAGACCTTGAGCTTCTCGTTGCGCACAGCGGTAGCATCGAAATTCGAGGGCGGCTCGATGGCCGCCAGCGAAGTGAGCTGCAGGAGATGGCTCTGAACCATGTCCCGCAGGGCGCCCGTGGTTTCATAAAAGGCGGCCCGCTGCTCCACACCGAGGCTCTCCGCGGCCGTGATTTGAACGTGATCCACGTAATTGCGATTCCAAAGCGGCTCAAAGATGCCGTTCCCAAATCGGAGCGCTAAAAGGTTCTGAACCGTATCCTTTCCCAGAAAATGATCGATGCGGTAGACCTGCGTTTCCTCGAAAACTTCGAGAATCGTGCGGTTGAGCTTTCTGGCCGAAGCGAGGTCATGGCCAAAGGGCTTTTCGACAACAATGCGGACCCATGAGTTGTCACCGGCCGGCTGGGCCAGGCCTGCTTTCTGAATCTGGGCGATCACTCTGGGATAAACGGCGGGAGGGGTCGCCAGGTAGAATAGCCGGTTGCCCTCCAGGTGGCGCTCTTCGTCGAGTTCTTCGAGGCGGCGCGAGAGCTTTTCGAAGGCTTCGGGCTGATCGTAATCTCCGGCGACGTAGACAAAGGACTGCGCGAAACTGCGAAGATCGTTATCGTTGATCGGGCAGCCGCCATTATTCTTGCGCACAGCTTCCGCCGCGGAATCCTGAAAAGCGGCATCGCTCATCTCACTGCGGGCGAAGCCAATGATTGCAAATCGGCTGGCCAGCGACCGGCAAGCGGCCAATTCAAAAAGCGCCGGAATCAACTTCCGATGGGTAAGATCGCCCGATGCGCCGAAAATCACGATCGCGCAGGGATCAGCGGCAGCGACTGAACTGCGCGCGTCCAGAACTGCGGTCTCGGCAATATCATTTGTAATGGACGCCATGAGATCATCCTCCTACAAACGCCGGTCTCACGCCACTCTCCGCCAGAGATGCCCGCAACTCTGCGGCAGAGCGGAAGAGTATCGTGGTCATACCCAAGGCTTTGGCGGGTTCCAGGTTCGCGGGGCGGTCATCTATAAAGATGCACTCCTCGGGACCGCGCTGCGTGATTCCTAGCGCAAGTTGATATATCAGCGGCTTGGGCTTACGCACTCGCAGATAGCAGGATGTAAAAAAGGCGGCGAAGTTCCGGGTTAGATCGAATTGGTGGATGCGGTAGCCATTCAGCTCCTCGGATTCGTTGTTGAGCGTGGCGAGGAAATAACGGTGAGTAGCAGTCAGCTCGTCGAGAACAACGCGCGTTTCCTTGTTCTCGCGCGATTGCGCAAAAACGAAGTTCTTGAATTGCTCTCTGGCGAAAGGGCGATCGCGGAAAAATACGGTTCGGTCCAGGTAGGCTTCCAGACTTAGTTTCCCGGTTTCAAACTCATCCTCCGCGCGCCGGTGTCTCTCGTCGAAGTCGACAGGATCGAGAGAAAAGCGTCGTACGGCTTCGGCGCGCGCAGACGCATCCCATCCATTCGAGAGAACCACCCCTCCAATATCCCAGAATAGTGCGGAAATATTGCCCATCGGTTAAGCGGCTGGCCGGGAAACCCGTCCATTTCGGATTTCTACACTTCCTTTCGGGCGTGAATGAACCGGCATCGTCTTTTTCAAATTGCTGACCCCGACGCGGACAGCACCTGGTCAATGGCTCGGCGCAAACTGGATAAACCGGCGGGAACACCGTCAGTGAGGTGGAGTCGCAAGGCCGGCTTGCCTAGTCTTCCCAGTGACTGCAGGTCTCCCAAGGCCTGGGCCATCTCCAGTTGGCCGAACGTATATTTCGCGCCGGGAATGGGCAGATCCTCGGGCTTCTTCGAAGTGATCATCAAGAACATGCCAGAGGCCGGCCCGCCTTTGTAAAGCTGACCGATGGAATGCATGTAACGCGGTCCGTAACCGAGCAGCACCGGCAGGTTGAGGCGTTCGGCGAGGGCTGCGCGGAGCGCATCGAGTTCCGCGCCGTTGGCGGCATCGCGCGACACGTACGCCAGGATCGCGAGATAGTCGTCAGGGCGGCGCTCAGAAAAAAAAGTACGCAGCGCAGCGGTGAGTTGCAGCGTAGAAATGGAACCACGCACGGCGCCATCAGCATAAAGCTCGATGCCCGATTCCGCCAGGCGCGGAGAGCCGAGCGGCATCTCCCCGGAACTCTCGAAGGCCTCCAAAATCCGGGCGGTATTATCTTTGCTCTCCTGGACATTAGGCTCGTCAAAGGGATCGATCGCGAGCGATGCGCCGGCCAATGCCGCGGCTGTCTCCCATTTGAAGAATTCGGCGCCCAATTGCACAGGGGTCTTCAACCGAATCTCCAGGAAGGGGGCGCCGCGCTGTTCGAGCGCGCCCAGGATCGGCTCCAACACTGCTTGATCGTCACCTTCGAGCAGCAAAGCGGCGGTAACACATCCACGCGCCAGCACATCAAGAGGCGGCGCAACACCTCCGGCCACCGGGACAATTTCCCGCTTCTCTTTGCCGGTGCTCTCGGCAATAAGCTGCTCGATCCAGTTCCCCAGCGGCATCAACTTCGGCGTGCAGAGCAAGACGAGCTTGTCGTCCCCTCTTCTGGCGGCTGCACCCAGCAGAGAGCCCAACTGCAAAGCCGGATTGGCGTCGGCTTCGCCCCGCGGACCGCAGACGGCGCGCATTTCGATGGCACTGTCCAGCACGGCGTCGATGTCCACTCCCCAAAGCGCCGCGGGCACTAGACCGAAGTAGGAGAGCGCCGAATATCGGCCGCCAATGTCTGCGGGATTGCGAAACGTCAGCCGGAAATTGTATTCGTCGGCCAACTGGTCGAGATAGGAGCCACGATCGGTGATAGCGAGGAAACTGCGGCCCTCCGAGCGAACACCTGCCTGGGTGAGTCGCCGGTGAAAATAAAAAAACTGAGAGAGCGTCTCGATCGTTTTGCCGGACTTACTGGCGACAATAAACAGGGAATGGGCCAGATCAATCGAGCGTTCCACTTGCCGGATCGCGGTAGGATCCGTGGAGTCCAGCACGAAGAAGCGCCTCCCTGACGGCGCGGGGAATATCAGCGAGAAGACCTCCGGGGCGAGGCTTGAGCCGCCCATGCCGAGCAATACGATCTCGTGCACACCAGAGTCCTTGATGTCACGGGCCAAATCCTGGAGCGTCGATGCTTCCGGGCGCATAGAATCGAGGACGCCAATCCAGCCGAGCCGATTGGCGATGATGCGGGCGTGTTCGGGCTCGTCCTTCCAAAGGCCAGGCTGCCTGGCCCACATCTTTTGGAGCGCCTCGCCGGCTCGAAGGCGATTCGATTCTTCTTGATAGACGTCCGCCAAATAACCGGGCGAAATGCGCTGCGCTGTCAGCATGCGTATCCTCTGCGCTGCTGAGAACTTGTACTGAGCGAGATTACCCTCTTTTCGCGGAATAAACCGAGTATGGCAAGCGCCGCGCACGGCCCGGCATTCGCGGCCAGTCGTGAGGGGCTCTCCGCCGGCTCCTAGGAATTTCTCGCGCAATGCAGTATGTTTAGAGACGGAACTTGGCCGTTGGTTGTTTCGATCGGAGGCGAATATGGCTGATGAGAGTTGTGGTCCGGCGAAGCCTGCGGGGACGGCTCCCAGCCAACCCGGCGCGCACGCGGTGATGTGTGTGAAATTCGGGAGAAAAATGGAGGGTCTCGATCGCGTCCCCTGGAAAGGCGAACTCGGCCAGCGCATCTACGAAAACGTGTCCAAGGAAGCCTGGAAGCTGTGGGTCGAACATTCCAAGATGATCATGAACGAATACCGGCTTAACCCGCTCGACCAGCAATCACAAAAAATTATGGAAGAACAGATGGAGCAGTTCTTTTTTGGCGAGGGAGCCAAGCTACCTGAAGGTTACATTCCGCCCCGAGCGAAAGGCTAGGCCCTGCATTTCTTCGCATGCTGTCCAGCTTTGAAAGCCAAACAGGCATCACTGAGACGCTGAGCAGAGAAATGTCCGAGATTCGGTGGGCCAGCGTGCAGCGGAGCAGCCCCTCCTCACGCGAGCCTCTGGCCCGAGACCGGGTGCGCCACTGGTAGCCTGGGAGCAATTGTAAATCGCAATACGCCAAGTGCCTTCCGTAGTGCAGCCTCTACGAAATCGGGAGTGCGGCCACGCGCGAAAATGAATCCCAAGTAGCTCGAGCCTTCCGGCCATGCCGCGATGAAATCGTGAAGGCGGGCAGTGATTTGAATTTCGCAAATACCGGGAGTCTCGAGCGCCTCTTGGGAGCCTTCTACTTTCTCGAGAACGCCGCTCTGGGGCACGGGGATCATCATCACGCCTGCGGCATCTGGTTCCCGCTGCAAATCCGCGCCGGAGAGACCCAAGACTCTACGGATCAGCAATTCTTCCAGGAAGATTCGCTGCGGGCCGAAACGAAGCACCCGCGAGCAAAGGCCGCCGATGGGACGCGGCGCTATCTCGAGTACCCACGGCCCGCGGTCATTCAGGCGAAATTCCGCATGTACGGGTCCTTCGCTGAGGCCGAGCGCTCGAAGAGATTTGCCGGCGCATCGAGAGATTTGCTCCTGCACACTGGAAGGCAGCCGCGACGGCGTGACATAAATCGATTCCTCGAAATAGGGGCCTTCGAGAGGGTCGGGCTTATCGAACAATGCCAGCACGCGCAACTGGCCCGCCTCGAGAATCCCCTCGAGGGCAAATTCCGTTCCCGGAATATAGCGTTCCACGAGCAAGCGATCGAGATCGGCTTCCCTCGTGACTTGCAGCTCAGGAGATGAGAGCAATCGAGCAACGCGCTCGACCGCGGCGAGAAATTCGGCGGGATGGTTGGCCCGAATTACGCCTTGGCTTGCGGCAAGCCTCAGGGGCTTTACGACGCACGGGAAGGTGACGCGGGGGAGCACAGAGTCGAACGGCTCCGCCAATGAGAACGAAAAAAAATCTGGAACAGGAAGGCCGGCCTTCTGCAAGACCTCGCGCTGGCGCAGCTTGCTGCGACAATTGTCAATGGCTTCGGGCGAGTTGTAGGTGAGGTTCAGCAGGCGGGCAGCATGGGCGGCGGTGGCCGTCTGGCGATCGCCTAACGCCAGAATCGCGCCGACCGTTTGTTCATGAAGGCGGTCACGAACGGCCTCGGCGAGGCGCGCGGCGGCACTGCGGGGCTCCTCAAAATGAAGCGGGACTGCTCCGTCGGCCCAGGGGTCTTCGAGTTGCTGACAACGATCGCTGCCGATGATGACGCCGACGCCCAGCCGCCGCGCGGCTTCTGCAAAGCTGCGCGTCTGATAGCCTAGCTTGCTCGCAAGCAGAAGTAGCGATGGCGGTTCTTTGGAAATCATTCGCCTCTGCCGAAATCGTCAGAAGAATGTATCCGATTGTGTCTGTGGCCGGACATCTGACGAAAACGCAACGAATTGATCCTGGGTTGGCTCTGCACAGCAATACCACGGTTCCGTGAAGTGGGGAATCGTCCGCGTGGAAGCCTTCGGCACGGCATCGCCAGAGGCAGCATTGTCTCCGGCGAGCTCGCTCGCCGCCCGCCAGATGCGCATGAACGTATTGGTGCGCGAGCGCTTCAGCCGGTCGCCCGCAGTGGCCAATTCCTGAACGCATGCCGACAACATATCCATGCGAGCGTCGGCATGCTTCCACGGATAGACGAGTCCGGAGGAATCAAAATTGCCGATTGCGTTGCGAACGTCGTCGAGTTCCAGCAGGCGCGAGCCTGCGGGGATGAGCAGGCGGATTCCAAGTTGTATGGGCGCCACGTTTTCCACCAGGTCCTCGTCGGCAACGAGCGCCAGAAGTGCGCGATATCCGGAGAGCGAGGTCCACGGCGTGAACGGCACAAACGTGGGCTGCAGGATCAACCCCAATTCGCGGAAAAGCGCGACGACGGTGAGAAAATCCCCGCGCGTATGGCCCTTTGCCAAGCGCGCCAGAATGGCCTCATCTATGGATTCCACCGCACTAGTCACAAAAAGACAGCCCGTATCGCGCAGTTTGCGCAAGGATTCGGCATGCTGCAACAAGTGCTCGATTTTGATAGTGACGTCATAGCTGAGCTGCGGAAATTCGCGGTGCAGAGCCTCAACGATGGTCAGTGCGTGCGCGGGTCCGTTGAAGAAGTCGGGATCGCCGAACGTAATATGCTCGGCGCCCGCATCGACCTGCTGGCGGATATCTTCGAGGACTACTTCCCGCTGCACAATGCGGAAAATTCCCTTGTACACAGGAACGATGGGGCAATGCCTGCACAGGTGTTTGCACCCCCGGCTGGCTTCGGTATAGCCGGCGACCTTGAAGCCTCCTTCGGGCATCAACAGGTGGGCATATTGCCGAAGGGGCGGAAGCTGGCTGCGGTCCGGCGGGATGAAGCTCAGACGCTCGAGGGAAATCGTTGGGTTGCGCAGCCCCGCCGCCGGGGCAGTCGTGCGCGAGCCATCTCCATAACAATGCTTATCGGCAAGCTGCCTGATTGCGTTCGCCAATGCTGCCTCGAACTCGCCACCGATAATGGTCTCGACGCCGAGCTCGCCTAGATAGGCCTGGTTTACCGGCGCGTACAAGCCGTAAAAGCAGAGGTGAGCCCGAGGATTCAAGCGCCGGATAGGCTCGATCAGGCGGATGGCGAGGCGAGTGGCCGTGTGCATGGGAACATAGAACGCCACAACATCGGCGGCACGCACCGCATCTTCCTGCAAGGGCTGGCGAGACAAATCAAGGCAGGTAACTTCCGCGCCGCTCCGACGCAACCAGGCGGCAGGCGAAGCCAGCCCAAAGGGCTGGTGGCCAAGTTCATACGTCGAGATCAGGATGATCTTCACAATTCGCCTAAGCGTATGGGCGCTGGCCCCGTAGGGGCAGAAGCGCCCTGTGCTAGAACTATTCTAGACGATCTACGGCGCCGCCGCCGAAACCGGGTGATGTGCTCGGGTCGCAACCACCGGTGCGCGACTTTAAAGTGAGAACTCACGCCGTTCGGGCCTCCCAGTAGTCCTCGAATTTGCCGCTCATGTGACAGCAACGAAGGGCGATGATGGCGTTGGCTCCACGGACGGTCCAGAACATCCCTGACTGTTTGAGCCTGCCCATGACGGTCTT
>QHYQ01000067.1 GCA_003224175.1 Acidobacteriota bacterium
CGGAATTTTCCCCACGGGAAAAGCGAAAGGCACAAATCGATGGTCGTTGAGTCCAGGGCATACACGGTCTCGGACAACTCCACTCCGAAAGGCTCGTGGCGGTAAAGGTCGCGAGCGGCGGCAATCAGGACTTGAGCGAAATCGGCATAGATCCGCCAATCGCGGTGTTCGTTGGCGTGTGCCAACGTATTGCGAGAAACCTGTCCCCGGAAACCCATATGATAGAGCTTGGGTTGCTGAGCACGAAGACAAGCTTCGATATCGCGGAGACTTTCGCGATAGGTGAGCTGAGCAAACGCCAAACAAAGGAACTGATCCCAGCAGGAGAAATCTTTGACGTAACAGTTGACAACAATACTAACGCCGACATGGTCTGGGTAAATAATGCCGGCTCAGCAGCCAACATTGACTTTGCCATTGCAAACGTGGGCAACCAGCCTCCCGATGATTTCAGTATCAGCGTCAATTCTGCGCCTCCGAGCGCGTATTCGGGTCAGACGGTCACCTTCAACGTGACGACCCAAGCTATTGGTACCTTCAATAGCGCGCTAACTCTCGGTTGCAACGATTTCCCGGAGGTAATGACGGCCCAGGGAGTCGAAATCAAGCGATCGGATTTTTCGTGCACATTCAACCCCGCGTCGGGGTCCATCAATCCGGGGAGTTCGGCAACGGTTAGCCTGGCCATACCACCGGGATTCCCGGCAGAACCATTCTCATTCGCGATCAACGGAACGAGTGGAGGAACGACTCACCGGGTTAAGGTAACGGTCACTGACCTGGGCTTAGCGGGTTCGGTTCAGCCGGCTTCGGCGACTCTCGCCGTGGGTGCCTCCGCGAATTTCAATGTGACCATCATCAATCCCAATGCCTTCGCAGGAACGGTGAGCTTCCTTTGCAACGGCCAGCCGGCATGGATCCAATGCGCCTTCAACCCATCTTCCATGGCTCCGTCGGCGAATAGCTCGTCCGTTATGACCGTTACTGTTGTTTCCGTGCCGACCGGAGCGATGCTGAGTTATCCACCGTCCACGCGCCGTTTGCCGGCACAAAGAAACCGTGTCTTGTGGAGCGTCACATTCGCAGCCCTATGCCTTATAGCCATGGCAATGATCTCTATCGGACGGCACGAAAAACTTAGTGCCGCGCTCCTGTTGCGCGGATTTGCAGTGATGGCTCTAACTCTAGTGCTGGCGGTCGGATTAGTGTCTTGCGGCGGCGCCGCCGGCCCATCCACCTCCGCAAATCTTACCGGTGGTAGCGGAGCAAATGGGTCGGGTGGTGGTGGAGGAGCCAGAAGCAACCCGGTTACAGGAACGTTTACCGTTCAGGCTCAATCCGCGAACGGAATAACGAATCTAGGCACGGTATCAATCACGACTCAATAGACAGGAGCGCTCCGATTCGCCCGGCCGGCGGCGACACGATCTAGAACGTCGCGATCTAAGGGTTCAGCTAATTGCAGACGCCTACGACCTTGCCGATGGATGCACGTTTTTCGACGGTCTCGATCATGAAATCGGCCACGTCTGCGCGCGAGATGGTAAAACCGAAACCGGGGAGATGCCCTTCTCGCACGCGATAGTTACCGGTCCGCGGCTTGTTGGTAAGCCTAGGTGGGCGCACGATGGTCCAGTCGAGACCGCTTTTGCCGATGATTTGCTCCATGGCGGCGGCATCGGCAACCGTTATGGGGAAAAACAGCTTGCCAATGAGGTAAGCTAGCGGCAGGAACGAATCTTTGAACAAGAAGGCGGTTGATTCCACTGCTACACGCCTCACCCCAACCTGACGCATGGCGATCGTCAACGCGACCGCGAAGCGCTCCAGAAGATCCGCTTCAGCTTTCGATATGGGATAGCGTGGACCGAATCCTGAAAGGATAGCGTCCTGGCCCCGAAATGCCCGTCCCAACTCGGAGCTTTCCAGCAGGTTTCCGCGCATGACGGTGACGCGGCTGCCGAACGGTTCCAAGCGCTCCGGATTCCGAACGAGTGCGGTCACTTGATGACCATGTTCGATCGCCTGCCGCACGATCTCTAATCCCGTACCTCCTGTGGCTCCCAAAACAACCAATTTCATAGCGCCTCCTTTACTTGAATCCATTTCCCCTCTCGATATTAGTGGCCAGCAGCTACCGCGCCCTGGGGCGGCCGCTTCATCAGGAATACGAAAGGAATCACGGCCAGCGCGGAAACCCCCAACATCCAGAAGTTGTCGAGATAAGCGATCATGTTCGATTGCCGAAGTATGGAACCGTACAACTGACCATATGTTTGCTGCTGCGCGGTCACAGCGCCGGCGGACATGAAGATCTGGCTCGTTCCTTGAACCGCCGCTCTGAATTGGGCGCTGTACGCGGTGGCATGGGCCGTCAGAACGCTCTGATGAAATTGGGTTCGTCGCGCCAACATGGTCGTGACAAAAGAAATCCCCACACTCCCGCCGATGTTGCGGAACAGATTGATCAGTCCTGAAGCAGTGTTGTTCTTCTCGCGCGGTAGATAGGAATAAGCCGCGGTGTTAATCGGAATGAAGAGGAATGCCAAGCTTACCGCCTGCAAGACGCGCGCCCACATCATGGTCTTGAAGTCCACATCGAGGTCGAAACGATGAGCCATCAAGAACATGGACATGGCCAGCAACAGCAGGCCAAACGCAATCATGACGCGCGCGTCATACCGAGAAAGCAGGAAGCCCACGAATGGCAGGACCAGTATGAGGGTGAATCCACCCGGCATGATCATCAGCCCGGCGAGCTCTGCCGTGTAACCCATCAGCGTCTGGGCCAATTGCGGAAGCAATAAGGTTGTCGCGTAAAGGACGAAGCCCACCATGAAAAGCATGACGCAAGCCATCAAGAACGTACGATCGCTGAAGAGGCGAACCTCGATGATGGGTTGTTTGTGATGCAGCTCCCAGAAGTAAACCGCCACCAGACAGATGATTGAAAGGACAGTAAGAACGACGATGTAGCGCGTGTCAAACCAATCTTCCCGTTCTCCTTTGTCGAGGACAACTTGCAGTGCACCAAGGCCCAAGGCGAGCAGCCCGAAACCGATGTAGTCCACCCTCACGCCACCGCTCTTCTTGCTTCTCAGCCAGGGCGGATCCGACACGAGCAACGTCGTCAGCAGCACCGAGAGTACGCCGAACGGGATATTCATGAAGAAGATCCACCGCCAGCTGTAGTTATCGGTAATCCAGCCTCCAATTGTCGGCCCCAAAGCCGGCGCAACGACCACAGCCATGGCGTAAACTGCGAAAGCCATGCCGCGCTTCGCGGGGGGAAACGTATCCGCGAGGATGGCCTGCTCGCTCGGCTGCAATCCTCCGCCGCCCACACCCTGCAGGACGCGAAACACGATGAGCAAAGGAAGGCTGGGCGCAATCCCGCACAGAAACGAGCTCAACGTGAACAGCACGACGCAGCTCAAGCGGTGGTTTCGGTTGTTCGCTCATCGCTCTGCTTGATCAATTCGATCGGGCCACTTGACGTTAACTTTCGGCTCGACGGACAAACCCGGTCTAAGCCGATGATCGGGATCTTGTCCCTGATCGAAGCGGAGCCGCACGGGCACACGCTGGACGACCTTCACGTAATTGCCTGTGGCATTCTCGGGTGGCAGTAGGCTGAAAATGGCTCCCGTCCCTCCGGCGATGCTCTCGACGTGACCGGTGTAGTCGCGGCCGTAGGCATCGACGAAAATTTCTACGGGCTGGCCCGCGCGAACGTTCTTGAGTTGCGTTTCCTTGAAATTTGCGGTGACCCAAATATCGTCGAGCGGCACAACGGCAAGTAGCTGCTGGCCTGGCACCACGTATTGCCCGACTTGTACGGATCGCTTGGCGATGAGGCCATCCACCGGTGCCATGATGTGCGTGTAATTCAGGTTGAGTTGGGCCTGCTGAACGGCCTCTCCAGACTTGTCTGCCAAGGCCGCAGCGGCTACGGCGCGCGACTGTTGAATGCGCACTTGCTGCGGGCCGGTGCGAGCCGACTCGAGGGCCGCCCCGGCTTGATCTAACTTCCCCCGCGCCTGCGTGATGGCATCTTGTTCCGCCTGCACATTCGCCGTTGCAACCTCTACGGCAGCGGCGGTGGCGTTGGCGGTCTGCACCGCTTGAACGTACTGCTGTTCGGGAATTTCCTGCTTATCCACTAACGGTTTGTAGCGCTTCACGTCGTCCTGAGCCTTGGCGTTGTTCGCTTCGGCTTGCAGGAGCCCGGCTCGAGCCGCGGCGAGTTGCTTTTCTGAAGCAGATATGGCGGCCCGCGAGTTATCGACATCCGCCTGTGCCGAGGTGACTTGGCTCGCAGCGTTGACGGACGTAATTGGGACATTCACTTGGCTGGCTTCGGCAGTGGCTTGATCGTTCGCCAAGGTGGCTTTAGCGCTGCCAAGGGCGACTTCATAATCCGTCGGATCGATCTGCGCCAGCAGCGTCCCGGCTTTCACGTATTGGTTATCCTCCACATAGACTTTCGTGATGTAACCGGCCACTCGCGAGCTGATGGGGTTCACATATCCATCGATCTGCGCGTCGTCGGTGGACTCCCAGCCCGCGAAAAAGTAGTATCCAGTCGCGACGGCAGCCGTTACGACCAGCAGGCCGGCAAGACCCAGGAGAATCTTTGTCCGGGCTCCGTGGTTCGCTGACGGTTTGTCAAAGCTCCGAGGACCCCTGGAGCTCTGAGGTGAAATTCGATCAGCTTCCGGCAGGGAGTCCGGCTGATCTTTTTCCTCGATTTCGATCGTAACTTCTGGCGCCATTTCATTGCCCTCCGAGATAGGTTTTCACAGTTCTCTCCGCGACGCCCATGGCGCGCGCGAGTTGCACCTTGGCGATGTTGAAGGTGTAGAGGCTCGAGATATACGCTTGATCGGCGCTGGATACCGATTCCTGCGCCTGCACGACTTCGATGTTGTCGGTCACCCCGGCTCCAAAACGGTCTTGTGCTTCGCTAAGGGTCTCGCGAGCAAGCTCTTTGTTGCTCTGGGCTACATTCACTAAGTCAGCGGCGGAAGTGAGATCCAAAAGCGCGGAGCGCACCTCTTGATCGATTCGCCCCCGAAGGTCTTCCGACTCTGCGTTCCTTTGTTGCAGCTCCGCATCCGCCTCCAGGACGTCACCTCTTACACGGGTTCCCTGGAAGATCGGGATATTCACACTGGCAGCTGCGGTGAACGTGCCGTGGGAGTTCGCAAAATTCGGGCCGATATCGCCGTAATTCACTTGCGAGGTAACAGACGGGTAGTTCTCGGCGGCGGCGGCTTTTCGCGAAAGTTCGGCAGCCCGCACTTCGAACTGGGCGCCCAAGTAGTCGGCCCGATTCGCATAGGCGTCCTGCAGTGCCGTCTCGAGTGTCACTCCCTGCAGGGGGGTATATGGTGCGTTGTCGGTAACCGTGAATTCCTGACCCGGAGGAAGGCCGATGATGCGCGCCAGTACCAAGTCGTCCTTGGCCAGTTGATCTTGCGCCGCAATCAGCCGCTGCTGTTGGGTCTGCAGCTCTACCGCCGCGCGCAGCTCGTCAATCCGCGCCGCCACGCCCGCCTTCGTCTGATCTTGCGCCCTCTGGTAGAGCGCTCGCGAAGTGTCCAACTGCGCTTGCTGTGATTCGATCGTCGCTCGATCAGAGATTACCTGCAAATAGGCGTTGGCGACCGCCAGGACAACGAGGTCGCGGCTGTTCTTATAGGAATAATCCGAGGCCCTCAGGCTATTCTGGGACGCCCGCAGTTTTTCCACCGCGTTCCAATCGAAGAGCTTCTGGGACCAATACGCGCGAGCGTCCTCTACGCCGAATGGACCCACGATCACAGGGAAACCCGGGACGTTGAGTTTGAGGCCTAGCGCCCTGAGGTTCACTTGTTCGGCGCTTTGAGATATGGAAGCGCTGATATTCGGCAGGAGCTCGCTCAAGCTCTTGAGCCGCTCCGCGCGAGCCGCGCGCGTGCGCATGTCACTTTCGATCAGTCCAAGGTTGTACTTCAAGCCGCGGTCCAGGGTGTCGCCCAGCGAAAGCGGAATGACGGTGCCGCTTGCCTTGCCTGCGGGCACGCTGCCCAGGAACGGACTCTGGGTCCCCAGGGTGCCGGATGAAACCGATGGAGGCGCCGTAAGCTGTCCCTGGCTCCCAGGGCTTTGTGCAAGCAGCGATCGCGGCGTGGCTGCGGCTATCCAGAAAAGCGCCGAAACCGCGAATGCCTTCGATATTAGTTGTCGAATCCAAAGCATGGCTTGAAAACCTCTTTCCTATCGCCAGTCACCGGTCCCGAATCCACTTGGTCTGCCAGGTGGGGCTTCGTTCGGCTGCTTCTTTCGGGTAGCTCGCTCCACGCCTGGACCCAGTCTTCGAAGTCGTAGCCAAACATTCCCCCGTGCTGCCGGTGAATCTCACGTGCGCGTCGCAGGATCTCCTCGATCTTCAGCACGTCTGTCGCCTCCGGGCTTGTGGCGCGCATTTGTGGAGTTTCCGTCGAGTTCCGAATTTCGTTCCGTTGAAGCATGTCCCAAAATCCTTTCCGAAACGGTTGGTCCGCTATCACGACCAGTGCCGTGAAACCAGCGGCACTGGTCGTGAGCTGTCGCCATTTAGAAGCGGAACACCAGTCCTGCCGAGGGCTGCGCGGTGTGAGCGGTAACGTTCGAGTTCAACGCGGCCAGTTGAAAGTCGGGCCGGTTGTACACGAATCCGCGATACTCGGCGCGGAGGGCGACGTGTTTCACAAGCGTGAAGTCCACACCGCCACCGTAAACAAATGCTGCCTTGGCTTGAC
>QHYQ01000295.1 GCA_003224175.1 Acidobacteriota bacterium
GAAATTTCGGAGATTAGACTTGCCCGAAAAGCGGACGGCAGAGTACAACATCTAAGTTCCGGGAACCTTCCCATGGCCGCTTTTGAAGTGACCCCGTATGGCCGGTTTTGAAGTGACCCCCGAGGGACGCTAGGCTCTTTGGTCGTCCTCTGTTTCGTCCTCATGTTCCAATCACGCCAGAAGCGAACTTCTCAAAATGAGCAATCTTGAAAAGTGAGTCAATTACCGACCCCTGGATGGCGCCGCATCCTGTTTGGGTCGCCATTCGAAGAGGACGGCAATCGCCCGTCCCTTGTCATTCGAATGACGTTGTAAACATTTTCACTTTTCTCCCCCATTCGTTCGAATAAAACCGGGCCTCAGTTCATTCGAATAATCTATCGGTAAACACGGAACTTGACTTCTGTGTACTTCTCGGGTAACATCACGTATGAACACCGTACAAGAACCACTCACCGGCCCTTTACCGCAAAAAGGCTACCTACAGGATGCGCTTTTTGCGGTTGACAAAGTCCCTCCGTTTCCTTTTTTCATCGAGAATCCTGCTGAGCTAAATCACACCGATCTCCCGACGAACAAGGACAACACTAACCAATTGGCGAGCGATGATCAGGTTGTCGGGCGCCAAAAGGGCGTTTCTTCGCGCGAAAGTCATGGCGATCAGGAGTTTTCGCGCGCAACAAAGTCCACGCCGCCTTTGGCGCATGAAGAAGTCTCCCCAGACACCAATCAATTGCCCGAGCGTTGCCAATTCTTCTTCTCCGATGGTCGCCAATGTCGCATGCCCCGCGGCGAAGTTCATCCCTCGCTCTGCCGCTTCCACTCCGAACGAGAAGAGCAGCTGTTCGGCGATCCGGCGCCCTGCGGCGGTGTCGTCGGCGCCTCACTCGACCTTCCCGAACTCTATTCCGCCTGCGGCGACCTCACCACCGCCGCCGGAGTGAACCGCGCACTCGGTCAGGTTTTTCGCCTGCTCGCGCAAAGGCGCATCTCCCGCCAGGAAGCCGCCACCTTCGGCCACCTCGCCCAGCTTTTGCTGCGGAGCATTTCCGCCACGCGCCAGGAGAACCTGAGAATCGCATTAGGATCGTCCGGTTCGGCGGCGAAAGGCTACCCACAGGATGCGCTTTTCGCGGGTAACAAAGCCGTCCCGAGTCCGCCTTCGGCGGATGAGTCGGGGCGCGCAGTTTCCGCCCCTGATGCCTTCGCGCCGGATCTCTCTGCCTCCTCGCCTGTGAACAACGCCCGAACGTGACCGAGGCAACGCGCCGCGCTCGAGCGCGACCACGCCCGCGGGAAAAAAGTCGCCCGCCCTAGGGCTGTCCGACGATATCTCCCATGTCGCGCAGAATCACCACTTATGCAAGGTTCGCCTGCAACTCACGCAGAATGAAGAGTTACAAAATCTCGGGACTTAAAGCCGTTCACAATGAACACTTACGAAAAAAAGGGCTGGGCATGGGCGACTCATCATCAGGTTCTCGGGCGCGAAAAGTCGCGTTAGTGACAAGACAGCTGGGGTGGCAAGCACTGGAAAGGGCGCGTTACCAAACCCTTCAAGCCCCGTCAGGGGCGACAGAAATTAGCCCAGTGCGGGAGCACTGGGAAGGTAGGCAGGTTAGGATTCCCAGCCCCGGTAGCTATCCGAGCATGCGCTGCATGCTCGGATAGCGGTAGGGGCGACACGAAACGGTAGGCAGAAGTGTGGCGACATGTAGCGCCAGGGCGGTAACATCAAACAATGACCTTCAGCAGCGACGAACTCATCCTCGCTCTCGTCAGCCTCGTGCGTGCCACGCGCCCGGGCATGTTGCGTCAGGAAGCCGATGGCTTCAGCGTGGATTTCGAGGCCATCGCCCGCAGCAAGACTCCGGGCGACGCCGATCGTCTGCTGCTGAAGATGGGCGCCGTGATGGGAAGCTCGACGCGGTATCCCGCGGAGAATCCCGATAGCGCGGTCTCGCTCGATCTCGACGCCACCGAAGCCCGGAAAATCGCCGACGCGCTCGCCAAGCTGGAGCTCGTGCAGCCCTGGCCCCAGGACGTCATGGACATGAGCCGCGCCCTCCGCGCCCGGCTCACCTCCGATCCCGGGGCGGGTTCTGGAGATGATGCGTAAAAAAAGGAAAGGCGTCATTTCGAGCCCGCTGTGGCGCGCAGGCGCGCCGCCGACTCTTGCCGGCGGGCGAGGAATCCCTCTTTGAGGGACTTCGTGCGGGTGCCCCACCCTTCGCCTTTGAAAAGGGTGGGAAGAAACACGGCTCCGCCTTGCGCCGTCTTGGCGCCAGGTTGCAAACCCCGGCGCGGGTAGGCACACTGAAAGTGACGCGACGAGAAATTGGCACTAGATAAATGAATGTTCCCTACGACGTGATCTGCATCGGCGCGGGCCCCACCGGCCTGGCCTGCGCCATTGAAGCCAAACGCGCGGGCCTGCGTGCATTGGTCATCGACAAAGGCGTTCTGTGCAATTCGCTCTATCGCTATCCCGTGAACATGGTTTTCTTCACCACGCCCGAACTGCTCGAGATCGGCGATCTGCCCTTCGTGAGCGCGGCGGAAAAACCCACCCGCGTCGAAGCGCTCAAGTATTACCGCAAATGCGTGGAGCACTACGACCTGGACTTGCAGCTCGGCGAAACCGTCACGCGGCTCGACGGCGCGGACGGCAACTTCCACGTGCACACCAAAACTGAAAGCGGCGCAACGGAACAATACGAATCTGGCAAACTCATCGTCGCCACCGGCTACTATGACTTGCCCAACCGCCTCGGCGTGCCCGGCGAAGATCTGCCTCACGTCTCGCATTACTACACGGAACCGCATCCCTTCTGGCGCCAGGACGTCGTCGTGATCGGCGGGAAAAATTCCGCCGCGGAAGCCGCTCTCGATCTTTATCGCAGCGGCGCGCGCGTGACGGTGGTGCATCGCCGCGCCGAGCTCGGGTCCACCATCAAGTATTGGGTTCGCCCGGACATCGAAAATCGCATCAAGGCCCGCCAGATCACGGCCCTGTTCGAGACTCGCGTCGTGCGCATCGAGCCGGACTGCGTGCATGTCGTCGGTCCGCCTGGGCTTCCCGCCGCGAACGTGGATCCCGTTGTCGAGCGCCAAAAGGGCGACTCCTCGCGCGAGAGTCATGGGCATCAGGAGCTTTCGCCGCCCAACAAAGGCACGCTTTTTGCAGGTGACAAAGACCAGCTTCGCGGCGTTAACAAAGTCCTGCCTGCCGTGCATGTCTTCGCTCTCACCGGGTATCATCCTGATTTCGATTTCTTGCGTCAGCTGGGCGTGAGGCTCGATCCGCAAACGAATAAGCCCGCTCTCGATCCGCAGACGCTCGAGAGCAATGTTCCCGGCTTGTACCTGGCCGGCGTGGTCATCGGCGGAAACCACACCAGCGAAATTTTTATCGAAAATGGCCGCTTTCACGGCAAGCAAATCATCGCCGCGCTTACGGGCGCTCCTCTCGCCCTCGCGCAGCCCGGCGCGGCCGGGTGAGAGCCGCATGAATGGTCCGGCGAATTCTCTAGCGGATAAGTCCCGAAGGGACGGAACAAAGTAGCCCAGCGCGGCACTGGGGTCCTCAACACGCGTCGATGTTGCGTGCGTTGGGGTGGTCGAAGCACTGGGAAACGTTGGGACGGAGTGCAAGCCCCGCCAGCCAGCGTCTCCGGGACAGGCGTTTTTGCCTGTACTAGGTGGGCGTCAGGCGCGGCCCGCTGGTAAATTGGTTAGGAGATTATGCCTTCCATCCTTGAGGAAGTCGGTGGCACGATCACGGCGCTGGCCAAAGGCTTCGGCGTTACTTTTCGCAATCTTTGGCGAAAGACGACCACCGAGAATTACCCGGACGAGCCCGTGCATTTCGAGGCTCGTTATCGCGGCATCCATGTTCTCCACCGCGACGAAAACGGCCTGGAAAAATGCGTCGGCTGCTTTCTCTGTGCCGCGGCCTGTCCCGCGCAATGTATCTATATCGAAGCCGCCGATAATACCGAAGCCCAGCGCATCTCCGCCGGCGAACGCTACGCCAGTGTCTATAATATCGACTATTCGCGATGCATCTTCTGTGGATACTGCGTCGAGGCCTGCCCGACCGACGCGATCACGCATGGCCATGGATTCGAGCTAGCCACCTACGACATCAATTCCATGATCTATCGCAAAGAACAGCTCCTTGAACCCGGAGTTCCAAAAGCCTCCTCGTGAGTTTTTGAAGCTTCCCCGTGCCGAGACTCCTGATCCGATGTCGTGCCGTTGCGCCGAATCCTGTGTGGCTCTGCCGCGCTGCTAGGACAAACGCGACGAATCCCACAAGGCGCTTGCACCTGGCTCACCCCGCCCGCTGATGGACCCCGCAGGCGATTCGTGCCGCGCCTGTGGACCGATAATATATAGGAATAAACGGAAACATATGGAGAAGCCCGGGAGTGGGGGCACACACAGGCGCTGGCGGAGGCGGGATTAACGGGAGGAGCCGTACTGAACGGCTGGGAGAGCCCCAGAACAGCCGCAAGAGCGAAGCGTGGCAGCATGGTGGCAGCACGGCTGAAGGAGACTATAAGAGCCGGGCCTGAGACGTCGGTGGCAGAGAAATCGGTCGAACTCGGCAGGCAGAACATCGTCGGCTGGAACAGCGCAGGGACCCTGGAGCAGGCGGAGGGCGTGTAAATGTGGCGATCTGGAATGCTATGCCGGGTGGAAGAGGCGAGCCGAAGCCTCGGAAACCACGGCGAGCGGGTGTTGCGCGGAGCTCGCTGCGCCGGGCGCGTCAGGCAGCGGGGAAAGTGCGCTGCTCAGCCGCGCCAGCCGGAGCGCCGTTTGCGCCCGCGGCGATCGATTCCGGCGGGGAGAAGGGAAGTTCGGTCCGCGGAAGAATGTCCAGCATTTGGTCCGGTTGGGGAGGCAATTTGCGGTCTTCGCGAACCCAGCTCGCCACGAGGGCCTCGGCACTTTCTTCAATCCACTGCTCCAGCAGGGCGACGATCTCCTTGCGCAAATTGGCGGCGTGATTCAAACGTGAGAGCTCGAAGCTTTCCAGGGAAGGGTTTGACGCTTCGTGCAAAAAGTCCCATGGCGGAGTGATACGGCGGCTAGCCATGTTTTAGGTACCCCGTTTGGAGCGAGTCCGATTTAGGGTGATTATTAACACATCTTGTGATACAGCGCCAAGTATTTATAGGTATTTTACCCTAGGGCCTGTGG
Source organism: Acidobacteriota bacterium (assembly GCA_003224175.1). Lineage (GTDB taxonomy): Bacteria > Acidobacteriota > Terriglobia > Acidiferrales > UBA7541 > Palsa-189. The sequence continues at coordinate 5,209 of QHYQ01000295.1, forward strand.
AAATTCCTACGGGAAAGACTCTAGACGCGACAGGAGGCGAGTGTGTGCAGCGGCTGTTCTGGCGATTATGCCGGGGACTTTGAGGAGGACTCGGGTGAGCGGAGCCGGCGCTTGGGGCGACGATAAGCCCGCGTGGGCCGCATGGGCTTGCGGCGAGCCGGAAGCGAATGGAGATCGGCTGGGCACAGACGGAGCGGACAGCTTCGAATCCACCGCGAATCGGGAGGGGAACTCCCAATCATCGCACCTGCCGGGCTCGAGCGCCGGGAGCACCGGAGAAATTTGGGAAATCATAGTGAGTGCGACGCGCATCGTGGAAATCCGCATCATGAGCGCTAACTGCGGACAAATCAATGAGTCCCGGGCCGCGGACGCGACGGACGGGGCGCCAGCGCCTGAACACTCTACGGCGGCGCGCGCCAATTATTATCAGACGCGCGGAGGAGGCACGGAAATCGCGAGCGATCGCGCCGAAGTGCCCCATCGTCGCGGAGTTGGTGGATTCATCGCAGATGCTTTCAAAAAATGGAGCCGCTGGGGGCGCAAGGCCGTGGGGAAATCGCGCGCGGAGAATTTCTGAGGGAGCTTAGGAGAAGTGGGAGGGGAGATGGAGACGCAGGAACCGGAAGCGGCGGCCCAAACTGAGCCGATCGCGGCGAACGAGCCCGAAACCTGCGACCGGGACGTGCGCGAGGCCGGGGCGCGGAAAATGGATTCACGCGACGGGGAAGCGCAGGAAGCAACAGCGCGCGAGGCGCAGGAAGCGCGTGCAGTAGAAGTGCCAGAAGCAGAAGTGCAAGACCGAGATGCAGACGCAGCTACCGCGGAAGAGCGGGGCTGCGAGGCACAGGGGAACGGCAGCTCGCTCGAGGAGGACGAGACGCAGCTTGCGGCCATCCGCGAGCTGATGACGCGGGCGAGTGCTCGCGGTATTTGGCTCACGCTCGGCGAAATCGCGGAGGCGACGGAATTTGCGGAAGCGTCCATCTCGGCACAATTGCGGCATCTGCGCAAGGTGGATCACGGAGGGCACCACGTGGAGAAGCGCCGGAGGCGGCGGGCGCGAACGGCCGCGGCGATGCGGAAAAGACGCGATGGGCGAAGGGGGGCGGTCATCTGGGAGTATCGCGTGCTGCCGCGGGCATGAGTGCGCGGTGCATGCGCTGCCGGTGCAAAGCGTGTGTGTCGATCGCGCAAAACCGGCGCGCGCCGGGGACCCCGGCACCAAAGGGCGCTACACGTACCGGGGCATCCGGACTACAAGCTCGCGCGCGGAGACGAGAGAGACAGATTCCCAAGGCACGGCCTCCAATGGAATCGCGAGAAGTCGATGGGGAGAACGAGATGCCAAAACGAGTGCTTGATTTCGACGCGCTGTGGGCCAGCGACAAACTGGCGTCTTGTGCCAAATGGGCGCAGAGCGAGTACGCCTGGCTTTACGGCCTGGCCGATGCGGGCGGCAGCTTCGAGATGACCAACCTGCGCGTGATTTGGGGACGCGTGGCCGCCATTCGCAAAAATCTCACGCTCGAACGGCTCAAGGAAATTTTCGACGAATTCATCGCGCGCGGGCTGCTCTTTACTTGGGAAGAAAACGGGAAGCGCTACGCCCATTGGACGGACAGCGACGTTCCAGGAAGGCTTCCGGCTCCTTCCTGGCGCGTGCGCCTGGAAAAGCTCGCGCCGCCGGTACCGCCCGAGGCACTGGCGGCGTACAGCGCGCACTTCGGCGGGAGCAAAGAAGGGATCGTGGTGCGCGCCCACCAACCCAGTACACGCGAAGTTCCTGTAGCGCGCGAGCGCTGCTCGCGCTCGAGAGGCGCGCACCGGGGACCCCGGATGTCCGGCGCAAGCGCGAGCCCGCGGCAAGCTGAGGCCGGTCTGCCAGCGGCGGGCGGACTCAACCCGGAGCTTGAGGAGGCTCAAGGACAGGATTGGGATTTGGATTTGGAGAAGGATTTGGATTTGGAAAAAACGGTGTGTCCACCACCCCAGCACGAACAAAACCGGCCCGCGTTGGAGGCCCCGGGTGCAGCCATTTCCGATGATGTTTCGGATCAGGCTAACTCGCAAGGCCGGGCCGATTCACAAATGTGGACCGAGCAATGTAGTGCCGGGCTCCAATCCGGCGCCGCTTCATTCCCGGAAAATGCAGAGGCCGCCCTCAATGGCGGCGCTACATCAGCAAGCGGCGAGCTTCGCCGGCTCCGGGAACGCGAGGGGCCGAGATTCGCGCACATGCCCCACGTACTGCTCAAAATTTACGAGCAGGAGCGCGGGCGCTGCCGGCGGCGGGCGCCATGACGCCCGAGCGCCGCAGGCGATGCGCGCGTTGGCTCGCGGCGGGGTTCACCCCACAGGAATTTCGCGCGGCGGTGCGGCGCGCAGCGGCCACGCCATTTCTGACGGGCGACAGCACTCGCGGATGGCAAGCGAGCTTCGATTGGTTGATCGGCAATCGCCGCAACGTGCCCAAGGTGCTGGAAGGAGAATACGAGCCGCACGTGCGACCGCGTTCTGCGAAATCGCGCGCAGAGGGACGCGGGCTCGCGGATCTCTACGCCGGCTTGGGGCCGCGAGCCGCCGACTGCGGCGTTCGCGTCAATCCCGCGGCGCTCGAGCGAATTCGAGCGCGGCAGACTTCTTTGAGCCGAAAAAACGCCGTGATGTCCACGGCTTTTTTCGGCTCGACAACAGCGGAACTGCGGGGCAAGGCGGATAGGCGCGAAAAGGGGCGTGATGACCACGCCCTTGTCGCGCCCGACCACACCATAGCTGCGGGGCAGAGAGAACGCGGCGCCGGCGCGCAGCCGCGCGCTTCGCCGGCAGCCCCCAAATAGCGCCGACGCACCTGCGTTCGCCGCGACGGTCAGCTCCTCGCGGCAAGCTTCGCGGCGCAAAAAAGGCGCGCGAGGCGCGTTAAAAAAGTTTGAGCCGTTCACAAGCCAACACTTCGGGCCGGCCGGCAGGCCGGAGCATGACGGGAGCGGTGTGTCCGTTCCAAAAGGAGGGGTGTATGCGGAGGCCTTACACAGCAAGCGAGCGGAAAAGAAAGAACGTCAGGCTACGCCTCTTGAAGAAAGGCCCGGGAAAGCAGATTCCTCGCCTGCACCCCAACGAGCGCAAGACCGGCGCCTCGTTGGGGACTGCCTCTTGTCGCCCGCACTCTCTGAGCGCGGATGCGCCGGCTTCCCGGAATGACAACATCGAAGAGCCTCAACGTGAGCCCGCGCGCTGCGTATTTGGCGCAGTGCGCGTGGGCGCTTTGCTGGGGCGCTTGCGATTGCATTTGCAGACCGACCGCTTTCTGGCCGTGCATCGAGGCGACGACTTGTGGGCGGCGGGCTGCCTCGAGGCAGCGCTGGCGCTCGCTGAGATTGTTTCGCGGATGGTGGAGGGGGAGATGGACGCGCCGCTACCGCCCCAACCCGTGCAAAACCGCCCCGTGTCGGGGGCCCCGGTTCCTCCACCCCAACACACGCAGGACCGGCGCGTGTCGGGGGCCCCGGTTGCTCCGCTGCCACGCGACGAGCGGCCGGAATGCTGCGCCGGGCTCGCGCGGAGCGGCCAATGAAGGCAGGCGCCGTCTACAACGACGCTTTTCGCGTATGCCACGAAATCTACGTGGCGGCGCGGGAACGCGTGAACTCGCGCGTCCCGACCACGCAGATGCAATCGGCGTCGAAGTTCTTGTGGCGGCCGGACCTGCGTCCACGCCTGGTGGAATACGTCGCCGACTTCGCGCGCGCGGGTGAACGGGCGCTGGGGAAGACTTCTTTAGGCCGAAACAACGCCGTGATGTCCACGGCTTTTTTGGGCTCGACAACCCCGAGACTACGGGGCAGAGCGGATCGAATTGAAAAGCGCGTGCCCGCTCACGCGGCTTTTGGCGCTAAGAAAGTTCCGCGCGCCTCGCGCTTAATTTTATTTCGCCTCTACTACCCTGGCGGCGCCGAATACGAAGCCGCGCGGCACCTGCTCGGCTTATCCGAGCGCACCTGGTCGGATTGGGCCGAGGAGATTCGCGAGCGCGTGGGTGCGGAGCTCATCCGCGCGCACATGTACCCCCCGGCGCGGTACTTTCGTCAGGCGTCGGCGCCGGCCGCAGAGGCGGCGTCGACAAAAGAGGCGCCCGAAGCGAAAATAAAAGAGGTGCCGCATGAGCTGGATTTCGCCTGAAGACGCCTATCTGATCTTCGACAAATGGCGCGAAGAGCAGTCGCCGCTGCAGTTGGTGATGAAGCGGCCCCCTGGCTTGCGCGCGGTGAATTCGACGTTTGTCAAAAGCGTGCTGCCGCAGTCGCATCAGGTGCTGATCGCGGCGCTGGTGGATGGCGAATACCTGAACGTAGCGGTGAGTCTCGAAGGCGCCGAATACGAATACGATGACGCGAGTGCGGTGTTGCCGGAGTTTGCGGGAGGGAAGTGGGTGTGCTTTCTGGCCGCGAATTTCCCGAACGGCAATCGTTACATCTTTGGCGAGCGCGCGGCTGCGAAGGCCTAGCGCTCTCTAGCGCAGGCCGTTGCGGCTATCTCTCGGTGGTGTCGTAGGGGGCGATGGGGTCGCGGGCGTGCAGCAACTTCACGCCGACTCCGTAAGCCATATTCGGTTTTGGCTCGACGCGCACGACTTCGGCGACGAACTCCAGATTCAGCGAACCAAACGACGGAATGACGTGCAGGCGCATGCCCGTGTAATAGCAGTGCATGCTGGTGACGAAGTAAAAGCCTCCGCGGCTGTAATCCTGCATGACTTGAACTTCTTCGATCGGCGTGCCGTGAATGTCCGTGCCTTCTATCCAAACGTGCCGCGGCCCTTTGTGGCGCTGTTCCCGGCGGCGTTCGGGACGGGCGGCGGGCGCATGTGCGGCCGCTTTGCGCCGAGGTTTGGCTACGGCGCCTTCGTGGCCTGCGGGGGCTTCTACATCCAGCTCAGGCATAGGCGGCTCCTTCTTTTCATACAGCGCGCGGGCTGCGGTTGGGGCAAACGCTAAGTACTGCGCGAATAGACAATCCGGGCCGAAGGAAAACTTTGTGCGGCGCCAGCGAACGGAGCTTAGCGGTGCGCCGCAAACGGAGTCGATAGGACGCGCGTACCACGGCCCTGGTCCTTTTGGTTCTCGGGAAGCTCTACGCCGAGGTGTGCGAAATGCGAAAAGCAGATCCCTCGCATTTGCTTGGGATGACAACGAGGCGGGGCCGGCCGGCGGGGCGACTCAGTCGCCTTTGCAGTTGATGATTTGGCGCAGGGTGTGGGTGATGCGCACCAGATCGCGCGCATGCTCCATGACGCGATCGATGTCCTTGTAGGCGCCGGGGATTTCGTCCAGCAGCACCTTGGACCTGCGGAACTCGATGCCGGCCATCGCGGCTTCGAGGTCCTTCATGGCGAAAGCGGCCCGCGCCTTGGTGCGGGACATGCGGCGGCCGGCGCCGTGGGGAGCCGACTGAAACGACTGCGCATTGCCGAGTCCGCTGACGATATAACTGCGCGTGCCCATGGAGCCGGGAATCATGCCGCGCATGTCTTCGCGGGCTTCGATGGCGCCTTTGCGAGTGACCCAGACGTCGTGGCCGAAGTGCTGCTCGACCTGCGTGAAATTATGGTGGCAATTGATGCGCTCGACTTCGAGTCCGCGTTCGTGGCTGGCTTGGCCATAGACGTGATGGCTCAGCTCGCGCAACATGCGGTCCATCATCTCCTCGCGATTGAGATGCGCGAACTTCTGCGCCCATCTCAGGTCCCGCAGGTAATTCGTGAAGTCTTCGGTGCCTTCGAGTAAATAAGCCAGATCGCGATCGGGCAGGGAGATATTGCGTTTTCTGCAAATCTCCTGCGCCCGGCGGATATAGTGATTGCCGATGCGATTGCCCACGCCGCGCGAGCCGGAATGCAGCGTCAGCCAGACTTTGTCGTTTTCGTCGAGGCAGACTTCGGCGAAATGATTGCCGCCGCCGAGCGTGCCCAGGGCGAGTTCCCATTCCTTGTCGAAGCCGCTGTAACGCGCGCTGGTGGCGGATTCGAGCTTTTTGAGTTCGGCGATACGCGGCTCGGCGGTGTCTGTGATTTTGGAGTTGTTGCGGCCGGCGGACATGGGAATGCGCCGCTCGATGCCTTCGCGGAGGCGGTGCAGTTCCTTCAGGTCATCGCGCGCGAGCGGCGTCTGAAGCGCGATCATGCCGCAGCCGATGTCCACGCCTACGGCGGCGGGCACCACGGCGCCTTTAGTCGCGATCACCGTGCCCACCGTGGCGCCCTTGCCGTAATGGCAATCGGGCATCACCGCCACCCATTTGAAGAGGAAAGGGAGATCGGCAGTGTTGAGGATCTGCTTCTGCGCTTCCGGTTCGATCTCCGACCAGGGCAGAAACGTGGTGATTTTTTCGCTGACGCGCCCCATCTTGTTCCAGCTCCGCTCCGCTGCCTCTCAATTCTAAACGAGTGCTTAGGCTGAAAGCAGGAATGGTGGTATTTTCTTCGTCACGTTTGGGCCACCTGCTGCATCTGATTTTCCTTCACCGGAGGAAGAGTGAGAAGAGCGGCGGTCATGGTGTTGTTGCTGGTGCTGGCCTGGGCGGCGGCCGCACGGGGGCAGACCGTCGCTGAGCAGACGCCACAGAAAGGCGACAGCGAGGTTCAGATTTGGACCAGCGCCGGGCACTCGGCGTTCAATGGAGTTGGAGCCACGGGCTTGTGGAATGGCGGATTGCGCTACGGCTGGATATTGACGAATGCGCGCGGTCCCGGTTTTCTGCGCGGGCGTTTCGAGTATGCCGTGGACGCGGTGCCCATGTATCTGATCTTTCAGCCTCGGGGCGTGGTTTACGGCGCGGGCCTCAACCCCTTCGCACTCAAATGGAACTTCGATACGAGCGGCCGCGTGGCGCCTTATTTTGACTTCGGTGGCGGTGTTCTCTTCACCAGCAGCGACGTGCCGGCGGGCGTTTCGCGCGTCAATTTTACGTCCGGGGCGGCGTTAGGCGTTAACGTAGGCCATGGCAAGGCGCATTGGAGCCTGGAAGTGCGTTGGCTGCACATCTCTGACGCCGGGCTCACCGATGGGAATCCGGGCATAAATATGATCCAGGTACGCGCCGGCCTGGGCTGGTTCCATCACAAAGAGTGAGACTTACGTGTGCCATTGACGCCAGAGTTGTGAGGTGGTCTACTTTCATCTAATCGAACAGGGTGAGGAGCGACGCGAGTGAGCCTGAGAGCACGCCGGACTCTAGAGCGGTTGTCTAGGAATCTACGAGACAACTCTGCCCACGTTGAGAAGACCCTCCGTCAGGCTGGAATTAAGCCTGATCGCGGCTTGGTGTATTCGGCCGCAAAATATTACGACGCCCTAACTAAACTTGCCAAGGAATAAGCTCCCTAGCTGTCGATCGGGAGCTAAGTACGTTGAACTAATTCATGACGAGGTTGTCAACGTTATTTGGCAAGGGGCCGACCCGATTCCTCGAAACGAATACCGAGACAAAAGACTTATCGAGTCGGCGGTATCGAGACCATTCCAGACGGTATTTGGGGCCGACGCATACCCGTCAATGACCGACAAAGCCGTAGCGCTATTCCATTCCTTAATTTCGAATCATGCTTTTTATAATGGGAACAGAACTGCGGTGATTGCGCTTGATCATTTCCTGGTGGCAAGTATACTTTGGCCCTTTCCAATGAAGAGATGTACAAACTGGCCCAGCAGACAGCATCCTACAAGGAACGCAAGATATCGCATGAGGCTTCTCTTGCGGAGATCGCTGGCTTGATAGGGCCACTTACTTTCACGCTAGACCTAGTCAGGCGGGAAAAAAACAGGAACCCAAAACTCAAACGCCTCTATGACTGGTCCATGACTACGAGGCGAAAGGTAAGACGTAATAAGCTCAACTCCCTAATTCCCGCACAATGACGGAGGGCCGTGTCGCAGCATGGCTAAGTGCGGGATTTGGAGCCCGCGATTCGCTTGCCTATTGCGCGATTCAGCCAAGGTGCGAATCGTTCGAGCGCCACGATAATCTTGCCGTGCCCGGTGATAATGACCTCGCGCCGGCCTCGCGCCACGGCACGCAACATCTGACGCACCGCCTTCTCCGTGCTCATAACGAGCCATGCCGGAACGGGATCCTTGGCTCCGGAGTGAAATTTTCCCCGGTTATCGGTGCGGCGGATATTGCTGGCCACAAACCCGGGAGTGATCAGCGTCACTCTCACTCCGCATCTCTGCAGCTCCGGCGCGACGCAATTCGCCAGGGCGCGCAAGGCAAACTTGCTCATGGCATAGGGTGAAGTTCCCGGAGCGGCTCCCCATCCGGAAATGCTTCCCATGATCGCGATGCCGCCCTTGGCCTTCTCGATTTCCGGAAGCGCGGCATAAATCGTGCGCAGCACCCCGAAGACGTTGGTCTCAAACTGCCGGCGGTAATCTTCCAGAGAAAGCTTTTTCAGCGGCCCCACTACGCCAAAACCGGCATTGGCAATGGCCACGTCCAGCCGCCCCCAATGTCGCACGCTTTCGGCGACGGCCCGTTCGAGGTCGCCATCGCGCGTAACGTCGCAGGCCACGGCGAGAGGTTTGGCTCTCTGCGACGCGGCGATGTTCTGCACCAAAGCATCCAGCAGCTCCGTACGGCGCGCCGCCAGTGTCAGCTTCGCGCCCGCCCGGCTGAGTTGCCACGCAAGTTCCTCTCCGATGCCCGAGGAGGCGCCGGTAATGAGGACGACCTTATCGCGAAAGAATTTGTCGGTCCGGGACATGACCAGTGAAAAATGCCTATGCCTGCCCTTGCAGGGCAGGGCTGCGTCACCGCGGCGCTGCGCCCGCGCCTCTAGGGCTGCGAGCGGGCACCGAGGCTCATAACCCAGGGCCGGGAGATCATCAGCGTCATGAGCAAAAAGCCGATCATGACGATGTTTTTGCCGAAATGGGCCTGCTCGTTCATGCGTGCCATAGGATCGGAAACCAGCCAAAACGCGTGAATCTTGAAACTGACGCCCAGCAGGAAAATAATCAGAAGGCCCGTGCCGATCGTGGGATGGTAACCCAGCAGGAAACTTGCGCCGCCAAGTAGCAGGAGGATGCCTGTGCCGGCGACGGCCAGCTTTGGCGCCGGCGTGCCCTTGTTCTGTGCGTAGCCGGCCATCATTCCGGTTTTGGTGAAGTGGTTGAAAGCCGCCATCAGGAAGTAGCCGCCCACGATGATGCGTCCGATCAGGAAGAGGATGTTGAAGGCTTGGGCCAAGTCCATCGCACGACCTCCTTGTCGTATTGGTTGAGTCGCGAAGCTTGAGGATTGAGACTCTTGCCGCCGGCCTGCGTGGCAAGGCCCCTATATTACTCCCACGCGGCGCGATATTACCTAAGTGGCAATCCAAGCTCGGCGGCGAATTCTACTGGGTCCCCAGCGCTAAGAACGCGGTGAGCAGCGTAATGCCACCCCACCGCCAGACATGCGCCGGCACTAAGCTGAATTGCAGTTCTAACCAAGGAAAGAACCACGCCGCTAGGCTCACCGAAGCGATCAAGCCGGCCAGAATCCATGTGAGCCATGCCCGGTTGAGCATGGCTGTCGTTTCCTGCTCTACTGGCATCCCTAGGATCGCTACTGCCCACTTCCACTTGTGGTCCACGAGATGTTTGGGAGGCTCCGGCATGCCGTACATGACTTTCAGGGCTTCGGATTTCTTCCCATCGAACCACACGCATTCACAGTTGTAGCAGACGTCTAATGTGACGGGATTCGGACCGCGCGGGACCTCTATCACTGTCATAGGATGGGCGCAGCATGGGCAGTTTCGGGTTCCCTCCCTCCTGGTGGCTCGAACGCAGGCTAAAAGTTGGTCGCTGATATCCTTGCGGATTGCCTCGCGAACCGCCGCCAACGGAATCAAAGAACCTCCACACTTGTGACACACTTGGAAAACAGCCATCCCGACGTGATTGCTTTCAAGAGGGGTTCGGCAAGTGGGGCAGTTCGGCATTTCCGGGAACCGCCGATTTCAGTGACAAGACCATACGCGGGGCTTCCTCTTGCGTCAAGTCAGGTCGGGCCGGACTTGGCTGGGATCCGATTCATTTGCGCGTTGTACGAACGAAGGTTCGCTTTAGGTGAGCGTGGTGCATCCCCAAAAAAGATGGCCCATCGCTTGGCGCGATGGGCCATCTCCGAGGGAAGAAGCAATCAGCGCGACTGAGAATCTCGGCCGGCGAGAGCCTTAACCGGCTTCAGAAAAATTTGGCGCAGTGCAAAGAACACCCAGCACAGCACCACGAAAACCCGTATTGCGCCCATGTGGCCCTCCCCGGAGTCACGGCCTGCCTTAACTTCACCCGCTGAAGAGGCCCCACCCGGGTGGGGCCCCTTATCGCGCGAAAATCTGGCCGATTTCTCCATCGATTACGATTCATAAACTAGCGTTCAGGGACAAAATGGGGCAATGAGCGAATCGTTCCAGGTGGCTGGTACCATTGGCGGTAGCCTCCGGTACTAGCACCGGGATTCAAATCTAGGGTGTTTGCAGGGGCGAATTGCCTGGGCAGGCTACGCGCAGTTTGCGCGCGTCCACTCTTCCTTGCGTCTGCGCCCGGTTGCGTAAGGAACGGGCCGATCGAGGATGGCCCCCGTTACTCTTCGACGACCTGCCCCCAGCCGGTGATTTACTCCATGCTAGAGTGAGCTTATGAAGCTATCGAATTTCCGATTTCCTGTCTTTCTGCTATTTTGCGCCGCGGCAATGGCGGGCCAGCAGCGGCCGGCCTCAACTCAGACGCCAGTTGCGGCAAAGCGGAAGACAGCGCCGGCAGCCGTTACCCCTCGCGCGATCGAGACCTCGCAGTGGAAGAGCTATCGAAGCGAAAAGTACGGATTCGTGGTGAAGTACCCGGAGGACTGGATCGTGAACCCGGGATCGGGAACGGGAGTGGACTTCATCTCCATCGGTAAGCCGTACAGCGCCAACGAGCCGCACATAGCAGTGACCCTGGCCATTCAGCCGAACGAAAACCCAAAGAAGCTTTCAATTAAGGAATGGTTCGACGGGCAACTGCAGCGTCTGAAGGCGAAACCCGAATCCCAAGGGAACGTTACGATCGGCGGACTGCCTGCGATGTTCATGGAGAATACCAACAGCTTTGGAACGCAGCACGATACCTTCACGCTGCTGCATGAGACCGACGTATTGTCGCTCAGCTACACCCGCCGAGGTCCATTCGATCCCACCTGTGCCGCGATTGTCTCTTCTTTCCGCGCCGTGAAGTGACTCGTCGAGCGCCAAAAGCGCGCGTTTCTTCGCGCGAAAGTCACCAACAGGATGAGCCTTCGCGCGCCAACAAAGTTCACGCGGCTTTTGGCGCTGCAAACAAGTCCGAGCGCGATTCCTAGCCCGATTTGCGCTTCAGATCGGTGCACAGATCGATCGCGTTGGTCGGATCGATGGCCCCGCTGCCTTCGGTGATCTGCTGAATGCGGCCCTGCTTATCCAAGACGAAGGTGGTGCGATTGGCAAACTGCGCTTCGTCATTGAGGATGCCGTATTGCTTGAGGACTTCGCGCTTCATGTCACTCAGCAGCGGGAATTTCACGCCGATCTTATTGGCAAATTCGGTGTTGGAGGGAATGGCGTCAATGCTGACGCCGATCACCGCGGTGTCGTTGAGGTCGATCTTGCCGGAGTCGATACCAGCCTGGTATCCCTGGAGTTCCTTCGTTCAACCACCGGTGAAGGCGAGAACGTAGAACGCCAGGATGACGTTTTTCTTGCCGCGATAATCGCTCAGCTTCACCGTGGTGCCCCCGGTGCCTTTCAGGGTGAAGTCCGGCGCCATGTCGCCGACCTTCAGGTTGGTGTGAGCAATCTGCGGCTGCTGCGCCGGGGCGGCATAAGGCAGGAATAACATTGCCGCGATTACGGCCAGCAGGGAAGCAGCCATGCGTCTCATCCCTGGCCTCCTTTGAGGTGCGCGGGCGGGTGCATGCCCGCGTCCTGCGGATTATACCCGAAATCGGGTGGTGTCCTAATTTGATTTAGGAGGTACGTAAATGCGCTACCTGGTGTTTACTGCTATTGCTTCTATTGTGATGTTTTGCCTTGGGGCAATTGGGATATCGGTCCTGTATATTGGAGGAAAAGGCGGATTCGTCGGCCTTGATGGCGCTGGCGGGTTCGGAATTACGCCAAACATCCGCAGAACGTTAAACGTATTAAAGGCGGCACCTTTCAATTGCAGCGTTTGTTTTGAGATGGAGCAACCCACGCAGCGAAAAAAACCCCCCGCATACGTCACCGTTGATGCCTTTATGTTGCAAGGGCGTTCGCAAGAAACTCCGTCGAGCTGTTGCACGGTTCCGCCTAAATCACTGCCGGATAGCTCCATTACCCACTCTAACCCAGACAATTCGGGCTCAGCTCGTGGGTTTGTGACGCCGTTTAGAAATCCTCCTTGGGCTGCTTGTACGCGGGTAGACGTGTGGCTGCCAGAAGAAAGCAGCAACGCACTGGAGACTCCAGCGGCAAACGATAGCAATGCTACGGTGAGTTTGGACATAACACCTCCTTTAGAAGGTAATCAGGGGGATTGCTCTCTGTTCGTACATTCCTACGGCAAACCTCCTGCCAAGCCTGGGAACGTATAGGATTACTTCTTGCTACGGCTAATTGCCGCAATCAGTAAATAGAAATCTCAAATTGGGACACTACCCGAAATCGGAAATTCATGTGGGAACTGTTGGAGCTGGGCTGGAGCGCCGGCAAAGTCTTAGAGTGTGCCATCGCCGAGAGTTGGCAATTAGTAGAGGGTCGACCGGACGGTTATGCCAGCGGGGCGGGGGACTTCAGGTAGCGCCCGATGAGGGCGTCGGCGGTGCGGTAGGTGAACGCGATGACGCTGGTGGTGGGATTGGCGGCGCCGTTTTGCGGGAACGTCGAGGCGCCCATAATAAACAGATTCGGCAGATCCCAGCTCTGGCCCCAGGGATTGACCACGGACGTTTCCGGCGACTTGCCCATGATGGTGCCGCCCTGCACGTGCGTGGATTGGTAGCGCCGCGCGTCGTAGCGCTCAAAACTCGGAGGCCCAATCACGGCCTTGGCGCCCATGGCGCGTGCGATCTCGGCGGCCTTGGCGGTCGCGAACTTGACCATCTCCAGCTCATTCTGCCGCCAATCGATGGTCATGCGCAGCAGCGGATCGCCGAAATGGTCTTTGTAGCGCGGATCGAGATCGAAGTAGTGCGTCTTGTAGGCAATGTGCTCGCCGGAAAAACCGATCCCCGCGACTTTGTCATACCATTCGATGGAGGCCTTTTTCCATTCTGAGCCCCAGCGCGCCTTCACATTCGGCGGCACCACGCCGAAGCTCACGACGGGCTGAAAGCCCGTACCCGCCACGCGAAACGTTCCGCCGCGGATAAACGGCAGGTTGCTGTGATCGAAAGCATCGCCATCGAAATCGCTGACGCATATGCCGGTCGGGGCGGCGCCCATGAAGCGGTTGAGCGGCTTATCGATGAAAACCTGCGACCCGGCACTCACCTGATGCGTGAGGTTGCGGCCGACGGCGCCTTTGCCCGTCGTGGGATCGTACTGCTCGCCGATGCCCGAGAGCAGCAGCAGGCGCGTATTGTTCAGCGTCCATGATCCGAGAACAACGAGATCGGCCGTCTGGAAGCACTCCTCGCCGTTGGCGTCCACGTACTGCACGCCGCGCGCGCGCTTGGCGTTCTTATCGAAGACGATGCGGCGCACCGCGCAATTATTCCGCAGCGAAACGCTCTTTTGCTTCTCCAGCAGCGGCAGCAGCGTGTTGGTAGGCTGGGCCTTCGCGCCGATCATGCAACCGAAGCGGTCGCAGAATCCGCAATAGGCGCAGCCCGGGCGGGAGATGCCGTCGGGATTCGTATAGGCCACGCTGAGGGCCGCGGCGGGATTGGGATAAGGATGATAGCCCAGCGACTTCGCCGCCTGCTCAAACAGCGCGGCGGCGTAGGGCAATTTCATCGGCGGCGTAGGATATTCCTCGCTGCGCGGGCCCTCGAAGGGATTGCCGCCTTCGATCAACTTGCCCTTGATATTTCCTGCTTTGCCGCAAACGCCCATGAGCTTGTCGCCGCGGGCGTAATACGGTTCGATCTCGTTCCAGGTGACGCCCCAATCCACGATGGCGTGGTCCTCGGGCAGTCTCTTCGCGCCGTAGCGCTCGACCGTCTTCGTATATAGCTCGAAGAGATCGGCGACGTAGCGTGGACAGGTCGCGCCCCAGTGTTCGCCGGCGCCGCCGGTGCCCGTGCCGGGCAGAAAATTGCCGAGCTGGCGGATGGGCACGGCGCGATCGCGTGTGGTATAGCGCAGCGTGACGGTCTCCTGCGAATAATCCTGCATCATGCGGAAGCGCACGTTGAACTCGAGCTCGTCCATGCCGCCGAGGTAATCGGCCAGCTTGCGCGCGCCGCCGCGCTCGAGCACGGCCACGGAAAGGGGAGTGCGCGCACCCAGCTGCGTGGCCATCAGCAGGCCGGACCATCCGCCGCCAATGATCACAGCATCAACGTGTGGCAGATTCTTCATCTATCCGCTCGTGTCACTCGCTGGGGCATTTACGCGTTCGTCTTCTTTCGCTTCGGCTCGCTTTGCGTTTGCTCTTCGCTCGGACGCACCGGCTCCGGCACCACCTGGCTCAGGCTCACCAGCTTGGGCCGGAACGCCTCGCCGTTGTGCTTGTCAATGTCGTTGACGTTGCTCATGCGCGGGCCGGGGAAGCCGATCAATTGCCAGCCCACCATGTCCACGTTGCCGCCATGAATGGGATCGCAGAACATGCCCTCGACGGTGTTGCGGCGGAGCAGCGTGAAGAAAACGGAATTTTCGATCTGCTTGAGCTTCTCGTCCTGCTGCGCGGGAGCGAGTTCGCCGAAGCCGGCGAGCTCCT
>QHYQ01000068.1 GCA_003224175.1 Acidobacteriota bacterium
GACCGTCAGGAATTCCGGCCAAGACAAAGAGCCGCTTCAGATTCTCTTGCCAGATTCCCGCTGCTGTTTTGGGAGTTTTGCGAAAAGAAAGTTGAACTCAGGTTGCTACACCCTAAATAAAGAAGGGTGCTTCCCAGCTCGCCGGCAGGTCACGAGGAACTTGCTGCCGAGGCTCGTCCTGTCTCGAAGAAAGAGTTTCGTGAGCAATTAGCAAGCGGCAAAAAGGTCGTGCTCTGTGAGAGCTTGTTAGCGGGCCTCATCGAACAATCACGGTGATTTTCGCATTGTGGGCGATGCCGTTTGCCGTGCCCGTAACCACCACGCTGTACGCAGTTCCCACCGGAGGAGGCGGGGGCGGTTGAACCATCTGGCCGCCGCCACCGCAACCTGCAGTGAAACACATGACCGCAAGCAGGCTGAAACTCGCCAGTATTCCGAAGCGGTGCCGCTTGCGATTCGCGGACCCGACCATTAAGACGCACGCGAGGAAGACGCCACTAACGGGGCCCAGCCAAACGATTGGACTGCCTGCCTGGGCCCGCACTGCTGCCGCAGCCACAGCTGAAGATGTAACCGTCAACATAGCCGTGGCCGTCCCGGTGAGCGCGGGCGACGACGGGCTCACGCCGCAGCTGATAGTGCTCGACGAAGTCACGCAGGACAGACTCACGACTCCGTTGAAACTGTTCAAAGACGTCAGGTTCAGGCCGACGGTTCCGGAGCCTCCTGGAGCGAATGTGATCTGAGAGAGTTGTGCAGCCAGCCCGAAATCGCCCACTCTTTGCGTTACTGAAATGCTGACCACGCTGCTTGTGGAAGGCTGGTAGTTGCTATCGCCGCCGTAAATGGCAGTGATTTGATTGGCGCCGCTACCCCAAAACGCGGACGCAGGAAGAGAGAAAGTACTTGAGGCTGCGGAGCCCGTTTTCCCGAGAGGCAGCAAAATATAAACGAGGAACACTCCATTGTCATAGAAATCCACTGCTCCTGTCGGCGCAGCCCCTGATGGTGTCCCTGAGCTTGTGACCGTGGTGGAGATAGTGGCGAACTGTCCATTGGAAATACTCGCCGGCGTAATGCTCAGTGTGGTCGTGGTGGTCGCAAGCGTCACAGTACCGGTGGGTGCTGCTGTCCCAACTGGGACGAAGTTTCCAAAAAACGGACCATTGTTTGGTCCGACGACAATCGTAACTGTCAAACTTCCACCAACATCAATGTTGAGGCTCGGTCCTGGAGGGGGAAGCGGCGCGTCAAAGGAAACGTTCATAGACGGGAATCCCTTCGTGACGTTGAAGGTGACCGGGGTTGCGGAGGAAGCATTGAAGCTGGCGTCACCCGAGTAAGTTGCGCTGGCCGTGTGCGTTCCAACGGCTAGGGCAGGGGGCGTCCAAATGGCCATCCCGCTTGCGTTCAGCGGAACTGTGGCGCTCATCGAATCAATGGTGAAGCTGGCCGTTCCGGTCGCGACTCCGCTTGGTTTGCCCGTAAGATTGCTTACGCCGATTGGCTGAATACTGAGGGTGAGAGGGAAAGGGAGGTCGTATTGCACGCTTCCTCCGGAAGCGATAGTTGCGATGCCACTCGTGAGCGAGAGGGTGATGCTGGAATTTTCAGGAGTCACCTTGAGCGCCACCGGCTCCGATGCGCTGCTTCCGAACACCCCGTCTCCGCCATACTTGGCGGAAACGTTGTAGTAGCCGCCGGGAAAATAATTGATCGTGCTACTGGCCGTTCCCGCGCTCAAATTGAGAACCGTCTGCGATTGGTTCGACGGGAGCGGCGAGTCCGTCAGAATTGCCACGCCGCCTGTGGGCGTTCCAGTCCCTGGACCGGCCGCGACCGACGTGGTCACTGTGATGGGCGTGCCATGCGTGATGCTTGTGGAAGAGAGCTGCAGAGAAGTCGTCGTGGGCTTGAATATGACGGAGTTCCAGTTGTTCACCAGTACGTTGGCATCGACGGAGCCGAGCCCGCTCGCCAGGTCATAACCCGGGCCCGCCGAATAAACCGTCGTCGCATAATGGCCGCTTGCGTTTTGAACGCAGTCGGTTGTTCCCTGGAAACATGGGACGCTGTTGCTGCCCAGTGTGATGTCATGAAAAGCGGCGGGCTCTTGCTGCGCTAGGGAGTACAGCGTGAAGTTTGCCTGTCCCTGCCGGCCGTATTTCTGGTTGACCAGAGCCATGATGCCTGCCATTGCCGGAGTCGAGGCGGACGTCCCGCCCACAATGGCAATCAGCGTCTGGTTCCCCGCGCCCGCCACACACTCTTCTGCGAAGGCGCAGATCGGATAGGCGCTCAAGTTCGCGCCATTGGAGGCAAATAGCGAAATATCCGGCAGGTCGCGCACGCCATCTGCGGGCACGCCTAGGCCACTCTGCCAACTGGGCTTCGCGTAACCGCCGGCGCAGGTTGTAGAGGTGCCCGTTGTAGTGATTGTGCTGCAATTGCTTGCCCCGCCTCCCGCGGCGAAAGGCTCGGCATGCGGAATCACATCGAGACCATAGGCATCGTTCCACACCTGCTCAGGCAGCGGAGCTTTCAGGGATCCCAGGTTGGAATCATTGGTCTGGTTCCAGAGCGTACCAGCGCTGGCGCCTCCCGTCGCGTAGTCCGAGTAATAAAAGTCCGTGCCACCAACGGCAACGTTCCAGGGCGTCGAAGCGATACCGCTGACGGTGGGAGAAGAGTAGCCAAAAAAACAAAGAGGTCCGGCATCGCCAGAAGCCACCAGCACGGTTTGCCCCTGTGCCGCGGCTTGCTCCCACAACGCCGCCCAAAACTGGTTCCCGGTGTTTCCAAGAAAAGCTTCGCAATTGCCAAAGCTGACGCTTAGAACAGAAGCCTGGTTATCTTCGACGGCGCGGATCGCGGCGAGGCTAACGGGATCCTGCAGATTGCCGCCGTCTGAAATGTACAGGTTCACGGTCGCCTTCGGCGCGACAGATCCGCTTACCTCCACATCCAGATACGCTTCCACGTCGGGCCCTGCCAGCGTGCCCGGATCTTGGCCATCGATCACTACTTGCGTGGGATTATTGGGAAGTCCAAAGAGTTGTTGGTAGGCGCTTACCAAACTGACGTCGATGTTCGACTCGTTGATGATGCCGATGGTCTGCCCCGTGCCATCTACTCCCGCCGCATAGAGCGGTCCCAGGTTGTACTGCATGGCAAAATCCTCGGGCGCCAACAGGAAGAAATCAGGGTTTGCGGCTCCGGGAGTCGGAAACGTCCACAGCGGCATAGCCTTGTTGTTTGCCCGTGAATAGAGCGCCCGGCCTGTCAATTGAACGTATGGTTTGGCACGAAAATCATGGAGGGGCGAAATTCCGCGAACCAAGGGCGCTAATGCCTCTGGAATGCTGAGTTCGCTGGCGTTCGCGTAGTGTGTTTCTCCCTCAACATCATATTGATGGATCTCCGTATGCAGGGCCTGGCGCAACTGAGCCGCGGTGCCCGAGAACTCGAGAAATTGCTTGCTCTTCGTCACCTTCGCGACGTTGAAACCCTGCGCTCTCAGCCAATTTGCCGCCGCTTGAATATCCGAGTCCGCCGGGCCGAACCGCTCTCCAAACTCCTGCGGTGTCAGCCACTGGTGATAGCTCGTCGATTCCCGCCGATGCACTTCGCCCAGGAATTCCTGGAGCGCGCTTTCTCTTTCCGCGGGGCGGTTCAAGAGCAGCAGCACTCGCTCCGCGGGAAACGCATCGGGCACTGCGCCTCGGTCATAGCGCGGCTGCGCCAAGGGATGCACGCTGCCGTGGAGCCTTACGACCTGGGTTTCATCGATTGCTTGGGCAACCAGCGGCACCGCAGGCTTCTGTGCAATGATCGGGCTTGCCATCACGCTTCCCAGGAACAGCAGAAAAGTTGCTCGTTTCATCGAGGTACCCTTTGAGTGGGACCGGCCGGGGATCTGCCTCGCAACTTCCGGCAAGTGTCGTGAATAGCGTTCTTGCCGTGCTCTTTCTACATTTGGGAATGACCTCTGAGCACCGTAGATGGGTCCTGGCCAGTGCCAGGACTTCGGGACGCTCAGCCACGTTCGAACACAACAAGCAGGTTAAGGTCGACTTCTGTACCATTCACATCAGGGGTTCACCTGATTCCACATCGGGGATTTGCCTGATTCGCGTCATCAACAAGAAGACGAACAGTACCGCGTCCGCGCATGGACGGGCAGTGTCCGATTCTGATTGCCAGACATTTCCATTGATTCTTCCTGAGGGCCACTCGGAAATAAATGTAGGTTCTTTACTTTGCCGAGCGAAGAGTCATCCAGAACTATTGCGTGTACGAGGCGTGTACCTCACTTGGGTGAATTCGATATTTTTATAGTTTCTGCCGTTTCGTAGAATCAGCAAGTTACGTGGAATCAACGGG
>QHYQ01000296.1 GCA_003224175.1 Acidobacteriota bacterium
AACGCGGTAGCGTCAGAGGGAGACAAGACTGCGACCAACGGCACCGCGAAAGCAATATTGCAAGGTCGAAAGTACGGTCTAGGGTGCATTGTCATAACCCAGAGAACTGCAAATGTTACAAAAAGCATCTTAAACCAATGCAATACGGTCTTCGCCTGCGGGTCTTCGATGCAACCGGAATGGAATTGCTGAAAAATTACATCGGTGAAGACTACGCCTCGGTTCTTTCTTCCTTAGAGGACCGGCATGCGGTCGCATTCGGTCGAGGATCGCTTTGCCGCAACCCGGTCTTGTTGCGCTTCAATGATCGGGACGAGTTCATCGCAACTTTTCGAGCACCCGCGCACGCCACTGGTGCATGAAGCGCTTTGTCGTGGCCGAGAGTTTCCATCCACGCCTCATTCGAACAATCTCATTCGAACAGCTTTACAGTAAATAAGACATTGACTTCTGTTTACCAATCGTGTACGATACGCTATGTTCGCGCTCGAAGACGGTTCTTCCGTCTCGCACTGCCCTTTTTTCGCACTATTTCCCGACGGCTCTATCAGCCCGAACTCAGCCCACCCGCGTGTTGCCGTATCCTCGTTCGTCGTGACGCCAACTCCGGCCCTTTGCCTACCCGCCGATCGCCCCTACCGCGATCGATTCGGCGAAAGGGCCGCGCTCGACGGCCGGGGACAAATCGAGCGATCTCGGAGCTAAGGGCGGCAGATGAGCGCTTACACAACGAATCGCGCAAGGTCTTTAGAATACGCACTTACAAAAAAGGGCCCGGGGGCCGGCGCCGCGAGCGTCTACCAAAAGGCTGAGGCGTAAAAAAGAGTCAGGGGTAGGCCGAACGTGGAGTTTAGGAATAAGAGTCAAGCGCGGCCGTAAGTTGCTTAGGATGATATCGTTGCAAGGACGCCAGAATAAGTATCACGAAATGATATCGTTACGAAAAATACGGGGAGGGGGTGGCTTCGAGTCTTACTTTAGATTCCGCGCGATCGATCGCACATCAGCAAAGTCTTGCGGCGGCGATGCGCTCCAGAATACGGTACGGCGCCGATTCCGGGGCCACCAGCGTTTCCGGCGGGATCAGCAGCGTCTGTTCCATCGCGAATTGCCCGGACATCGCGGCGTGGGCCACGCCGTCGGTAAAAACCATCCACGTCGCCAGCGGCGGAAACTCCAGCCGCACTTTTGGGGAGTTGCGCTGAAAATCGTCGTTCTCTTTCAGGTAATCATGGAACCGCAGCATAAAACGGTCATACGGCGTCCGGCTGAGCCTTTTCAGGCCCAGCGTCGCCGCCCAGCGCGACACGCTTCGGCGCAGCGCTCCGTTCTTCGCCGCAAACCGCCCAAGCCCCGCGCCGCCCGCGTACTGTTCCGCCAGCCAGCCGAAGTCGCCGATCGCGTACCACACGCGCGGCTTCGTCGCATGCAGGTTCGTAAACACGCGCAGGATGCGCCCGCCGCGCGTCGGTCGCAGCCGAAAGGCATCCACGTGCAACAGATCGTTGCGCTTGTGCAGGGAAAGGTCGCGCCCCTCTTCCTCGAATGGGCGAAAGCTGGCGAAATCCAGCTTCCATTTTCCGGCGTAGGGCCGCAGAAAATCGCGCAGAAATTCGACTACGTGCGCGCTGTAGTTTCGCACGATATGATGCAGATGCGTCTCGGTGCCGTGATCGCCGGAAAATCCGCGCATCACGTCGTCCGCCGGCCGGTACGAGACGTTTTTGTGCAGCCGCAACTCGTTCCACTCGCGCGAAAGCAGAAATTCGCGCTCATCCGACGGAAATTCGTAGGGCAGTTTCGAGAAAAAGAGAATCTTGCCGGCTTCGAGCTCCCGGCAAAGCGCCCGCGCGCGGGCGTCTTTATCTCCGGAATTTCCGGCCGTTCCAGCGCCTATCCAGCCGCCCGGGAACTTGTAATCTTCCACGGCGATCCAGTTTGCGTTCTGCATCTCTATGGTTGCCATCTATGCGTAAGGCGCGGGCAGGCCAGTTTCTTTGCGGTGCGCGCGCATTTCCGTCTGCACATGCGTGGATGCGCAGATTCGAGCGCACTAGCGCCGTGCACAGCAAAATGTATCCTGCTTCGCGGTCTTGAGGATAGTAGCTAACCGCGTCGCTGGGATCAAATTCGCCGGGCTCGACGAGTTCGCCGGCGCAGGTGAGGCATCGTCCCTGATGGCAAATCGCCGGCAAATTGATACCGGCGGCTTTGGCTTCATCCCAGACGTGTTCGCTCGCTCGCGCCCGAATCACGCGCGAGCCATAAGGCATGACCGGCGTCACCTCGAACGCTTGCGCCTCGAATGCGCTGCCGGCGATTTCGACGTCGGGCGCTTCTCTGCCGGCCGTTTCTTCGTCGCGCATCTCAGAGACGATGATGACGTCAGCCCCGCAAACAAACAAGGCTGGCTTGGCGCCGAAATGGCGCGTCCGCCAGCCTCGGCCAGCGGTCCTCCATTTCTCTTACTCAAGGAAGGCCATTGCTTCCGGGAAAACGCGCTTTCGGCCTGCCGCAGATCGCGCGTGAGCCCAAACGTGGTCTTCGAGAGCGGCCAATTTTCGACCATCGTTTCGGTACTCCCTGCCATTGCCGTGGAGCGACGTCCGGGCCGCAAATTCGTACGCATCAGCGATGAACGCGCGGTTCGTATCGTCGGCTTGACGCGATTGAAACATCGCTTCAAGACCCGCGCGCAATGCGCCTTGACCGACCAGTTGCGCCGCTATGCCCAAACCCGCCTTATAGGGTTGGATTGACCCTGGCGGGTGCAATACGCGCGTGACGGAGAGTTTCGGATCGCTGAGCCTTGCGGGTCTCCCGGAAAAAAGGTAAGTTAGTGGCGTTTTCCTTCGTCGGACGTACTCAGGCGCGCAGTCTCGTCTCTGGGCGGGAATAAATCTTGCGCATAGCCGACTCCCAAAATGGTCAGCCCTTGCCTTCAATGCTAGCGAAATCGGGCGAGCAAACGGATGCGCCGTTGAACGGCGTTCCGAACCAGCGTGAGTGGCCTGTCTTTTGGCGCGTGGAAGGCAGCCTGGCGACTCTGACCGCTGTTCGTCCGGTAGCTTATTTCACCTGGAACGCCCATACCTTCGCCGAGCGCTGGGCGCGCCGCGGAGGCCTTTTCCTCCAAGCTTTGGTTCGGCCAGCCTTGTACGCGAGCCACCGGGTGCTGGCTACCAGGATCTTACATGCCCTCCTGCGTGGTGTGAGCCGCGATCGCCTGGACCTGCTCGGCGAAGAGTATTTCCAGTACGTGCTGGAGCCCCAACTCCGGCCGGAAGGCGTGGCGAAGTTGCGCGAATGGCTGGATCAGCATGGGCAGGTCGTTTTGGTCAGTCAAGGGTTGGATCACGTCATGAGGCCGCTGGCGCAGCACCTGGGGATCGAAAGGATCGTAGCCAACCGGTTGGAGTTCCGTAATGGCGTTGCCACCGGTCGCTTGCTCAACCCGGTTATCCGTCCGCGAGGCCCGCTGGCGTTTCTCGTGGCCGGGCAAGCAGACGGGCGCGTCAGCGCTGAGCAATTGCTTCGCGACCTGGGGATGGAAAAGTATCCAGATCATCTCACCGAAGCGATCTTTGCGGCCGAAAGGCCGTCTCCCCACAACCATACTCCGCTCGTTGTTTTTGAACGGCAGCCGGGGCGGCCCCTTTCGGTGCGTCAGGCGTTACGCGGTAAGCAGATTCTGCTGGTGGGCGTCACGGGCTTTATCGGGAAGGTGTGGCTTGAGCATGTTCTTTCCGAAGTTTCGGAGATCGGCAAGGTTTATTTGCTGGTCCGGCGACAGCGTAACATCACCGCCCGGCGCAGATTTGAAAAGATCGTCGAGGCCTCTCCGGTTTTCGATCGGCTGGAAAGACGTTATGGAAAAGACCTGAGCGCGTTTCTTGCCGAAAAACTCGAAGTGGTCGAAGGCGATGTGAGCTTGCCCGGACTCGGCATTGACGACAACACCCGGCAACGCCTGGCCCGCGTGATCGACCTGGTTGTGAATAGCTCCGGCTTGACAGACTTCAATCCCGACCTGCGCGATGCTTTGGCCAGTAACGTCGAGC
The DNA here is from genome assembly GCA_003224175.1 of Acidobacteriota bacterium. Lineage (GTDB taxonomy): Bacteria > Acidobacteriota > Terriglobia > Acidiferrales > UBA7541 > Palsa-189. The sequence continues at coordinate 4,062 of QHYQ01000296.1, forward strand.
CCGCAGCGCATCTGGTGGAGTTCCTTCGCGCATCGGATCATGCCGCGCTGCTGCACCTTTCCACCTGCTACGTCGTAGGCGCTCGCGACGGGCGCGTGGCTGAGGATTTGAAAGCGAATTACACGCCCGCAGGTGTCGATGATTTCAATTTCGACCGAGAGTTGCTGTCCCTGCAGGAGCTGGCGCGCAAAGTCGAAGAGCGCGCGCACAGTTCGGAAGTGGAGGCAGCGTTGCGTCGGCAGGCCCTGGGCCGCCTGCATGAGAACCAGCGGCCGCCGGGACGCGAAATCGATGAGTTGATACGGAAGAACCGCCTCCGATGGATACGAAATCGGCTCACGCGCGCAGCGACACGGCGCGCTCGCAGACTCGGCTGGCCCAATACCTACACGTTCACGAAGAGTCTGGCGGAGTCCCTCCTTGCCGCCCGAGGCGCCGGTCTGCCCATCGCGGTGGTCCGCCCGTCCATCGTGGAGACCTCGATCGAGCAGCCCTTTCGCGGATGGAACGAGGGGATCAATACTTCCGCGCCTCTTTCTTACCTCCTGGGGACTTATTTCCGGCAACTGCCCTCAAACGAGCGCAAACGCCTGGACGTGATCCCCGTGGACCTGGTCTGCCGCGGCATGACGCTGATCGCTGCGGCACTCGTCGAGCGGCGTCATGAGCGCCTCTATCAACTAGCTACGTCCGCGAACAATCCTTGCAACATGGGCCGCTCCATCGAGTTGACTGCTCTCGCGCATCGCAAGCACTATCGCGCACAGCAGGGTCTGGAGCACTGGGTACGCATGCGATTTGAGACGATTCCGGTGTCCAAGCAGCGCTATCGGAAGTTGTCGGTTCCCGCGCAAAAGTTCGTCGTGCAAGGCATCAACCGAGCCGCATCTGCTCTTCAATTCAAGCGTCCGCCACTCGCTAAAGCGGAACGAGATCTCGAGCGAGTGGAGAAACTCATCGAACTCTACGAACCGTTCATTCTGCACAACGAGCAAGTTTTTGAGTGCGACAACGTGCAATTACTCTCCGCTCTGCTGCCGGCGGAGGAGCGGCAACAATTCGCCTACGAGCCGGGAGTGATCGATTGGTGGGATTACTGGATCAATGTCCATATTCCGGCGCTCCGCAAATGGTGTTATCCGCTGATCGAAGGGCACGCGCTCAAAAGCGCGCCTCGCCGCGAGTTCCGCCTGCCGGACGCGGTGGATGGGCCACCGCAAATTGACGCAAGCGGCCGCTGAACGATATGGCTATTTTTCTCACCGGCGCAACCGGTTACATCGGATCCTATCTGGCAGCGGGGCTTCTCGAACAGCATGGCGAATCACTGAATCTGCTGGTTCGCGCAGAAGACAGCGAGGAAGCGCAGCGCCGGCTGTGGCATTCCCTGCAACTGCACTTCGACTTCCCGGCCTTTCGCGAACACCTCTCGGCGCGCATACACATTTTCTGCGGCGATCTGACCTCTCCACGCTTCGGACTCCATGACGAAGAGTACGAACTGCTGGTCGCGTCGACGGATTCGGTATTGCATTGCGCGGCATCGCTCAACCGCAAGTCGGAAAGAAGCTGCCTCAACGTCAATCTGCGCGGCACGCTGGAGGTCATCCAACTCGCGCGGCGCGCCCAAGACGCTCACGGGTTGCGGCGCTTCAGCGAGGTGAGCACCGTGGCCGTGGCGGGCCGGCGCAGTAACGAACTGGTTACCGAAGACGGCGCCATCGATTGGGATCGCTCCGATTACGATCCCTACGCGCGCACAAAGAAATTCGGCGAACACATGGTCCGCGAACTCCTCCCCGACGTCCCGCGGACGATTTTTCGCCCGAGCATCGTGCTGGGAGACAGCCGCCGGCCGGAAACCACGCAGTTTGACATGGTCAGGGCTTTCGTCTTTTTAGGCAGCCTGCCGGTGCTGCCGTTTCGTCCTGACGATTGCGTCGATATTGTGCCCGTCGATTATGTGGCGGATGCGATCGTGGCTTTGCACCAGAGCCTCAGCCCGAAACACGAGATTTATCACCTGTCTTCAGGCGTGAATTCAGAGAGCTTTCGGGAATTGACCGCAGCGCTGGCGCAGGCTCGTGGGAAGATCAAGCCGTTATTCTGGCCCGAGTTGGAGGCGCCGTTCCGCCGTGTTGTGGGGCGGCTGTCCGGCCGCAGCGATAACCTGGGCCACGCGGCTTCGCTGCTGAGGGTATTTTTGCCATATCTCGTGTGGAACACCGTCTTCGATAATACGCGCGTGGTGGCTGAGTTGGGGCGCGCTCCCGCGCGATTTTCTTCGTATTGCTATCCGCTATTTCGCTTTGCAAGAGAGAACCGATTCCACTATCCCTATCGCGAATGGCCGCTTGGACCCGAAAGAGTGCTTGCCGAGGATGCGCGCACTGAACATTCCGTTGCCGGAGGACCTCAGCGATGATGGATTTCATGCTCGAGGCATGGGTCAGTTTGCTGATCGAATGGGCCAAACTCGAGTGGATCCTCGGTTTCGGCCGAGCGCGACAGCCCGGCGAGCGGCTGAAGCTGCTGCTGGCCTGCTACGCCGGCGCCCGCAACACGGGTTCCGATCTTCGGGTGCAGGAGATGATCCGGCAGATCCGGCACGTCTTGGGCGAGGAAAGAGTAGATTTGAGTGTTACCACACAAAATTTTGATCTGACTCGCGGTTATTTTCCCGGCGCCACTCAGGTGAAGCTCCCCGACATCTTCCCAGCTTTTCTCTATCGTCAGGTGGGGAAGAACGACGGGGCCATCGCCTGCGAGGGTTCTATGTTCAAGAGCACATGGGCGGATGCTTTGACCACGATGATGGTGGAAAGTTTGGGTTTGGCCGTGGCGCAGAACAAACTCTCAGTGGGTTACGGCGGAGATGCCGACCGCATGAACCCGATGCTCGCTTGGATGTGCCGGAGGTATTGCCGCCAGTCGTTCGTGATCGCGAGAAGCTCGGGATCACAGGCGGCGCTTCGCGAGCAAGGTATTCCCGCGGAACTGGGCACGGATACAGCGTGGACTTTTGAGTCAAATCAGCCGGAATTCGGCCGTCACGCGCTCCACCAAGCAGGCTGGGATGGGGTCACCCCGGTGCTGGTGGTGTGTGCCAGCGATCCCTTTTGCTGGCCGGTGAAGCCGTCGCTGGCGAAATATCTGGCACGCGCACTTACGGGCGCGTACAAAGAAAGCCAGTATCGCACGATCTATTTCCACAAGTCCGGACCGGAAGTCGACGCTGCGTTGAAGCGCATGCTCACCGGAATGAGCAGAGCGGTGCACGCATTCCGGCAAGGGCATAAAGTGTTTCCCATCGTGGTGGGCACCGAACAGATCGACAAAAATGCCTGCCTGGAGGTTGCCAGGCAGCTGGGAGGCTTGCCCGTATTCACTTCGGATATGTACGACATGCACCAACTGGTGAGCATTCTGCGGGCCGGCCATATGGTGGTTTCCTCGCGTTATCACGCTATCGTCACCACGATGCCGAGTTTGCTGCCCTCAGCCGGTATCGCCATGGACGAACGGATTCGCAACTTGATGCAGGAACGCGGCCACGAGGACCTGATGGTGAGCGTGGATGACCCGGAGCTCGAGCCGAAGTTGGTCGCCGCCATGGAAAGGCTGCACACCGACGCCGAGCCTATTCGCGACGCCATCGGCCGCACCGTGGTGCAAAATCTAAAGCGCATGGCGCGCATGGGCGTTTTCCTGGAGCGCACGGTGCATGAACGCTATCCGGAATTTCCCATCCAGGGCGGCATCAGGAGCTGGGAGGACTATCTTCCGCCGTTGCATCCCGGCCTCAGGCGACTGGTGGAGTTATACGATAGCCGGACGCGAGCGATGGCGGCAAACTGAAGAGTCGCGAGAATTCCGCAATGAATTTTCTGGAAGATATTTTTGAACGTCTCGCGAACGCGCCGGAACGCATGGTGCTCGAGGAGATGCGACCGGAAGGGCGCGTCTGCGTGACCGCGGGCGAGCTCCTCAAACGTGTCGCGGCGGCTCGCGCGGTTCTTGCCGCAGCCGGGCTCCGCAAGGGCGACCGCTGCGCATTGCTCGCGCCGAACGGCATCCGGTGGGTCGCTCTGGATTTGGCGGCAATGGCCGATGGCATCATGGTTGTGCCGCTCTACGCGCGGCAAACGCCCGCCGAACTGGCGGCCATGATTCGCGATGCGCAGCCGGCAATCATCTGTTGCGGTGACGCCGCCTCGCAGCGAGATCTGCTTGCGGCATTGCCCGGGGCCGCGCCCCGCTTAATGCTTCTCGAGGAAATTTTCGGCGCACCGACCGCGCGGCAGACAGCAGCGATCCGTACGGAGCCTGTGCCGCTCGCCGGCTCCGATCCGGTCACGATTATTTATACCTCCGGTACTTCCGGAGAATCGAAGGGCGTTGTGCTCAATGTAGGCAACGTAACGTATATGCTCTCCTGCACCGCTGACCGGCTCGAACTGCTGATGGGCAAGCGCGCGGAGCCGGACCGCGTGTTTCATTATTTGCCGTTCTGTTTTGCAGGCTCCTGGATTTTGCTGCTCTCCAGCCTCTTGCGATTGAGTGAACTGCGGCTCTCGACTGACCTGACGCGACTGGCTGACGATCTGCGCGAGGCCGCGCCCGACTATTGCTTGAATGTGCCGCAATTGCTCGAACGCATGCGATCAGCCGTGGAGATGCAACTCGCAAAACGCGGCGGATTCGCGAACAAGATCTTCGCCAGTGCGAAAGCAGCCTCGCTTGGCAACGGCAATGGAGCACGAAGCGGCATGTCGCTCCTCCTGGCGCGGAAGCTCATTTTTCCGGCGATTCGCAAGAAATTAGGCCCCAATCTCAAGGCCTTGATTTGCGGTTCGGCGCCACTGGCGTTGGAAACACAACTTTTCTTTCAAATGCTCGGAATCCCCGTGTTGCAAAGCTACGGGCTTACCGAGACGACGGCGATTTGCACGATGGACGATCCCCGGCACGTCGAGCCGGGCGCCGTCGGACCGGCGATCCATGGCGTCGAGATGAAGCTGGGCGACCACTGCGAAATTCTCGTACGAGGGCCAAACGTTTTCTCCGGCTATTGGAACCGGCCGGAGGACACAGCCAAGGCGTTATCGAATGGCTGGTTTCACACGGGCGATCAGGGTGAACGAACTCCCAGTGGCAACTGGCGGATTGTAGGGCGCCTAAACAATTTGCTGATCCTCAGCTCCGGCCATAATATTGCGCCCGAACCGCTGGAGGAAAAATTGATGTGCGCTATTCCCGCGTCGCAACAGGTGGTGCTCTTTGGGCATGGGCGTAGCTTCTTATCCGCTGTGGTGACCGGTGACGTAGCGCTCGAAGAAGTGAAAACGGCGGTTGCCCGGCTGAATTCGAGTCTGCCGCATTATCGTCAAATCCGGGCATATCACATCGAACCACACCCGCTGACGCTGGAGAGTGGGCTGCTGACGGCGAACGGAAAGCTGCGCCGCGACGCCATTGCCGCGCACTTCGGCGATGCGATCGAATCGATGTACCGCAAGAATCCAACGTGACCGCTTCCAAGCTTCATCTTCACGAGAAAACGAAGACGCTTTCCTGGGAGCTGAAGGACGGCACCATCGAACTCGCGCTCCATCATCCGCCTTGCAACGAGATCGGCACGGCGATGCTGGAGGACCTCGAGCAATTTGTTACGGCGCTCGAGGCGGCAGGAGAGAAGGCCGCCGCATTGATCGTATACAGCCGGCAAGAAGCGGGATTTTCGGCCGGTGCCGATCTGCGGGAGCTTTATGCGGCGAGCCTGGGTCTTACGGCAGCCGAACGCGTTTCCGGCGTACGCGCATTTCTCGAACGCGTGCATCGCGTTTTAAGTGCCATCGATGGTTCGCCGCTGACCACGATCGCAGCCGTGCACGGAGTGACGTTCGGCGGCGGCTTCGAGCTGGCTCTGGCCTGTGATCTGATTATCGCGGATAAGATGGCGCGCTTTTGCTTTCCGGAGCTGCGCCTTGGACTCATTCCCGGCTTCGGCGGGATACCGCGATTGCGGCGCGATATCGGCAATAGCGTGGTGCGCGACCTGCTGCTTACCGGCCGCAGCATCAACGCTGCGAAGGCAATGGCTACGGGGCTGGTGAGCCAAGTCGCCGCTGAAGGCGAAGCTTTGCAAGTGGCGCGCGCGACTGCCGCGCAGGCTTGCAAATTCGACCGGACCGCGAGCATGGCGGCGAAACGCTTCCTGAAACCCATTCCGCACGAAGAACTGCGGCGCGAGATCGACGTCTTTTGCGAGCTCTTCGAGCGGCCCGCAGTGATGGAGGGACTCCGTAAATTCTCGGAGAACACAAGCGCGCATCCTTACTTGCCGTAATCCCGCGGATAAGGTCCGGAATGTAAAATGGGCTTGCTATGAAAACGCTCGAGCAGACCACGGACGAAATTCTGGGCCTGGCGGCACAGCACTTCAAGATTCCGCGCGAGGATCTGGCGCCAAGCGACGATTTTTACAAGAAGCTGAAGATTGATAGCCTGCGCGCGCTCGAATTGATTACGCGGCTGGAACACCATTTTGGCATCGAACTGCCCGATTACGAAGTCCAGGGCGTGACCGATTTTCGCACCTTGGCGAGCCGGATCCAGGCGCGGCTTTAATCCCCATGCTTGATTCAAGCCAATACGAATCGCTCGGCGCCGCTCTGAGCGGCGCGATCGAGCGCTGGCCGGATGAAATCTGCCTCATCGAGGCAGACCGCGAGCATGAACGATGCCGCTTGACCTATCGCGAGTTTGGAGAGGCTGCGCTTCGGCTGGCGGCAGGCCTTCAGGAAAACGGCTTTTCTCCAGAAGATCGCGCGGCGATCTTGATGAGCAATCAATCCAAATGGCTGATTTCGGCGTATGCGGTTTTCTTTTGCGGCGGCGTGCTCGTGCCGCTCGACTACAAGCTCACGCCGGCGGAACATCTCGCGCTTCTGGCACATTCGAACTCGCGTGTGCTGGTCGTGGAATATCTGATCTGGCAAGCGCTGAGCCCAAGCGATTTTTCGGCAACGCGGGCCGAAAATTCCAACGAACCATGCAATCGACTTTATGGTTGGCTTTGTCATGCCCTTCACGGGTGGCGGAACCGTAGTGCATCTGCGCACCTTGCGGCCGGAGTACACACGGGATGCGTTTGCCCGATACAAGATCACTTATATGGCGGTTGTGCCGCTGATTCTGAAGAACCTGGAGCGCGGCTTGCGCGAGCGGTTTGCCGCCTTGCCGCCGATGAAGCGGCGCATATTAAACGCACTGGTGCGCGTAAATCGCGTGGCAACTCGCCGACGTCCGAGGCCGTGGTTGAGCCGGGTGCTGCTGAAGAGTGTTCATCGGGCCTTTGGCGGCGAATTGCGCGCGCTTCTCGTTGGGGGCGCCTTCACCGAGCCGAAGACCCTGGAGTTTTTTCACGACATTGGCATCCAAATCCTCAACGGGTATGGATGCACGGAGGCCTGTACGGCGATCACGGTGAACGATATGAAGCCCTTTCGCCCGGACACTTTGGGCAAGCCAGTGGCTGGAATGCAAGTACGCATCATGAATCCGGCGGCGGATGGCGTAGGTGAAGTTGCGGTGCGCAGCAAAACGGTGATGTCGCATTATCTGGACGATCCGGAGCTGACGGCAGAAACGATCGTGGACGGCTGGTTGCTGACCGGAGATCTGGGAAAAATGGACACCAGCGGGCACCTGCTGCTTCTCGGGCGCAAGAAGAACATGATCGTTACCGCCGAGGGGAAGAATATTTATCCCGAAGACGTCGAGAACGTATTCGAGAGCCTGCCCGTGAAAGAATTCTGCGTCTTTGCGGCCAATTATCTTTGGCCGCAGCGCACCCTGGCCGGCGAGCAACTCGTGCTCGTCGTGCATCCGGATGCGGACCAAAACATAAACGGTGCGATAGGCCGCGAAGTCGAGCGGCGCAATACAGGTCTTCTGCCGTACAAACGCGTCAGCGGATACGTTCTTTGGTCCCAGGATTTCCCGCGCACCGCCTCGCTGAAAATTAAACGAAACATCCTGGCCGAACAGATCGGCCGCCAGCTTGACCGCAGCGCTGTGCAGCCCCTGTGAGCGACGCGTTTCTTGCGATTGTGAATCCCGCCGCGGGTGGCGGACGCTGCGGCAAATTAGCAAAGGCGGCGCTCGAAAAGTTGCGCGCCGCCGGAGTGGGATTGCAGGTGGCCGAGACCACCAGGCCGGGCGAGGCGACGCAACTGGCGCGGCTCGCGTATGCGCGAGGACAGCGCCAATTCATCGCCGTCGGCGGAGATGGGACGGCATACGAGATCATGAATGGGCTTTTTCCGGAAGCTGCGGCGGCCGGCAAACCGGTTTTGGGTTTTCTGCCGCTGGGCACGGGCAACTCCTTTCTTCGCGATTTCACCAGCGACGGCGCGGAATACGCCAGAGAAGCGATCATCGCGCGCAGACGGAAATCGATTGACGTGTTTTGCCTGAAGCATTCCGGCGGCAAGCTTTACTTCATCAATCTGCTCAGCGTGGGGTTCACTGCGGATGTAACGGCTGCGGCCAATCGCCTCTTCAAGGGTCTTGGAGAACTCGGATATTTGCTCGGCGTACTGCTGTGCCTCGCGCGTCTGAGGCGCGAGGCCTTCCCGCTGCGTGCAGACGGTGACATCGAGTTCGACCGCCGGCGCTGCCTTTTTCTCAGTTTCAATAACAGCCGATTCACCGGGGGCAACATGATGATCGCGCCGCAAGCCTGTACAGACGACGGTCTGATCGAGTACGTTCGCTGGGGCCCGATCGGAAGAATCGGCCTGCTGCGGAACCTCTCTACCCTCTTTGATGGCACCCACGTTCTCCACCCGCTCGCTTCGCACGGCGGCGTGCGGCGAATTGAATTCGCGCTGGAAGAACCGGTGGATGTAATGATCGATGGAGAGGTACTGACGTTGAAGTGTGACAGCGTGGAAGTGCTTCCGGGAGTCTTGGATGTCGTAGTATGAACGTTCCGGCGGAAGGGCCCGGCGCCAAAGATCATTCTGCTGCGGCCGAAGGCCAGCACTCGATCTATCTCTCGACCTATCTGAGGCTGAGGAGTGTTTTGCGGTGGACGCTGGCCGGAGCCTTCTTCTTTTTCGTTTGCCCCCTGCTCATTCTGCTCGCGATATTCGTGAATCCCCGGAATAACGACAGGGCCCAGCGATGGTTATCGCGCAATGTGATACGGCTGGCCGGCGCCCGCGTGGAAGTTCGACGCTCACCGGGGTTTGATCCGAGCCGGGTTTGCTTTTTCGTTTCCAATCACGTCAATCTTTTTGACCCATTCGTGCTGTACTCCGTCATTCCTCAATTCTTTCGCGGCCTCGAGCTGGAGTCACATTTCCGCATTCCGATATATGGCTGGCTGATGAAGCGCTTCGGCAACGTGCCGGTTCCCGGGGTGAACCGGTCATCGGATCTGAAACGCATGTGGCGCTTGACTCGCGCGGCTTTGGATCAAGGCGTGAGTTTGGTGGTTTTCCCGGAAGGCGGCAGGACAATCACCGGGCGTGTGGGCCCATTTCACGACGGCGTCTTTCGCATGGCACGGGATTTCGGAACGCCCATCACGCCCGTGAGCATCGTGGGCGCATTTACATTCAATCGCAAAACGAGCTGGATGCTGCAGCCTTCGACGATCGTGGTATGGCTGCACGAAACGATTGAAACGGAGGGCTGCACCAAGCGAGAACTGGACGAGATACGTGACCGCGCATGGAGAGCCGTCGCGGGGCCGGTGCATTCTTCCATGGGCGATGCGCTCGTCACTGAACGCGAACCACCGGCGGAAGCAAAGGCCTAAACGACCAGATGGATGCCCGGCAGCGTGCGGCCCGCTTTCGTTTCCTGCCAAGTGTAAACGACGCGATGGATCACGGTAATCGTGGAAACCAGGGCGATGACCCAGAGGACGGGCGCCATGCGGTCAAACGTGCCTCCCAGTATGAGCAGCACCAACCGCTCCGGCCGTTCCATGAATCCTACTTTGCAGGTGGGAATCAAGGATTCGGCGCGGGCGCGCGCGTAACTCACCATGACCGATCCCGCCGTAGCCACGGCGGCCAGAACCACGTAGGAGGCTCTTTCGTTAACCGCATAGTAAACAAGCAGGCCCATGTACAGAGCCATATCGGAGTAGCGATCGAGCGTGGAATCGAAGAAGGCGCCAAATGCCGTAACGCGCTGCTCGCGCCGAGCCACCTGGCCATCGAGCATATCCAGAAATCCGGCCAGGAAGATCACCGCTGCGCCTGACCGGAACATGCCTTCAGCGAACAGCAGCGCGGCCCACAGGTTCACGAATAGCCCAAAGGCCGTAAGGACATTTGGATTGATGCCCGTGGCGGCAATGGCAGCGACAATCTTTTCCAGCAGCCAACGACATCCGGCTCCGATGGAGCGAGTAATCATGCGAAGAGGCGGTCCCTATCAGGTGCGGATCATACGTCACCCAACATGCACTCTCAAGCGCAAGCTCGCTGTGGACGCTGTTATCGGTCCAACCGCGGCTAGAAGGCTCGATGCTCTTCCTGTGCTTTCCATGTAAAGATAAGCCGCTCATCGGGAGGTAAGTGGAGACGTGTCTGTAATCGATTTTCTCTTTGGACGGCCCCTGCGCTCCTCCGAGGAACGCACGGAAAGACTCGGAGCTGCGGCGGGAATACCGGTCTTCGGGCTTGACGCGCTCAGTTCGGCGGCTTATGGCCCCGAAGCCGCCCTGACCCTGCTGATCTCCCTGGGCGCGGTGGGCGTTTCCTACATTTTCCCGATTACGATCAGCATCGTCATCTTGCTGCTGATCGTTTACGTTTCCTACCGGCAAACGATCGAAGCTTACCCGCAAGGCGGCGGTTCGTACACCGTAGCGGGGGAAAACCTGGGTCCTTTCGCCGGCTTGCTCGCGGCCACGGCCTTGATGATCGATTACGTACTGACCGCTGCCGTGGGGATCTCGGCGGGCGTGGGCGCCCTCGTGTCAGCGATTCCCAAACTTCAACCACATACGCTGATGCTCTGCCTGGTGATCTTATTCCTCATCATGCTCGTCAATCTGCGCGGGTCGCGTGAAACCGGGTTCGTTTTCATGATCCCCACCTATCTCTTCCTGGGCACGCTGGGAACGACCATTGTGGTGGGGATGGGCAAGGCCATTGTTTCAGGAGGTCATCCGACGCCGGTTGAAGCGCCGCCAACATTACCTGCGGCCGCCGCCGCGGTGAGCCTCTGGCTTTTGCTCAAGGCCTTCGCAAGCGGTTGCACAGCCATGACCGGCGTGGAAGCTGTGAGCAATGGCGTGACGGCGTTTCGCGAGCCGGTGGTGCAAACCGCGCGGCGGACACTTACAACAGTCATTACGTTGCTCGCCATCATGTTGCTGGGCATCGCCTATCTCTGTCGGGCCTATCAGATCGGCGCAGTAGAACCAGGCCCTGGATATCAGAGCGTCCTTTCGCAACTTACCGCAGCCGTAGTGGGACGCAACGTCTTCTATCTCGTCACGATTGGTTCAGTGCTGCTGGTCCTTTCCTTCTCGGCAAATACGGCGTTCGCGGATTTTCCACGCCTGTGCCGCCTGATCGCGCAAGATGGCTATCTTCCCGTTCCTCTGGCCGAGCGCGGCCGCCGGCTTGTCTATACGTGGGGTATCACGACGCTGGCCTTGCTTTGCGCCGCGTTGCTGATTTTGTTTGGCGGCGTGACCGATCGTCTGATTCCGCTTTACGCCGTCGGCGCGTTTCTGGCGTTTACGCTGTCGCAAGCGGGAATGGTGGGGCACTGGAGGCGCAAAGGCGGGTCGCGTCTGGCCATCTCTCTGAACGCCCTCGGCGCGTTCGCCACAGCGGCGACGGTAATCATTGTGACCATAACGAAGTTCCTGGCCGGGGCTTGGATCACTACGCTGCTGATTCCGCTGATCATGATTTTGATGTTCGCGATTCGGCGCCACTATGACCGCCTGCGCGCGCAAATCGCGCACCCTGGTGCGCTTGATTTAACCGAGGTAAGGCCGCCTATCGTCGTGATGCCCATGATGGCCTGGACCAGAGTCTCCCGGGCCGGATTGCAGATCGCGTTCAACATTTCTTCGGAAATTCACGTCGTACATGTCAGCACGGAGGAAGGCGATAAAGAATTTGACGATGACTGGTGCAAAGCCGTCGAAGGGCCCCTTCATGGAAGCGGGCTGCCCATGCCTAAATTAAAAGTCCTGAAGTCTCCGTATCGGTTTGTAATCGGGCCTATTGTGGATTATGTGTTGGCGTTAGAAGAAAAAAATCCTGGGAGGCAGATCGCCGTCATAATTCCCGAATTAGTGGAAAAGTACTGGTATCACAATTTTCTCCACAACCAGAGGGCCACCTGGCTCAAGGCGGCCCTCTTGATGAAGGGAACCCGGCGCATCGTCACAATCAACGTGCCGTGGTATATCGATTAGTGGGCGCTAGACGCAGTGGGCGCACACAGACGGGCAAGCCCCTTTGCGGATCCGGCGTTTCGGCTATGCCGATCCATCTTAGCGGACACCTACCTGGCGCCTCGCCGCCCTGGGCTGCAACTACTTGGCGAAAATCAGCAGCGTGAACGTGTTGGGTATGATCGCCGGTCGTGGGCGCGGATTTTCGGGCGTGGCTGCCGGAGCCGGACCGAATTCCGCAGTGACCGCATAAATGTTGTGATTGCCGGTGTCCAGCGCCATGGTCCGGGCACCCGTTTGGGTCTTGATGGTATCGACTATGGTGTATTTGTCAGGCGAATCCTCGTGCGCCGCCGCGATGGTACCATCGCCGCAGGAAGAGAATGCCAACTGGGTGGCCGGATCGAACCAGGTGGAATCGATGCCATTCCCAATCGGTATCTTGGCAACGGCTTTCCCGGTGGTGTAATCCACCACTACCATTTGCTGATTGTGACAACCGGCGAAGAGCCGCTTGTGCGCGGTATCAATGGCCAAGCCGGCGGGTGAATCGCAGCCTTCGATAGGCCAATTGTTGAGTACCTTGAGGGCTTTGGAGTCAAACTCGACGAGGAGAGTTTTGTCTTCGTTGTTCACGAAGATGTGCCCTTGTCCATCGGCCACTGCCGCTTCGGGTTTGCCGCCCAGCGGTACCATGCCCGCCACTTCGCCCGTCTTCGCGTCTATGCCAGTAGCATCCTGGCTGCGCGCGTTAAAGACGAAAACGCGCTTGGACGCGGGGTCATACAGATAGCCGTCAGGACCCTGAGCCGCGGGCAGGGCAACTTCCTTGATCACTTCGAGAGTTTTCAGATCGAAGATGGTCACGGAATTTGATTGCCCGTTGCTGCTAAATCCGCGATTGAGTTCTGGCACCAGAGCAGCCCCGTGCGTACCCTTCAAATTCGGGATGTCGCCGACCACTTTGCCGTCGGGATCTACGACCATGATGTGGGTACCACGGGAGATAAAGACGCGATGCGTCGTGGGGTCGGCGTTTACATAGTCCCAGCCGCCTTCCCCGCCGAGTACAACCTTCTTAACCAGGTGGTAGCCCGTTGTCTGCGGCGCGGCAAGCGCATATGCAACGAACGCGGCGCTGCCCGCAATTAACAGAAGAGCCGAAAGCGTCTTGCGCATGACACACCTCCGTGTCGATTTACGAGGTCTCCGACTTGCGCCGGCTTGTTGCTGGAGCTATAGACGCGCACGAAAGCCCGGCAGTTCCGGCGATTTTCGGCCTGCCTTCGGCTGGGCAGCGATTCGGCTTGGTCCTCGGATCAGAGGTCATTTGGCGGCAACGATCCGTACGGGCTTATCTAATTTGAAGGTCAAAATTGTTTCTGCTGGCACGCGAATGGACGCGCCTTTGGTTAAGACTTGTGTCAGTACCCCTGCCCCCGCGCCAGCTCCCGCCCCGATTGCTGCGCCCTTTCCACCGCCTGCGATGGCTCCGATGATGGCCCCGAGTGCCGCGCCGCCTCCGGTGTACTCGCCGGTCCGCCGATTCACGCCGATTCCTGTCGTTCCGCGCTCCTGGAGGTCGCTGGTGCTAATTAGGTACTTCTGTCCTTCCACAGTGATGGATTGCAAATCCATCACGAGATCGGAAGTGCCGCGGAAACGGCCTCCCTTGGATGCCGAGCGGATGACGATCTGAGCGTTTGATCCACGCGGAATGACAACGTCTCCGGCCGGATCTCGCACATCGTCGGCAATCTCGGCCGCATACGTCTGCCCTTCAACTGCTTTAGAAGAATCGATTGTTTCTTCGCTGCGTACGGGAACTTCGGTGCCGGCCGCTAATTCATAGCTTTTGGTATGAATTTCAGCCTGGCTCGGATGATAGTGGTTCGCGTGACTGGAGTCCGATTCGGCGGATGATCTCGGCGCAGTCTGCGGGCGCTTCTGCGCGGTTGACGGCTCCCCGGGGGCCGCTGTCGCTTCGTCATAGTCGATCGACTTCACCTGCAGGGTAGGGAGCGTGTGCGTTGTATTATCGTCGCCGGTAAGAGTAATTTCCGTTGGTGAAGTCGCAGTGATGACACCGGTCAATGCAGAGCCGTCGCGCATCCGAATCGTCGCATGAGGACGATCCGAATTTGGCCCGGCTTCCTTGCTCCCGCACGACAAGATAACCGACAGAACGAAGGCGATGAACATTACCGGAATTATTCTTCGCATGAGAGGCTCTCCATGCCTGCTTTGAAATTGATTGCGACCCGTCTCGATCCAGGCTCGTTGCGTTGCTCGCAGTGACTTCAGGCGCGGTATAGCCATCGCGCCAGGTCGAGATTGTGCTGGAAGTAATCGCTCGATGGCGTGTGGTTCGCATGGTAGACGAACAGAGGGATGTTTTGTTCGTGCACGGATCCATGTGAGCGGAGCCCGCTCGAGAAATTCTCCTGTTCCGTATCCATTTCTCCGAAGAGAGTGTCCTTATCGCCGCACACAACCAGATCTCCAATGCGTGACGCCATCAGCCTGTATTCGCGGGCGGCCGCTTCGCGCGTAAGAACCCGCTCGCACCCTTTTAGCTGGGTGAGAATTCCGCGAACTCTCTCCGCGTCCTGAGAAGTCTTCAGATAGACATACGCCGCTCCGGAGCAGCCTCGGTTATGCTTCACGTAACGGTCGCGGCCCGCGGAAAAGGCCTTGCGAAGCGGAACACCGCGCTGGGCACAGACTTTCTCGAGATCGTAGCAGCGGGTTTTCGCGTTCATGCCATGGTCGGCGGTGAGCAAAAATGCCGCGTCGGGAGCCGCATTCATCGCCTGTCCGAAAAGATCGTCCAGGCGCTCGAGGTGCTCTTTGGATTCCGGCGCTTCCGGAGGCCACATGTGCATGGCATAGTCGGTGGTATGGACGTAAAGGCAACCGATATCCGGGCGATTTCGCAGAATATCAAGGGCGGCGCGCAGCAGCCAATAATTGATTTCGCTGCTGTAGATCGATGGAGCGAGGCCGAGTTTTTGCACCCATTCCGGAGTTGGCTCCTCCGCCGTGAGCACAATTTCCGCCCCGCGCAGGAGGAAGGTGACCGTCTTCGCCTTGCTCGAAAGAAGCGCCGACTTCACACCTTGCTGTGCAGCCCGTTGAAAGAGCGTGGGAGCAAGCAAGAGGTCGGCCGATTCCATGTAGTCCTCTACGCCACGCTTTTCGTCGAAGTAAGAGTTTCCGGTGATGCCGTGCACCTCCGGCCAAACCCCGCAGCAGATCGAGGCATTATTGACGTTGGTAACCGAAGGCATCAAACCCGTCACAGATTTGTAGAGCCCGTCGCGCTTCCATTGGCCGAGAACCGGCATCCTGCTTTCCGCGAGATAGTCGAGCCCAAAACCGTCGAACATAATCACCACGGTCCTTTGCGGTGAGCTTTGCTGGCCTTGCGCGCGCGGGACACGGCCGAAGGCTGCTGACGCGGCAGCGGCTGCCCCATACTTGAGAAGAGTTCGCCGGCTTGGAAGGTGGATCATGGATTCGTCTGTCTCCAGCCCCGGTCTATTTGTAGGTCCGAGTTACGTTCGGCAAAGACGATGGGCCGCAGCATATCACAGAGACCCAACAGGCAAGCGTCGAGTAAGGAACGCATCGTGAATAACACGTGCCCGCCGGGCGGCAGCGCCGTGAAAGATTTTGCGCTCCTAGGTCATCTGGAGCCGCGGCAGGAGTCTTACTGCATTATCGCGTTCGATCAGCTTTAGATCGGCCTCGCTGAACATCTTGAGCTCGCGGATCGACTGAGCGGTCTCCAGGATGTGGCCGCCGGGCGGGAAATCGGTTCCGAACAGAATCTTGTCCGCACCCACGAGTTGCCGCAAAGAAGCAACCACTCCCACGTTGGCGGCGCCTGCGAGATCGTAATAGAACCTCTTCAACTCGGCCATCAACCCATTGGGCATCTGTTCCTTGAAGTTACGCTCCGCGCCAGCAATGCGGGCCGCTAGGAACGGCATGGAGCCGCCGCCATGTGACCAGATCCAGCGAATATTGGGGAACCGCACAGCATCGCCGCTGAAACAGATGCCCGTGATGGCGCGCGTCGTGTCGGTACCGTATTCCATGCTTGCCGGTTGCACGCCTGGAGCGTAGTTCAGGTTCCTGCAGCAATTGGCTGCAGTCGGGTGGACAAAGACAACCGCGTTGCGCCGGTTGAGTTCCTCCATCACCGGCCTGTAGGCAGGATTTCCCAGCCAAGTGTCGCCGAAGCTCGTCATGAAGCCAATGCCGTCGGCGTGGAGCTGATCGTAGGCGTAGGCGATTTCTTTCATGGTAGCACCGACATCGGGGAGCGGCATCGCGGCGAATAAACCAAAGCGTGTGGGGTGGGTCTGCACGACCTTTGCGCCGAAGTCATTGCATTCTCGGGCAAGGCGGTTTGCCTGCGCCTTATCGCCAAGATATAAACCCGGATTGGTAATGGACAGCACCGCGGCGGCGCCGCCGCCCCGGTCCAAATCCTCGATCGACTTCTCAGGCGTCCAGGTCGTGTTCGGGGCTTGCAGCAGGGGATTGCCCTTCATCGCCGCGACCCATGTCGGCGGCCCGAAATGATGATGCACGTCGATGCGGTACTTCGTCGCAGGAGCCGCCGCTTGCGCGACCAGGCGGTCGCCCCTAGTGGCCGCCGCTACCCCCAGAGAAGCAAGAAGGCCCGTCAAAAAGCTCCGTCGATCAAAGTCGCTCATGAACTACCTCCTCAAAGGACCCGTGCCAGTAACAACAGAACCTGTGACCAGTAGCAGAACGATGCGGGATCGACGTATACGACGCCTCCCTTCACATGCACGCGGCCTGACGACGACTACGGCCGAATTTTGCGGCGGAGCATACTGCTGCCTCCTCTGTAGTGTCAAGGACGCTTGGCCCACGCCGGCCACAAAGCGCATTCTGGTTCCATCCTATACTCTGCCGGAGTAGCAATGGCCGATGTTGTTCAAAAACCTGTTTTCGGAACGCGAGCGCAGCTGGGCACATTCCAAGCGCGATGCAGGTGAAACACTGGGCCCGCGCCGGCCGATATGATCCCCTCAAGTAGCGCAACGTGGCCGCCCTTGTCGGAGCCAGAAACCTTCCACCATTATCGAATCGTTGCCACACAGCACCGCGTGATCTCGCGGACGGTCCTTGCACGGTACGACGGTGAGCGGATTCTGAGTATTCATTTGCTGATACCTACCGCCGAGTCGTAAGCTAAAAAGGAAGGGAGGCATCTGAAGCGAGTTGCCCCCCTCCGTCACCGGTGACATGCCCAAGCCCCGTCGGAGCAGGGCCGGGTTTGATCTTTTGGACTCTCGGCCCGAGAAACAGGTTTCGGGTATACATGGTCCGCCGCCGGAACGCGACTCTGCGGCGGACCATCCTAATTAACTAGGTCACTGGCCTAGCCCAACTTCCACGGCAATCGAGGTGATTTCCTGCAAAAAACCAGGATCGTCTTGAAGAAGTGGTTTGTTTTCACAGCGCATTGCATAAATTGGTCAAAATAGTGACTAAAGTAACTGTGTTTTCTCTTGACATTGACGGGAGACAATGCTACGTGTAGTGGTCAATGTACATTCGAAAATCAACGCGAACCTACAAGGGCAAAACCTACACCAATCACCTTCTTGTCGAATCCGTCCAAACCGCTAAGGGCCCACGCCAGCGCACGATTTGCTCGCTCGGAAGCCTAGAACCCGCTCCAGCCGAAGACTGGCTGGCACTTGGCGCACAAACTCCAATCGGCGCTGGCGGGAGACACAAAGCCTGGCAGGTCAGCGCACGTAGTGACGGAAAAAATCGTAAATTATAGAAAACAAAGCCTCCGACCCCGAAAACCGTGGAAGT
>QHYQ01000069.1 GCA_003224175.1 Acidobacteriota bacterium
ACAGGAATGGCCTGTTCGTCTCAAGCAATCGTTGTTGTACCATGCCGAGTTCGATCTCGAGAATCTGCTCGAGCTGCTGCGATCGCAAGGGACGAAAGACCACTACCTTGTCGATTCTGTTCATAAACTCCGGTGCGAATTTACGTTTGGCCGCCTCTGTAGCGGTTCGCTCGACCTTCTCGTCTAGTTGTGGGTTCGATTCCGCGTGCGCCGCAGGCGCAAAGCCCATTCCGCCCTCCATCAATTCGCTGATCTCAGAACCGCCCAGATTTGAGGTCATGAAGATAAGCGTCTGCGACAGATCGACTCGTCGGTTGTCTCCAAGCGTTAACGTCGCCTTGTCGAGAATCCCAAGTAACAACTGCCACAATGCGTCCGACGCTTTCTCAATTTCGTCAAACAGGAGGAAGCTGACCTTCAGCTTGTCAGTGTGATACGCGTCGAGCGACTCCTGGGTAATCAGCGGATGCGTGTCTCTGTGTCCCAGATATCCCGGCGGCGAGCCGATCAGCTTTGCAATTTCATGCGAATGCTGGAACTCAGCGCAGTCCACTTTGATCATGGCCCGCGGAGTGCCAAACAGGACCTCAGCCGCGGCCTCGACCACCCGGGTCTTTCCGGCCCCCGTCGGGCCTAAAAACAACAGATTTCCCACCGGTCGTCCTGGCGCGCTCAATCCAGCGCGAAACACTTGATACAGCTCCGCGACTGCTTGCACAGCTTTGTCCTGTCCGACGATCTTTCTCCGCAGTGTCCTCTCAAACTCTCGCAATTCACGGCTGCGAAGGGTCGGATCCAATCGCGATATTGGCGTTCTCATCTGCCTTACCCCCTCAATGCAACTGCTTACCGATTAGGGTAAGCGCAAGTGGAATGCCAATCATGGGGGCTGACCGGAATTGCTAATTTCAGGAGCTAGAACGCAATGGAACGACGACGTTACCAATGCTCTTTCGCGTCGTGCCAGGAAGTAGGGAGCCTGCCACCTCGCTGGCACTGGAACGCTAGTAGCGTGATTCTGCGACGCCCTGCCCCTTTCGGTAAAAAATCAAGCGATGGCGAGCACACGTCAGCAATTATCCGACTACAATATGTGAGTCAATGTGGTGTTCTTATGTTGACTGAAGGCGTCTGGGCCGAAGTCAAGGTGAATGGCGAGCACCTGCGACTATTCTCAGAGCACAACGCCCAAGGTGTTCAGGCATCCGTTTACAACGTCAACGCGAAGGCCTGGATTGCTCCCTCAGAATCAGTGGATGACATTGAACAAGGTAAGGATCGAGCAGCAGAGCACGCGAGAGCTTACCTGAAACGTGTCGCCAATTTAGAATTGCCGCCGCTGACCTGGAAGAAATCTCGTTCGCAATAGCAGACCTTCTACTTACGACGGGGCGGCAATTTCGCTTTTGCGGCATCCCGGCATCTCTGGCAGCCTTCGCCATGTTCTTCAAACGTGTAGGTCTCGCCCGCAACCGACCATCCACCACTGCATCTAAGCTGTTAACGCCGCTTTTATCGCCCCACGTGCCCATGGCGTGGGGCTCTCCTTTTGTTTCCTAGCGTTCCCGTCCTTGTGTGCCGCTGCGACAACGGCTGTAACTCCCAATTAGTCATCATCGCCGCCCGAAAATCCCGTATCGAAACCCAAACGCCCCAAACCCTCAAGGCGCACGTTTGAAACGTCCTACCAGCGTAAACGGTCATGAAACTCTCCCAAGTTGGGAGAGTAGCGAGTAGTTCGTTGGGCTGCTATCCGCTAATTGCTTTCAAACCGAAAAACGCAAGGGGCTGCGCCAGGTGGCGGGCAAAGTGCTACCACGTCGGCAGCGGCATATTGGCATCATGAGTTGAAGATCGATGCTCTGTTTTTCTTATCTCGTACGTCGCTAAGCATTTCCAGCACAAAGGAGGGCTAAAACTGGCTTTGGCATGGCGTATGCACTCTGGACTACGCGATCCGTCAGGAGCCAAGCCGTGATTTCGTTCACGAGGTTGTTCAACAAGTTGGCCGGGACAAGCACGAAGAAGTGGATTTGGATGGGCCTTGTGGCAGTTCCGGCAATACGCTTCTACTACGTCCAGGAGATGATCGCGGCTTTGATCATATTCTCGGTGTTGTTTGTAGGCGTGTCCATGGTTGTGCTCATTGTCTTCGTCTTGGATCGTGCTAGTCAGCACGCCATGAATTGGGCCGAGACGGGTATCACTCGGCTGTTACACCGGGGCAAAGGGGTGAGTCATGCGGACATCTGATGTGGAAGATTTGGCCAGTGAGTGGGCGAGAGCCTGGGCGTCCTCGAATGATCCCGAAAGCCTCCTTGCTCTCTTTACTGACGACTGTATTTTCGAGGATGTCTAGTACTTCAGCCATCTAGGCCACCTTCTCGGGCTAAGCTTTTGGGACGGAGAGTTGGCCAAGTTGGCCAATTTTCCGTTGGAGGTCTGCTAGATTGAAGCGCCGTTCAGGCTGATTACTTCCGGATTGGGAATGGAGCGGAACCAATGGCCTGGTGCCCGCATACCAGTTGCGACATAGTGCTCCTCTCGGTCATCTCTACGCATATCTTCTCGCGAACAATTTCCTTGTTTCGATGGAAACATCTGCGGATTTAACCGCTAAGACTATCGCTGCACTTAGCTAACAAGTGGTGGTTCTGAAACCGCTGTTATGTTTCTGCGGTTGCCGATGTATTGTCCGCGCGATTAGATGGAAAAGCGGAATGGTTCAACGGTCTTTCGGGCGGGTAGATGCCAGCATCCTGGCGTACTACCGGTTTCCCGGCACTTGGCTGCTCTCCGAGCCAATGGAGAAAGAAACAAACCATAGTCCCTGATGGCGGTGAGTTATTCCGAATGCCACTATTTTGTCGCCGATAACGGTGTTACCTTGGGGGCTATGTCACGCAACCGTATTATCGCCGATGCTTCGGTAAAGGTACCCATGGTAGGGTGTATCCCGAGGACCCAAAAATGCATGTGATTTTTTAGATGTGGGGTTTTGCTCGATCCGTGGAAGATATTCTAATCACCGGGACAGAGTCTCCGCGCTACGACGCCATCATTCGTATTAGCGAGGCTCTTTCTGCTTGCCACGAACCTGAGGAGTTGGCCAGAATTCTCGCGAATCAACTCGGCCCGTTAGTTCACTTCGATTATCTTTACGTAGTAATCCTGAAGGAGAATTCGAACGAAATCGAATGGGTAGCGTGCGGCAGGGGGCCGTCATCGACTCCGAATTTGCGACTCGAAGATTTGCCAATGGGGCACGCTCACAGGAGTCAGGAGCCGCTGTACATCGCCGACTGGAAGGCAGATGAAAGGTTAGGCCGCCTTAAGGAGTTGAACTCAAAGGAGTGCGGCAATATCGGTTCACTTCTTAGCGTCCCGTTGACCACCCCGCACCGGCTGGAGTGCGATGCCGGCGGAATTTCGCTGCCCGACCGGGAGCCCGGCAAATACCGGGTGTACGCCCTCGACTTCCCAGACGGTAGAGGATTCGTTCGAGAAGACCTGGTAATGACGATGACGGAGAATGACCCCGCCAAGCGAGTTTTTGATACAAAAAAGCCCGTCATTGCGCACACGGCTGACCCAAGCGCCTTCGCCCCTGAGGGTCGCAAAATAGTAGAAGCCGAGGGGTTGCACTCCTCCTGTTTGATACCCCTAATGAACCGCGGTCGGGCGGTTGGTGTTTTGTGGATTTCACGAAAGACAGAGTATTCCTTTACGCCAGAGGACGTGGAGTTTCTCAGTCAGGTCTCAGGACAAATCGCAATCGCGGTCGAAAACGCGCTTGCATACCAGGAGATCTCTGAGCTGAAAGATAAGCTCGCTCAGGAGAAGGTTTACCTCGAAGACGAAATCCGTAGTGAGATGAATTTTGACGAAATCGTCGGCAAAAGTGCGGCGCTGCGTCGTGTTTTGAAGGAGGTTCAGACCGTCGCCTCTACGGAATCAACGGTCTTAATTTATGGGGAGACCGGGACCGGAAAAGAACTGATCGCCCGGGCGCTTCATAACCTTAGCCCACGCCGCTCTGCCGCTTTCGTCAGGCTCAATTGTGCGGCCATTCCGACGGGATTGCTCGAAAGCGAGCTTTTCGGACACGAAAAGGGTGCCTTTACCGGAGCAATTGCACAGCGGATCGGCCGCTTTGAACTGGCAAATCACGGCACAATCTTTCTCGATGAGATTGGAGAGGTTCCGCTCGAGCTTCAGCCCAAGTTGTTGCGCGTACTGCAAGAGAGAGAATTTGAGCGGCTTGGCAGCGCACGCACGTTGCGAACTGATGCTCGGCTGATCGCTGCAACCAACCGAGACCTCGCAGCGATGGTAGAGGAGGGAAAGTTCCGGTCAGACCTTTATTACCGTCTGAACGTATTTCCGATTCGCGTTCCTCCATTGCGCGACAGGCCCGAAGACATTCCCTTGCTCGTGCGCCATTTCACGCA
>QHYQ01000070.1 GCA_003224175.1 Acidobacteriota bacterium
CGTCCGCAGCTTGCTGGGTGGTCTCTCCCAAGAAGCCGACGGAGTGAAGACCCACGATGAGTTTCTCGGCGGAGTGACCGGCGCGGCGGCCTGCCTCGCGGTACAGGTCGATAAGAGGGCGGAATCTTTTTGGTTCGCCACCGATGATAGCGACCATCAGGGGGAGCCCGAGCATACCGGCGCGAGCGAATGAGGCGGGAGTGCCTCCGACACCGATCCAAATGGGCAGCGGGTTTTGCAGCGGACGAGGGTAGACCGCCTGGCCGGTGAGCGGCGCGCGGTGCTTACCGGACCAGTAAACGTGGGTGTTCTCGCGGATCTTCAGGAGCAGCTCCAGCTTTTCTGAGAAAAGCGAGTCGTAGTCTTCCAGACGGAGGCCGAAGAGCGGATAGGACTCCACGAAGGAGCCCCGACCGGCGACAATCTCAGCACGACCATGTGAGATAAGATCTAGAGTGGCGAATTCCTGGAAGACGCGAACCGGGTCAGCAGCGCTGAGAACGGTGACGGCGCTCGTAAGGCGGATGCTTTTCGTGCGCGCCGCGGCGGCCGCGAGAATTACGACTGGGGCAGAATCAAGGAACTCGGCCCGGTGATGTTCTCCAATGCCGAACACGTCGAGACCAACTTGGTCGGCAAGCTCGATCTCTTCCAGCAGGTCCTGCATGCGCTCGACGGGGCCGAGGGTGAGGCCCGTGGCCGGGTCGGAGATAGCCGCTGCGAAGCTGTCGACGCCGATTTGCATCTTTGCGACTCCTGATATATGCGTAGGCGATTGGATGACCAGGCCTGCGTTTTGGTCGCAAGTCCACCCGCGATTACTGGCCATGTGGCCCAAATTCCGGTAAGAGGACTTCCATGATAATCCGTGTCAAGAGGGCAAACGCTCTCCCAACGCGCTTAGGAGGAGCGCGTAAACAGACTCTTCAGGGTCTTCAGCTCGCGTTGGTGCCTCTCGGCGCTGGTTCCTTGACGATCCAGAACCGACACCAAAAGAACCACCGTTTCGGGCAGCGTCGGAAGCGCCTGAATTACCCGGCTGTGGAGCTCCCCGACGTCGTGCCGATTACCCGTTGGTTATTTTTGAATACATCGTGCTGTATTGCCATGAACTCGGCGCTTACACTGCTAACAGATGCTTGCGCTCGAACTCCTCCTTGCGATCGCCCTTTTGCTTGTTTGCGGTTTCGCCCCCGGCTTCTTTCTCATCCGCCATCTGCGATGGAGCCCGGTGGAGAAGCTCTGCGGGTCTATCGGTACGTCGTTCGCGCTGTTGTATCTGGCTTTCGGGACCATTTACCATCTCAGTCCGGCCGGCGCTGAGATACAGCCCAAGTACTTCGCGCTCGTCTCCGTTACGTCCCTCGCTTTAGGTCTCGCTGTCTGGCGTGATGTTGTTCGGCTCTTGGGTTCGTTTCGCGCGCGTCAAGCACTGGCAGGCTTCTTTTTTTTGCTGATCTGGACGCTTCTGACTCTGGGGATGATCCGGAACTATTCTGGCGCAAATTGGTACGGCGACTGGCTGGAACACTTTCAGCGATCTCTATTTTTCCTCCATCACTTCCCTACTGACACTCCGATTATTTTGGGCTACCAGCTTCCCGCAAGACCGCCTGCAATGAACCAACTGGCGGCCTTCGTCCTTGGGCTCGGGTTTTACCTCGCGGCGTGGAGAAAGAACGATCTTTTGCGGATGACCGTGGCGTTCGGCGCCTTGTCGGCGGGCCTTCTGGCTCACTATTCGGCCGGCCCCTATCTTCTCTTCCTGACCCTACACTATCTGCTGCGCATTTTCGCAAAACGGCCTCGCCGCTGGCGGGAACTGGCCACCATGGGCGCAGTTTGCGGTTTACTGCTGGCGACCTGGTTTGGCTGGTCGATGGCCCTTTACGGAACTCATGTGACGTTCGCCTCGAATTCCAGCGTAGCTTCGAGCCAGCGCTACCCAGGAAGCAATCTGACTAAGATGGCCGCCAATGTGATTGATTCCATTGCGCCGGTCGTTTTGCGGAACCATTTTTTGCTGGACGACTTCGACCACCAGGGACTCGCCGGTGCCATCCGCGACGATGCATTCGTTTTTTATCAGACGAACGTCGTCTTTGGCATGGGGCTGATCGGTGGTCCGGTAGTTCTGTGGCTGCTCTCTCGGGTCCTCTACCGCCGACTCCGGTCTGGTCCCGAAGGGACGTTCTGGCTAGCGATGATTCCGTTTTGTCTAGTGGTCGGCATTGCCTCGACGGGTGAGAGAGATCCTCTTGGCAAGGCTCATCTCACGCTTCTCCCCCTGGAAATCCTCGGATTATCCCTGCTTGCATCCACGTTTCCCTTGCGCCGGGCCCTTTTGACCCTCGTAGTTGCCGGCTGTCTGATCGACTTTTCCTTCGGAATATTCCTGCACGTACACCTCGAGAGTCTCGAAAACTCTCCGCAAAGAACTATCTTCCCTGGCCTCAGCATCGTGGGGGGCAAAGAACCCGATCCGGTCCTGACTGCGGACTCGCTTTCTGGAGCGGCTTGGGACAATTGGTTTCTTAAGCACGAATACGCCTTGAACATTGAGAAGCTCGCTGAGCTCAACCGGCATCACCTTGATGCCACCGTCGGCCTCGTTCAAATACAAAAATCGCTCCAAGAGGACGAGTTGTATTGGCATGGGTGGTACGCACGAAATAACGGCACCGTCGGATTTCTGGGCGACCACACCGCCGGCGAATCTGGAGGGGGGACGACAGTTCTGGCCTGCCTGCTCGTGGTGCTGATGTTGGGCCTCGTGGGCCTGATGCTGAAATATCTTGCGACCCTTAGTTCTGTGGGAGTTGCGCAGGCGAGAACGAAATTAAGCTCGCGAAGTCGTTGTCGCGGCGAGCCGGCCTGGCGGTCTCCCGAAATCTAAGAGAGTGAGTACAACGAGGGGCAATTCGCTTCATTTCGGAAGGGCCTTGGGTGTATAAGAGGCCATCTGGCGGGTCAAGATGGAAAATCCCAGGCAAACATCATGCACTACAACGGACGCGAAGGAGATGAAGCGATGAAGACTAGTCGGATGATAACGGTTGGCGCGGCGGCGTTCGTTGTGGCCGCGCTTTCACTTGCTGTTGGCAGTCGGTTCCTGCTGGGACAAGGTGTGCAGGCCGCGTTGGCCGCAGAAAAGACCGCAAGGATCTCCGATAGGGCAGGTACGTTCCCCTCCAGCGCGATGCCCCTGGGTTTACCCTCCGAGGACACAGCAAAGACGGTGATGAATACGTCGTTGGTGCGTCATCACCCGCAATGGCTGGACGTGCAGATGGGCGCAGTCAAGATCCGAGTCTTCATCATTTATCCGGACTTGCGTGGCACCGCACCGGTCGCAGTGATCACAGCGCGCAATCAAGGGTTGAGTGACTGGGTACGAGCGGTAGGCACCGAGGTTGTGAATGAGGGTTACATCACAGTCGTTCCTGACCTCCTGTCGGGTTCGGCGCCGAACGGCGGCGGTACCGAGTCGTTCGCCAACCGTGAAGCGATCGCCACGGCGCTCGGCCGGTTGGGCGAAGCTGAGATCGAGCGCCGGACGAACGCGGTGCGCGATTATTTCGTGAGCCAGCCAGGCTCCAACGGCAAGAGTGCGGTGCTTGACGACATGGTGCCCGGCCATTTCGGCGGCCCCATGAAAGTTGTGGACGAATCGCCTCGCCATGGCGAGTGGGTGGATATCCCGGCGAACACCGCAAAGGGTGCCTTGAAGCTGCATTCGTGGGTCGTTCAGCCGCTCGGCAACGACAAGGCCGCAGTCGTTGTGCTCATCCATCCGGGACCCGGTATGGACATCGGTGAGACCCCGATAAAAGGTGAAGGAGCAAACTGGATGCGCGCCGTGGCCGATAAACTCGCGTTGCAAGGCTTCATTGTCATCATGCCCGACCTAGCATCGGGATTAGGCCCGCACGGGGGCAACTTTGATTCATTCAAGTACCCAGACGATCTGGCCAAGGCGCTGGGCACCCGCCCTGTCCCCGAAAAGATAGAGCTTCTTAAGGCGGCGCGAGACTATGCCTTGAAGCTGCCGCGGGCGAATGGCAAGAGCGGGATCACCGGCTTCTGCAACGGCGGAGGCTTTGCTTGGGAAAGCGCTGCGGAGATACCGGGGATAAACGCTGCCGTAAGCTTCTATGGCGCCCCTCCGGACCTCGCCACAATGGCAAAGATACAAGCTCCAGTCCTCGCCTTTGCGGGCGATGATGACCCCGGACTGGCTCCCAAGGTGGCCGCTGCTGCACCCGACATGCAAAAGTTGGGAAAGGTTTTCGAGTTCAAAATCTATCCCAACGTGACTCACGCATTCCTGGAGCACCAAACCCTGGGTGAAAATGCCGTCGCAGCCCTGGACTCCTGGACCCGGGCGATTGCATTTTTCAAGCGGTACTTGAACGCCCAGACGAGCAGCACGAACACCCAGACAAAGTAGGGCGGAGCGGGTTGGTGGGGTGGCCCCGACTTTTTCATGCGACAAAAGGGGGCGTGATTCATAGGCCCTCTTTTGTCGCTCGACAACCCTCGCCCTGCGGGGCCCCTCCCCTACGATGCGAGCCTGTGCCGCAACGGTCCCGTCCTTTTTCGGGTCCGTGCCTTGTTTCACTCCGGCCTTATAGGAACCGAAACCGGGTTTCCGCATTTGGGGCAGTTTACAGCCCCTCCAGCTAGGGGTCCGAACTCATCGCGAAGTTCCTTGAAGGCGTTCTCGAACTCCTGTCGTATAGGAACCGCTTCGGCAGCTTTCAAATCGCCGCCCGTGGTGATAAACCAATCTAACTTGCGATGGGCCGCTGCCAGCCGATCCGACTTCCTCCTGAATGGTCCGTCATGCGCCGTCCCGGCCTTGCTCCTTTGGATCGCGTCTCGCACTTTCGTAGCGGTTAGTTCGGGGGCTTCGTGGCCGGGGTACCCATTTTCGTCTAAGGCATATACGTATCCAAGTTCGTCCACGCCCCAATGCTCGGTGCCGATTACGCCTGGAATCAACGTATCCACTATCTTCACAGGCACGAATTCTATGGTTTGCTTTTTCAAGCCAGCCACGCAATCATCGCACAGGTGCGCGGTTACGGTTTCCTCTGGAAATTCAAACGCGCCTTCATGCCAATCAGAAGGTTTCAGCAAATTGAAATCAGCAAAAGCGTTTTTGTGGATTGAAGGGTTCATGTGTACGTGCTCACAGGCTTCGGCATCGCTTCCCCTGAACCACCGAACCTTTTTCTTCGTCATCGTCTTATTCGCCATGATCCCCGTCTCCTGATTCCATTTTCCGCAGCGGATCGGCGCATCGCCAGCGCCGGGCGCGCGAGGCGTGCCTTACTCGTCAGCTATTTCATTGCGGGGAAGAGCCGGGGAGGCGAGCTAGGGCTCGAAGACCCAGTCCTCATGGTCGAATGCCGCGGCGATGCGCGTTGGATTGATGAGCTGGACGCGCGGGAGCATTAACAAAAGTATCTCTGCTAGGCCCATCAACGTCGCCCAGCAGTAGGACAAAGACTAAACAACCCTGTGTCGACTTTGGCAGTCCTGCTGGAGCTGCCTCCTACAGAGAAAAACAACTGGGCTACTTGGGCTTTTCAACGTTAGTCTTGGGGCCGGTGGCGGGGCCGCTGGCGGGGCCGGTTTGGCTGCCAAAATACTTATTCCAGCGCTCCTGGTCTGAGGGTGAACACTCCATTTCCTGAATCTCGAGATTGGGCGATTGCAACCTCAAAGACAGTTTGTCGAGAGCGACCCAAGATTTCGTGTACATCTTCGGGTCGGTAATCTTGATGGACAACTCCAAATGGCTGGCGTCCACGCGGTGGTACGTTTCTTCCACCTGCATCGCGTCGCTTTGCGGAAGGCCGGCATTATCCAGCCAGGTTCTGTCATCGTAGAATCCATTCGTCTCAACGACAAACGTATAGTCATCGGCCCACTTGCCCACCGAGTATCCCCACCATCGCGCTTCGGGAGGGAGGGCATCGGCACTGTTTCCCCACGCTGGGTTCTCGGGGTCTTTCGGCAGTTCTCGCCCATCGGTCCAGATTTGTCGCCAGCGGTGCTGGAATTTATACAAGATCACGACGTGGGTCGGAGTCTGTAAGATCTCGCTGGTCCTGAAATTATGAAGATTCATACGCGGGAACCCACCCGGATCGCATTTGAGGATTGGATCGTTGGTTAACGCGTCGGGAACCATCCTAAAGCCCTCGACGGGGATGTGGGCCTTGACCGTTTCCCGCCCCAAAGGGGTGTACGGCGGCTCGATATCCGGTTTCAAGCAATCCGGCGTTGCGTAACCCGTGTCGGTGATCGGTGCACTCGGGTCGACACTGTACTTCCCGCCGGGTTTGTCGCGTTTGCACGATTCCATGGCCGCGGCGCCTTTGCCCTGGATTCCACCCGCTACCCCTTTGGCGGGCTCCCAAATTCCGGAAATATCCCGCCGCGGAGCGGGTTCCGGCTTCTCGCCCTTTCGATCAAAATCGTACACTGCGCCCGGTAGCCGAGCCTGAGCGTGCCCCAACCGTGAAAACATCAATGCCGCAATCAGCGCAATCACCGGAATCGCCAAATGCTTTGGCATGGAGAGGCTCCCTCCTCGTTCAAATGGGTTCAGATTCCACAGCTTGGTTGCAAACCGGTCTCAAAAACGTGCGCACACCGACCTCGGAAGTTGATGCTCTCGCACGCGCATTCCCCGTTATTGGGGATAGTCGGATCCGCTTGCGGAGCCCGGGACGATGCCTCCAGTGCCGAGCTTCTTACCATTGGGGAGCACGACCGTAAGTAGACGCCCGAGAGGCTTCCCATTTCTGACCGGCGTCAACGTGACGGTAACTTCATCCCCAGGCTTAAAGGTCTGCTTGGTATAGCCGAGAGGGACGATG
>QHYQ01000367.1 GCA_003224175.1 Acidobacteriota bacterium
TTCGGCTGGTTCCAATACAATCCGCATTCCATTAAGCCGGACGCGAACGTTGCGGCAGCGGAAGCTTTGGGACTGCACGGTCTGAACATCTCGAGTGATTCCTCCACAGGAGGGCTGCCAACATTCAAGTGGGACAGCGGGGACAATAAGAATACGCAAATGACCGATTTCGGCGACGGTCTGGATCCTTCCCGTTGCAACTGCCCACTGATCGAGAATGAACATCAATACCAGTTCGTGAATAACTGGACCAAAATAACGGGTAATCACGCCATGAAGTTTGGAGTGGACCTTCGCTTTGCGCATAACCTGCGCTTCCCGAGCGATGCGAACCGAACAGGGGAGTTGTCCTTCAGCCACAAACAGACCGCGCTGTTCGACCCGGCCAGCCTAGGCTACACAGGAGGGCTGGATCTGGCGTCGTTCCTCTTGGGTGATGTTTCCCATTTCGAGCGCTTCGCCAGTGTTAGCCAAACGGCTGCGGAAAGTCAGAAGCGCTTTTTCATCTACGCCCAAGACCAATTCCGAATGAGCAGCAAATTGACGGTCACCTATGGCATCCGGTGGGAGGACTATCTGCCCGAATCCGTGAATGCCAAGGGCAACGGAGGTTTTGCAAACGTCGACCAAGGCGTCATCCGGGTGGGCGGTTTCGGCCCGTACGGCTTGAACGGCAATATTCGAAACTACGTCGGCGCATTCGGGCCGCGAGTGGGTATCGCGTACCAATTGCGTCCGAAGACGGTTGTGCGTATCGGCTACGGCCGCAGTTTCGACATCGGAGTATTCGGGTCGAACTTTGGCCACGCGGTCACTCAAAACCTGCCCGTGCTTGTCCATGAGGCAATTAGCGCCCACGACATCAATTCCGCCAATATTAACGATAACGTTCCCGTGTATCAGATGGACTCTGCTACGGGGCCACTACCCGCTCCATTCCCGGCTGTTCGCGCCGATGGCACGATTCCGTTGCGCGGACCGCAAAACACTGTGGATCCGCGGATTCGTCCGACAACACAACGGATAGCCGCAATCGACATGTGGAACGCAACGGTCGAACGCCAGTTGACATCGACGATGACCGTGGAAGTGGCTTACGTTGGGAACAAGGGCACGCACGGGTTTGCCGGTGACGGACCGACGTATAACGCCAATCAGAGAAGCATGGTTGGATATGGCAATCCGAACATAGCTCCGGACAGCCGGCGTCCCTTCTTCAACCGTTTCACCTATCCTGATTGCTCTGTCTCGCAGGGAGTGTGCGGCCTGGCTAATCTTCCGCTGACGGATCAGCTGACTTGCTGCTCGTCGGACATGGGGAACTACTTCGGCATGGACGCAAGCAGCAATTACAATGCGCTGCAGTTGAAAGTTGAAAAGCGAATCTCCCAGGGACTGCAATTCGTCTCGCATTACACGTTTTCGCGGGCGAGATACTATGACAACAACTATTTCGCCATCGACCCCACGATTGCCTATGGCCCCATGAACGTGAACCGCAATCACGCGTGGATAACGAACATCCTCTATGAGCTGCCGTTCGGCAAGGGCAAGAAGTACATGAGCGGCGCCAATACTTTGATGGACTATGTCGTCGGAGGATGGAGACTGACCAGCATCACCGACTGGAGCGGAGGTCTGCCGTGGACTCCAAGCTATAGCTTGTGTGACAAAGATCAGGACGTGGGTGTTTGCCGTCCCAATCGAGCTTCCGGCTCGTTCCCTCTTGGTCTCAAGAGAGACGCAGGCGGGTTCCTCACTTGGTTCACCCCGATCCCAACCATGGCCGTCGGCGGTTCTGGAGGGGGATTCTCCCGTCCGGCGGCGGGCACACTCGGCAACATTGGCTTGGACTCCTTCCGTGGACCGCACTTGTTTACGTCAAATTTCTCGCTCGCGAAGAACTTCCGCATCACCGAGCGTTACAAGGCGGAGTTCCGCATGGATGCCAACAACATCTTCAATCATCCGGTCATGGGCTTCAACTACACCCAAGGCAATACTTGTATCGATTGCGCTGGCGATGCCGGACGGATTACCAACATCGAAAACAATACGTCGATGCGCCTGTTGACGTTTGGACTGAGATTCTCTTTCTAACAAAGACAAAAGACGCCTTACCACCCCAACGGGGAGCCCTTACGGGCTCCCCGTTTTTTATGCTCTAATCGTTTCGTAAGTGCTGCACGGAAATTCCGCATGACGCTGCTCCCAATTCGTTCTGTTTTCGTGCTGGTTGGCGGCCTTGCCGTCTGCGCCGCGCTGCATGCGGAATCGCCGGCCACACAGGGCGCGCCAAAACAGGATGGTTCAACTCCAAGCGCATCGTCCGCAACGCGGGACGCCGGCGTCGAGCAAGCCACACGGTTGATGCAGCAGGGAAAAAACGACGAAGCGCTGCGACTCCTTGAGAACATTGCCGCAGCGGAGCCCGCGCGGCGCGGAATTGCGCGGCAAATCGGCATCGCCTATTACAGAAAGAGCGATTTTCTGAAAGCCGTGGCGAGCTTCAAGAAAGCGTTGGAGGAGGATCCGGGAGATAGCGAAGCGATTCAGCTGATGGGGCTCTCGTATTACCTGGCGGGGCGGCCCGCGGAGGCCATCGGGCCGCTGGAGAAGGTGCAGACGTGGTATCCCAGCGCGAATGTGGACGCTTCCTACATTCTGGGAATTTGCTACATCCAGACGAAGGATTACGCGAGCGCGCGCAAGGCTTTCGCGAAGATGTTTGGCGTGCCGACGGACTCGGCGGCAGGCTATCTTTTCACGGCGCGCATGCTGCTCCGGCAAGATTACGATCCCGTCGCGGAGGAATACGCGAAGAAGGCAGCGGAGCTTGATCCCAAACTGCCGCGCGTACACCTGCTGCTGGGCGAACTTTATCTCTACAAGTCGCGCCTGCCGGAAGCCGTCGAACAGTTTCAAAACGAATTGGAGCTCAATCCGGGAGACGCCAGCGTCTATTACAAG
>QHYQ01000297.1 GCA_003224175.1 Acidobacteriota bacterium
CTGCCTAGTGGGTGCGGCCATATTTGCTAAGTACTGCGCGATTTCGGCCGAGGGCGAGAAGTTGCTGGAAACGGCCGTGGCGCGGCTGGGCCTCTCAGCGCGCGCGCATGACCGCATTTTGAAAGTGGCGAGGACTATTGCGGACCTCGATTCCGCTGAATCAATCGCACCACGCCATTTGAGCGAGGCCATTCAGTACCGCACCCTCGACCGCACATATTGGGCGTGAGATCCGAGAGCCCTCTCGGAAAGTCAGGCCCAGGAGGTGAATACGCCGCTGTTGAAAATTGATGAAGCGCGCGTAAATTCTGGTCGACAGCATGGAATCGTAATTGACTGTGCGGTTGCATTTTGATGCCCAGGTAGCCGCTTTTGCCAGCCATTCCACATGAGCTATGCTACTTAGTGGGCTCCGATTCCCAGATGAGACACCATGCCTGATGCTGCCAACCGCATCGAAGTTACGATGGAGACCCTGCTCGACAGCGTGGCATTGGCTGAAGGCATAACCGAGCGCGTGGCCAGAGCGGCGGGCTTCAATGATGACGATTGTTTGAAAATCGGCATGTCTGTAAGGGAAGGTGTGATCAATGCCTTCCGCTATGGAAATGAAGAGCAGCGGCACAAGAAGATTCAACTGAGCTTCGAGGTTATGGACGACAAGTTTGTTGTGCACATCATCGATCAGGGACGAGGCTTTGACCTGCATGAAGTGCCGGACCCGCTCGCGGAAGAAAATCTTTTGAAGACCTCCGGCCGTGGAATTTTCCTGATGCGAACGTTTATGGACGAATTTGAGCTGCGCCGCACGCCTCAGGGGGGTGCGGAAGTGATCATGGCGAAAAGGCTAGGCCAGCCGCGCTCCGCTCCACATCTGCAGGATAAGTGAACCGCACCAAAAACCGAGTTCCCGCGCCTCCGTCAGAGCCCGGCGGTGGTGGCGCATAAGTCGCCCCGGATAAGCTACAAAGGCTCTGGACAGCGGGGGCAGTTTATGCCAGCATTGCGCCGCATTTGATTGGGTTTTGTAATCCCGTAGTGGTGCAAGGGCCCTTCACCGGGAAGTTCCGTGCTCCACCGACTGGCGTTACGCCCGGCAAATGGCGAAGATCACGACGAGGAGTGAAGAAGTTGAGCAGAGAACAAGGTGTGGTGAAGTGGTTCAACGCAGCAAAGGGGTATGGCTTCATCCAGCGCCAGTCGGGAGAAGACGTATTCGTCCATTTCTCCGCGATTCAGATGGATGGTTACAAATCGCTGACGGAGGGACAGATGGTGGAGTTCGAGGTCAAACAGGGGCCGAAGGGCTACCAGGCCGAGAACGTTACCGTAGCATAAACGCTTAGGTCCGTCGTTTCTTCGATTGCTGGGGCCCTGTTCGCCATGCGGATGGGGCCCGCTCTTCTTGTATTGGCTGCAACTGTGGCACCAGCGGTTCGATCTGTCCGCAGGATTATGGTAGGATTTTGAGTGAACCCCTTTCAAGGAGGTTCGTTTGCCGCAACATATCTCCCGCAAGGAACTGAAAAAAGATGAGATTCGCGAGACCCTGAGTCACGGCGCTGAGGCTATTTTTTCGCATCAGCGACAGATTTGGATCTATGGTGGTATAGCGCTGCTTGCCGTCCTGGTGGGGCTCAGCTGGCGCTTCTATAACCAAAAACAGACCGCCAGGGGAAGTGCAGCTATGGCAGAAGCTATGAAGATTTATCAGGCGCGGATTCGGACCGCAGCGGAGCCCGCTCTGCCGACTGAAGTTACCTATTTGGACGAAAAAAACAAATACGCCGACGCCGTAAAGAAATTCACGGACGTAGGCAACCGCTACTCCAGGACCCGCCCTGGGCAATTGTCCCGCTACTATGCCGCTTTGAGTCTCGAAAAGCTAGGGCGTTACGACGAAGCCGAAAACAATTTGAAGTCTTTGCAGTCGAGTAGGGATGAGAGCCTCTCGGCCCTGGCGCGTTTCAAGCTGGCACAAGTCTATGATGAAGATGGGAAACCTTCACAGGCGCTGCCGCTCTACCAGCAGCTTGCCAATAAGCCGACCCTCTTCGTGCCCAAACCCATCGTCTTACTGGCGTTAGCGGATCACTACAGCAGTTCGGATCCAACTCAGGCGGCCAAGCTTTATAAGCAAGTCAAAGAGGAGTTCCCAGATAGTCAGGCCGCTCAGGTAGCGGACGAGCGCTTGCAGTTGCTTCAGGCAAAGGGCTGAATTCGCTTCAGGCCCTCTTCGTGTTTGCCCACGGTGTCCGTTCTTTCTCGCGAAATCGCCGTGACATAGAATGACCTCATGGATCTGGCCGCCGTAGCCATGGACGAGAAGTGTTCTCGCGGGCGTCGCTGGCCGGAACCTATGCATCCCTACCGTGGCGAATACGCGCGGGATCGCGATCGCGTGATCCACTCGCGTGCATTTCGCCGTTTGGAGGCAAAGACTCAGGTCTTCACGACCCGCTACTCCGATCATTTCCGGAATCGCCTGACGCACACCATCGAAGTGGCTCAGATTGCGCGCACCGTGGCGCAGGCCCTCGGTTTGAATACCGAGCTGGCCGAAGCGCTTGCGCTGGTGCACGACATCGGACATCCGCCATTTGGACATGCCGGCGAAATGCGCCTCCACGAATTGATGCGCGACTTCGGCGACCGCTTCGATCACAATTTGCATGCACTGAGAATCGTGGAGCAATTCGAGCAGCGCTATCTCGATTTCCCCGGCTTGAATCTGACTTTCGAGGTTCGCGAAGGCATCGTCAAGCACTCGCGCGACTATGCGCCGGCCGAGCTCCCTGAACTCGCTGAATACCAATTGGACCTGCGCCCTCCCATAGAAGCCCAACTGATGAATGCAGTCGATGAGATTGCCTACAACTCCGCCGATCTGGACGACGGTTTTGAGGCGCGTCTGCTCCAGATCGGCATGCTCAGAGAGGAACTGCCCTTCTTTACCGACGTCTACGATGAGGTAGATCGCAGCCATCCGGGCGGGCGAACCAAACTCAAGATCGGCGAAACCATTAAAAGGCTCCTCGACTGTCTGGCGACAGATCTGATCGAGCAAACTCGGGGGCGGATTTCAGCGAGCGACGCCAAGAATACTGATGATATTCGCCGGCTGCCGCGCCGCCTGGTCGGATTCAGCACGCAGGTGGCGAAAACCAACAGCGAGCTTAAGCGATTTCTCTACCGCCGGCTCTATGATCATCCGGCGATCGTCGAAGAGCGGGACCGCTCCGTGAACGCCCTCGAGCAGCTTTTTCGATATTACCTGGCGCACCTGGAGTCCCTGCCGAAATATTACTCGGAGTTGGCTGCGCGGGAGGCCCCTCACCGCGTGGTCTGCGATTATATCGCCGGTATGACCGATCATTTCCTGCTGCGGCAGCATCGTGAACTCGTCGGGCACGCCGCGTCGACTTGAGCATCCCCTTTTTTTCTTTGACAATCCCTCTGGCTGTTTTCTTGACATGCTTCGGGTGCACCGTATAATGACTTTTCGCTTTTGAAGGCTTCGTTTATGTTCCTCGATGTCAAAGAACTGGCCCTGCATAAGCTGCGCCTCCACCAGAGTTACGCGCCGGGCGCGGTGGATTATCATACCCACGACTTTCGCCAGATCGATCCACTGGAGGTTCGGGCCACCGCCGAAATGGTGGACTGCCAAATCCGTATTTCCGGGGAACTGCACACACGCGTGGAGATGGCCTGTGCGCGCTGTTTGGAGCCGGTCGCTGAGGAGGTGGCCCGCGACTTCGATCTCTATTACCGGCCCATGCAATCAATTTCCAGGGAGGAAGAGTTTCGGCTGAAACTGGATGACACCGAGATCGCCTTCTTCGAAGGTGACGGGCTCTTTCTGACGGATGTGCTTGCGGAACAGGTTTTGCTGGCCATACCCATGAAAATCATTTGTCGCTGCGATTGCAAGGGCCTCTGCCCGCATTGCGGCGCCAACCTCAATAGCGACGAGTGCCGCTGCGAGAGTCACTCCGGTGATTCGCGAATGGCGCCGTTGGCTCGTCTGAAGCAGGACTGGTTCAAAAAGCAATAGCCATAACCATCAAAACGCCATAGAATCGCGCGCGAGAGAGCGCGATGCGAGCGAGGAGTTTGCATGCCTAATCCAAAACGTCGTCATTCAAAACGACGTAAGAACAACCGGCGGGCACATGATCATTTAATCGCGCCGGCCTTCACCGAATGCCCGCATTGCCATGAAATGAAGCAGCCCCATCGAGCTTGCCCGCATTGCGGCTATTACAAGGGCCGGGAAGTAATGGATACTTCCGCCTGAATCGCAGCTGTTCACCAGTGCGCTTTGTCTTCCCAGGCCAATCTAGGCTAGTGATACGACGCACGAGGCGGTTCCCAGATGATTACCATCGCCGTGGACGCTATGGGCGGCGACCTTGCCCCCCGCCCCGAGGTGGAGGGATCAGTCCTGGCGGCCCGTGAATTGGGGCTTCGAGTTCTGCTGGTGGGCATACCCGCGGAGATTAAACGCGAGCTGGCGCGGCACTCCCTGCGGGGCCTTTCGGTCGAAGTCGTACCAGCACGCGACGTGATCGCCATGAGCGATTCTCCTGCGCAGGCTTTTCGACGGAAAAAAGACAGCTCCGCGCATGTAGCGGCCCGCCTAGTACGCCACAGACAGGCGGATGCGCTGGTCAGCGCCGGTAATACCGGCGCGCTCATGACCGTTGCGCGTTTCGTCCTCGGCACGCTTCCTTCTGTGCAAAGGCCGGCGCTCGCCGCACCCTTTCCGACCAGCCGCGGAGGTGTGACGGTCTTGATCGACGCTGGCGCGAACGTGGATTCAAAAGTGGGCCACCTGTTGCAGTTTGCTGTGATGGGAGAGATTTATTACCGGGTTATCTTCGGCACGCGGCGCCCAAAGGTGGCTCTGCTCTCCATAGGCGAGGAAGAATCCAAGGGCAATGAACTCACAAAAGAGGTGTATAACAGACTCAAAGACTTGCCCCTCAATTTCGTCGGGAATATTGAAGGACGCGAGGTCTTTTCGGGCAGCGTGGACGTTATTGTCTGCGACGGCTTCATTGGTAATGTCGCTTTGAAGATCAGCGAAGGCGTGGCCCAGCATATCGCCGCCGTACTTAAAAAGGCGCTCAAGAGCACGATCGCCTCGCAGGTTGGTTACGTGCTCTCGCGCAGCGCCTACCGGGAGTTTCGGCGCAACATCGACTACTCCGAATACGGCGGGGCGCCTTTGCTTGGCGTGCGCGGCGTCGCTATCGTCGGCCATGGGCGGTCCAACGCCAATGCCATAAAGAACGCAGTGCGTGTGGCAGCCGAATTGACGCACGCGCAACTGAATGAACGGATCGAGCGAGAGCTCTCCTCTTTGCCAATTGCGGTTGGGACATAATCTTCCAGTTTGAAGGAGCCTCGGAGTCCAAATGAGTGGAGTTGTATTTCTTTTTCCGGGTCAGGGATCCCAATATGCCGGCATGGGCCGGGAACTTGCCGATTCATTTCCGGTGGCCCGCAGAGTCTTTGAGGAAGCGGATCGGGCGCTGGGGTTCTCCATTTCCCAACTCTGCTTCTCCGGGCCCGATGAGGCACTGAAGCTCACGGAGAATACCCAACCCGCGATTCTCACCGTTTCGGTGGCCGCTTATCACGTGCTGGAACAGAATGGCGTGCGCCCTGACTATGTCGCCGGCCATAGCCTGGGAGAATATTCAGCGCTCGTCGCCGCTGGCGCGCTGAAATTTGCAGATGCCGTCCGGCTGGTGAGAAAGCGCGGGCAATATATGCAAGAAGCGGTTCCTCGCGGCGAGGGCGCCATGGCCGCAATTCTCGGCATGCGGCCGGGGCAAGTCGCCGAAATTTGCCGCAAAGCTACGGATGGGAAAGTGATGCCTGCCAATTTGAATTCGCCGGAACAGACGGTCATATCGGGTGATGCCGCGGCCGTGAAAAGCGCCGTGGAAAACGCCTCGGCAGCCGGCGCCAAGCGCGCCGTGATGCTGCCGGTTTCAGCGCCATTCCACAGCGAACTGATGCGCCCGGCGCAAGAGCGTCTGAAGGAGGATTTGGGCGCCACCGAATTGTCCTCATTGAGGATTCCCCTGGTCACCAATGTAGACGCGGGCACTATTACAAGCGCAGCGGAAGCGAGAGAAGCGCTGATTCGGCAGGTGACTCTGCCGGTGCGCTGGGAGGAGTCGATCCGCGAATTGATCGAGCAGGGCGCCACAACGTTTGTCGAGGTGGGTCCGGGACGCGTGCTCAGCGGGCTGCTACGGCAGATCGACCGCTCGGTGCATTCCCTGAACGTCGAAGACATGAAATCACTTCAGGTCGCGCTCGATCGCCTGGTGCAGATACGAGGCCAAGAAGCAGAAGCCGGGGCCTCCTGAATTCAAATGCACGGCCACCTGCGGTTATGTTCAGTTTAAAGGATCGTATAGCGCTGGTGACTGGCGCATCGCAAGGGATCGGCCGGGCGATTGCCCTGGCGCTCTCGTGCGCCGGGGCGCGCGTTGTTATCGCGGCACGCAGTGCGGAAAAGCTTCAACGGCTCGCGGAAGAAATCGGCGCCGCACAGGGCGCAGCACTTGCGCTTCAGATGGATGTCGGCGATCCGCAAGCAGTCAAGGCCGGCTTTCATCAGGCCATCGAACGCTTCGGCCGGCTGGATATTCTGGTGAATAACGCCGCGATCGCCCGAGATGGTCTGGCCGTGCGCATGAAGGCGGAAGATTGGGAAGCGGTTCTGCGAACCAACCTTACCGGAGCTCATTTTTGTATTCAGCAGGCGCTGGCCGTGATGTTGCGCCAACGCTCCGGCCGCATCATCAACGTGACCTCCGTCGTGGCTCAATCCGGCAATGCCGGTCAAGCGAATTACATCGCGGCCAAGGCTGGCCTGATCGGACTGACGCGGGCAATTGCCACGGAAGTGGCCTCGCGTAATATCACCGTCAATGCCGTAGCACCCGGATTCATTGTCTCTCCCATGACCGACCCGCTTGCGGAGAAGATAAAACAGGAATTGGTGGCCCGGATTCCATTGGCGAGAATGGGCAAGGCCGCGGAGGTCGCCGCGGCAGTCGTTTTTCTGGCGAGCGAGGAAGCGGGATATATAACCGGGCATGTGCTCGACGTGAACGGCGGTATGCGCATGAGCTGAATGCGGAACGGTTGACCTGGTCCGGAGCGCCGCTTAGAATGGGCGGACGCTTAAACGCTAAAGATAAGGAACACGCCCAGGCAAAGAAATAATCCCCCTCGCCAGAATCCCTTCAAGGAGAATCGTACTTGAGGCGCCGGGTAGTGGTAACGGGTGTCGGCCTTGTTTGTGCTCTAGGCATCGGGACCGACCAGGTGTGGGAGAAGCTTTTAGCCGGCGCCAACGGTGTCGGCCCCATCACGCAATTCGATGCCTCCGCATTCGATTGCCGCATTGCCGCTGAAATCCGCGATTTCGACCCGCTGAACTGGATTGCCAAAAAAGAGCTGAAAAAGATGGGCCGCTTCATTCAGATCGCCGTGGCGGCGGCCGATTTTGCCTTGCGCATGGCCAACCTGCAGATCACGCCATCGATCGCGGATTCGGCGGGCGTCTATGTCGCGTCCGGCATCGGTGGATTCGACATCATTGAACGCGAACACTTCAAGCTGATCGAGGGCGGGCCCGGCCGCATTTCACCATTTTTCATTCCCGCTGCCATCATTAATCTCGCTTCGGGCGTGCTTTCGATTCGTTACGGCGCTCGGGGACCGAATTCGGCGACTGCGACGGCATGTTCTGCCTCCGCCCACGCGGTGGGCGATTCGTTTCGTATCCTTGAGCGAGGGGATGCCGAAGTAATGATCTGCGGCGGTACGGAAGCGGCGATCACGCCAATGGGTATCGGTGGATTCGCGGCCATGAAAGCGCTTTCCACGCGCAACGAGCAGCCCGCCTGTGCCAGCCGCCCGTTTGATGCCGAACGCGATGGCTTTGTCGTCGGCGAAGGCGCGGGTATTCTGATCCTTGAGTCGCTCGATCATGCGCAAAGGCGCAATGCTCCGATTGTTGCGGAGCTCGTTGGATACGGTATGTCCGGAGATGCCAATCACATCACGCAGCCGGCAGAGAACGGCGATGGCGCATACCGTGTCATGAGCGCAGCGATTCGCGACGCCGGCGTCCGAGCCGAGCAGGTCGGATATGTCAACGCGCATGGCACCTCCACGCCGCTGGGCGACGCCATCGAAACCCTCGCGCTCAAGCGCGTTTTCGGCGAACATGCCAGGAAGCTGGCGGTAAGCTCGACCAAATCGATGACCGGACACTTGCTTGGCGGCGCGGGAGGCCTGGAGGCCGGAATCAGCGCGCTTGCTCTACGCGACCAGAAGCTGCCGCCGACCATTAACTACGCGCATCCTGACCCGGCATGCGATCTCGACTACGTGCCCAACCATTCGCGCAAAGCAGCGTTTGACTATGCCCTGTCGAACTCCTTCGGCTTTGGCGGCACCAATGCCGCGCTGGTTTTCAAGCGCTGGCAATAAGCGAACTCGGTCCGGAGCTCGGCGCCGCAATCTTTCGAAAATCGAGGTAGAGATGAAAGTCGCCGTTTGTATCAAGCAAGTTCCGGCCAAAGATGCCCCCTTGCAGATCACCGATAGCGGCGCTTGGATCCGCGAAACCGACATCGGCTTCGAAATGAACGAACCCGATAGCTTCGCCCTGGAGGAAGCCCTGCGGCTCAAAGAAAAGCACGGAGGCGAGGTGGTGGCGCTATCCATGGGCCCGCAGCGGACGAAACAAGTAATTAAGGAAGCCCTGGCAAAAGGGGCGGACCGCGGAATCCATCTTGAAGATGACAAATTCTTCCTGCTTGATCCGCTGAGCTCCGCGAAATCCATCGCGGCGGCGCTAAAGAAGGACAATTTCGATCTAATTCTGACCGGTTTGCAGAGCGACGATCAGGGCTTCGGTCAGACGGGCGTACTGCTCGCGGAGTTGCTCGGCTTAGCTCACGCCACGATCATTATGCAGATTGAACTCCAAGGGCAGCGGCTCAAGCTCAAGCGCGAGTTGGAGTCTGGCTGGTTTCAATGGGTCGAACTGCCGCTGCCGGCCGTGCTCACGATCCAGTCGGGTATCAATAAAGTCCGTTACGCTTCTCTGAAGGGGATCATGGCGGCAAAGAAGAAAGAGATTGCCGTCATCATGCGTGAATCGCTGGGCATAGCAGGCGAGCCGACCCAGCGCGTCGAGCGTATTTACGTTCCACAGAAGGCGAAGCGGACGGAATTCATCGACGGCAGTCCGAAAGAAGCCGCCGCAAAACTGCTCGAGAAGCTGCGCCACGAGGCACGCGTTCTCTAATCACCGTCACGCAAAATGAAGATTCTCGTCATCACCGAGCAACGCGAAGGCAAATGGAATCCTGTCGGCTTTGAAACCCTGGTCGCGGCGCAGCAAATCGCCGCCACGCAAACCGGAAGTCGCGTCACTCCGGCGGTGATTGGCAAAGATGTGCGCGGGCTCGCCGAGGAGTTAGCGGCAAATCAAGTCGCGGAGGTCCTGTTAGTCGAGCACGATCTGCTTAAGCGATATACGCCCGACGGATTCGCGATTGCGCTGCGGCAGGCGATCGCGCAATTGCAACCGGATCTCATCCTGCTGCCCCACACCTACCAGGTGCGCGACTATGCCCCCAAACTAGCCGCATCACTCGACAAGGGAATGATCGCTGATTGCGTTGGTTATCGCGCTGAAAAGGAGCGCATCGTATTTGTCCGCCAAATGTTCCAGGGAAAGACTGCGGCGGACGTAACGTTTATCGGCGCTCCGCCCTGGTTTGTTTCTTTTCAGGCCGGGGCCTTTCGAGGCGATCAGGTAAGTCGCGGCGCGACGCGCGCTCCGATCACGGCGATCAAAACTGATTTGCGGCCGGAGCAGATTCGCACCACTCCTCTCGAGCTTTTCCGTGAAGCAAAACAGGCGGTTGACTTGACGCAGGCGCCCATTCTGGTGGCTGTAGGCCGCGGCATCAAAGCGCCGGAAAATATCCCTCTGGCGGCGAAACTCGCTAAGCTGATGGGCGGGGAATTGGCGGCCTCGCGGCCCATCTGCGATGAGGGTTGGCTGCCGATGGATCGCCAAATCGGCAGCTCGGGCCAGACCGTAGCGCCAAAGCTATACCTGGCGCTGGGCATCAGCGGCGCAATACAGCACGTGGTCGGCATGAAAGGCTCGCGGACGATTGTGGCCATTAATAAGGATCAGAACGCGCCGATATTCGAAGTCGCCGACTACGGCATCGTCGGAGACATTTTCGAGCTCATTCCCGCCCTCACCGAAGCCCTCGAAAAAACAAAATAATAGCCTGAGGCTAACGTGCCTCCAAGCGTTATAGACTCGAGGAAGACATCTGCAAGAAGTTCCTCATGAAAATGACGCCATTATTTAGTTGCAAACCTTGACCACTAGTTAGGCGCCATTTCAGGTGTGCTAAACTTGATTTGATCTAATGCCGCGCTCAATGGGCTTCGAGAATTACAAGATTGTCCTATACCGCCAGGACGATGGCTCCTGGGTAGCAGAAATTCCCTCTCTTCCTGGTTGCTACGCGCTGATGCCCATCCGCGAAGAAGCGCTGGCGGAACTTGCCGAAGTGTTCGGAATGATATCCGAGGAGTATCGCGAAAAGGGCCTCTCTCTGCCCGCCGACACGACGGAAATCGTGCATGCCTAGCGCGACAGCGCGCGAACTCCAAAGCGTCGCACATAAGCTAGGTTTCTCTCTCACCCGAAAATCAGGCAGTCACGAACGATGGAACGACCCCGACGTCGCGCCGTCACGATTCCCCTTCACGGAGGCAGGGAAATCGGCCCTCCGCTTTTCTTTAAGATTCTTCCCAACTGGGCATTTCGCTCCAAGAGTTTCACCGACTGCGCTGAACGGGATGCGCAGCCGGCGCACTTCCCATCTCAAGCCAGCTTTCTTGCTAGAATCGTAGCGTGAGCCCTGAACGGGAGCGCCTGGACGCGGACGTCCTGATCGTCGGCGCCGGGCCGGCTGGCCTTGCTTGCGCCCTGCACCTGGCTCGATTGATCCGGCAGCACAATGAATCCGGCGCAAAGCCTCAGCTTTCCGCCGAAGGCATCTATGTCCTCGAAAAGGGCCGCGACCTTGGAGCCCACCAGCTTTCGGGAGCCGTGCTCGATCCCTGCGGTCTGGCGGAGCTTGTCCCGGACTTCGCAAAGACGGCGCCACTTGATACCCCTGTTACCGATGATGCGGCGTATTTTCTGACCGCGCGTCGCGCTTGGAAATTCCCCATCACCCCGCCGCCTCTGCGGAATCACGGCAATTACATCGTCTCGTTGAACCGGCTGGTGAAGTGGCTCGGCGGACTTGTCGAGCAGACGGGCGTCAACATCTTCACGCAATTCGCCGGAGCTCAGCTCATTCACGAGGGCGAAGCAGTCGCCGGCGTGATCACCGAGGACAAGGGCCGCGACAAAGATGGAAAACCCAAAGACAACTTCACGCCGGGTTATGAACTCCGCGCCAAGATCACGGTCCTCGCGGAGGGCCCGCGCGGTTCCCTGACCAAGCACCTCGTCGCGGAGAAAAATCTCGCCGGCCTCAATCCGCAGGTCTATAGCATCGGCGTAAAGGAGCTCTGGGAAGTGCCGCCGGGCCGCATCAATCCCGGCTGGGTGGCGCATACGCTGGGGTGGCCGCTGGACTCGAGCATGTACGGCGGCGGTTGGATCTACGGCATGCGAGATAACCGCGTTTCTCTCGGGCTGGTGACTGGCCTCGAATACCACAATCCGCGCTTCGATCCGCACGAAGCCTTTCAGCGATTCAAGACCCATCCGTTCGTGCGGCGGATTCTCGCAGGCGGCAAGCTGGTCCGCTACGGCGCCAAA
This sequence comes from Acidobacteriota bacterium, assembly GCA_003224175.1. Lineage (GTDB taxonomy): Bacteria > Acidobacteriota > Terriglobia > Acidiferrales > UBA7541 > Palsa-189. The sequence goes on from QHYQ01000297.1 coordinate 11,912, forward strand.
ACCGTGCCGGTGGGCGGCTGGTACTCCATGCCGCGCACTTACCTTGACGGATGCCTGATCATCGGTGATTCCGCGAGCCTGCTCAATTCCCAGCGGCTCAAGGGAATTCACATGGCCATCAAAAGCGGCACGCTTGCGGCCGAGACGATTCTGGACGCACTGCGCGCGGGTGACGTTTCCGCCGCTAAGCTTTCCGCATTTCGCGGCAAAGTCGATGAGAGCTGGATCGGACGCGAGTTGCGCAGCGTGCGCAATTTTCATCAGTCCTTCCAGCACGGCCTCTGGCGAGGCCTGGCCCACACCGCCGCGCAATATTTAACCCGCGGGCGTGGCCTGATCGATCCGATGCGCATGCCGGCCGGCCACGAGGAATATCACAAGCTCGACGGCGTGGGTCCGGCTCCTCCTCGCTTTCAGGGCGATGGCGCGTTGACGTTTGATCGGCTGACCGACGTCTATCATTCCGGCACGCGCCACGAAGAAGACCAACCCTGCCACTTGCACGTTCTTGATACCAACATTTGCGTCAATCGCTGCATTTTCGAATACGGCAGCCCTTGTCAATATTTTTGCCCCGCGGCCGTCTATGAGATGGTTGAGGACAAAGGCGGACGGCGCCTGAAGATCAATTTCTCGAACTGCGTGCACTGCAAGACTTGCGACATCGCTGATCCATATCAAATCATCGATTGGGTGCCGCCCGAGGGTGGCGGCGGGCCGAATTACGAAGGTATGTAATTCCGGAAATTGCGCGCGCCGCCGGTCAGTGAAGGCCGAATACGGATAGTTCCTTCTGCGTACCGACGTACACTTTGCCGTTTGCGACTGTGGGCACGGCGAATTTGACAGCTGGCCCCGCCGCTAAAGGATCGGTCGCGCTTGTAGGACTCGCATACAGTCTGCTGAGATCGGCTGCCCTGTAGGCGTAGAGGATCGCTGGCTGAGGCGGGCTGGCTAAATTTCCGCTCGTATCCAGCGCCCAGACGATACCGCCCGTTGCGCCATTCGACGAAATCACGGGCGAGGCGCCGAAGAAAGGGAATGTGTCGGCTGAGCGTGAGGCCGGGACCGCAGATCCCGAAGGGCAAGAGGGTGAACTCAATGTGCCGCCTGCAAAAGGGAAGGCCTTTAGAGAGTGTCATCGGCGGCTGCCACATAAACCGTGGGCACGTTGTTGTTAACCCAATATGCAGGCGTCCCCAAAATCGATGCTGGAAGTCCCGAATTTCCATCCGCAGTGAGGCAGAGTGTTTGTACGACGTTATCAGGTCCGTTTGGCCCATTGAAGCCGCCCAAATTGTCGCGACTAAGCAAGTAAAGGCTCCCTCCTTCGCCTCCCGCAATCGCCAGAGGTACGGTACTCGCCGCCGAGTCGAGCAGCAGCACGCCGGTGGAACCGAAATACTTCTGCAAGTTTAGAGTCGCTTCATTCCAGGGAGTGAAACTACTGGCGACAGTAAAGCCCGTGGCGGCGGCATTGATCTGCAGCTTGAGCAGCGTTTCCGGGTAGTCGCTGCCCGTATTGGGGTCAAATGGTTTACCGTCCGACGTTACGACAAAGACATTTCCGCGGACGTTGGGTGAGCGCGTGACGTCCGAAGACGGCGCTGCCCCGCTTTCTCCAATTCCACCATGAGAACCATTGGGCGTGCTATTGAAAACGGCCGGCACAGTTTGCAGATTTTGCAGATTGCCCGCATCGTAGGCGAATAGCCAGCCAGGAAACGGGTCTGTGTCGGCGTAAGAATCAAAAGCGACATAAATCTTGCCACCAGCCAGCAGCAGCGCCGAGCGCTGATTCTCCGTCAGGCTGAGCGACTGGAAAGAAATCGTGCCCGCGACGCTCCCATCGCCGCTGCCGTTCACGACGGCTTGAATGGTGGCGGGTCCACCGAATTTTTCTGCGCCGATGGTCAAATCGAGCGCGTGCAGCCGCTGCACATAGACGCCGCTTTCCTTGGTCTTGGCGACGACGTAAAGCGTGGCCGAATTCGGATCAATTACAGGCGTTCCCGTAATGCCAATTTCCGGCACAATATCCGTCTCACCGCGGATATCAGAGGCTGGGACCGCGTCAATAAAACTCGTTTGCCAGAATATCTGGCAGGAGCTTGCATCCGCATCGAAGGCATAAACGCTATCGTGTTCGGTGGCGACGTATACGACGTTGCGGGGCCCCAAATTCGGTATGGCGACGTTCGCGACGTACAGCGGCTGTGCATAGATCTGGCCGTCTACCGAACAGCCAAACAGCTTTCCGAATGTGGTGGGACTTACGCTCGCGGGTGTGAGGTGGGTTTCCTGCGCGTTTTGCCCCGTCAGGCCGTTGTCGTTCCTCCACGAGTAAACGCCGGTGAGAGTGTCCAGCGGAACGACCGTTATGCCGGCAGATGCGGCTAGCGAAGGATTCACTTGCAGTACGGCCGTTACAGTTACGGTCAGCGGGCTCGAAACATTTGGCGCTGAATAGGTTGCAGTATAAGCTCCGGTTGAAGTGATCGTCCCGTCCGCCGCATCGCCGCCCGTCAAGCCGTTCACCTGCCAAATTACGTTCGCGGTCGAGTTCTGCACGCTGGCGGAAAATTGTAGCGTCTGACCGGCGGGCACGTTGGCCGTGGTGGGAGAGATGGTCATACTTACGGAAGGAGCGACGATAGTTAGATTCGTACTTCCTGACACGGATAAATCGGTTTCGAGAACGGCCGTGATGATCACTACAGTGGAATTAGCGCCGGTGCGGTATAGAGGGCGACGAGAGAACCTTGCGGCGAAGACGTAATCGTGCCGGACATCGCGGACCCGCCGGGGATATTGTTCACTTCCCAAATCACCGCCTGAGGTCCATTTTGCACAACTGCGCTGAACTGCAATGATGCTCCCGCTACTACATTGGCGTTTTGCGGGGAAATGCTTATCTTTGCAACGGGCAGCGGATTGATCGTGACGTTGGCTGAACCGAATTTTGTCGTGTCAGCCTGCAGCACCGCGGCGACCGTGACCGTAAGCGCGCCTGAAACGCTTGCGGGAGCCGTATAAGATGCCGTGGCTGCGCCTGAAGGCGTTATGGTGCCGACAGAAGAATTTCCTCCCGGAATTCCGTTCACCTGCCAGGTAACCGCCGGATTCGAGGCATTCTGCACGTTCACCAAAAATTGCACGGTTGCGCCTGCCTCTATCTGCGCTGAGGCCGGCGAGAGACTCACGGTCACCATTGGCATTGACGCGAGATTGGCAGCAGCGCTGTTCGATCCAGTGTTTCCGCCACAGGAGACTTGCTGCGTTATGGCGATCAGCGCCAGCCACCTGGCCATGGCGCGGATTTGCGAACGCGGGGAGGCCTTGCGCACCTGCGGAAGAGAGCGTCGATCGCTCAGAGTCCGAGCGGAGCTGGAACGCGCAGACATCGAAAGCCCGTTGGCAGACGGGATTCGTAGTTAACCTCTGAGAAGTGCGCGGACGCTACCACGCACATCTTGTGGATGTCAATGCTTTGGGATTCAGTGGTGGCGGTGCTGGGCCGGATCCGGAGCGAGCCGGGCATCCACGCAGAAATGCTTCGCGCCCGGCGGCGGCGCAGACTCCAAAGGCACCTCAGGGCCGCGCCGCCGCACTCTGCTCCGAGGCGGGCGGCCTGTGGTGATGAAATATTCCGAAGAGCCTCGCGAAAAGGCGCAGCTTTGAATGGTGGGATCGCGGGATCGGGCGCGAAATCTCTGCGGGCGGCGCGGGTAAAGTGGGCGTTACGGCGCCTCGAAAGAATTTCGGCGCGTCCGCCACCGATTCACGGATCACCAGCATGGCTTCTGAGGTCAAAGCTGACCCGATAGCCGCAGAAGAGGCGTTGAAGGTCAGCGGAACATCGATACGATAAGTCGCCGAATTGGTTGATTCCGGCGCGCGTGCAGGGATCGGTCCGCTTGCAGACGGAAGCGCCGGTGTGCTCGCTTCTATTTGCTTTCGCGTGTCATTCCCGGAAACGAGAACCTCGCAAGAGCACTTTCGCGAACCGCCGCGCAGCGCACGGAGTTCGCCTCCATCGATCTCGATATTCCCGCCTTGCGGAACGATCAAACTCTCTCCCGTGAATTGCTCCTCGATGCGCATGGCGCCTGAGAGTGCCATCACGCAGAGTTCCCCCTTCTGATCTAATCCAACCGTGAGATCGCGCTCCCGATCTCCGATGCTCTCCGGAGCGACGATCAATAGCGGAGTATAGACGGTGACCTGCGCCGCGGCGCCAACTTGCAAATGTATCTGGCCATAGTCCAGTGCGATGGTGATTGCCGGGCCCGACTTCAAGATCGAGAGATGAGCTGGCCCGCAAAGGATGATATCTCCGCCTTCGGGCAGATCGATTTTTGCCTGACCGGATCGAAGCGTAAGATCGCTCCCGCTGGCAAGCAAGGCGGTAGTGCGCCCGTTCTCATTCTCGAAGCCGACCGCTCCACTCACGGAAACATCGTCTCCCGAGAGGCGTCCGATCACCTCTTGCCGTCCAGGAGACCCGGGCAAGGCCGCCTGCTCCGCCCTAACTTGCGGATGAAGGATCAGAAGGCATACGAAGCAGAGCGTGCTCCAGAAAATTGCGCGCTTGCGATCTTTGCGCTGAGCCTCGTAACTGAATTCGTATACGCTCATATCCGTCCGTCGGTCGCCTATACTATAGCCGATGACTGAGGTAGCCAAGTCCCCGCCAGAGCGCGACGCGCCACGCGCCGGCGCGTATGATTCGCGGCCCAAACAGCTCTCCCCTTTTCGGCGCGCTCAGATACCCATCATTTCCGGAGCCGCATACGCGTTTGCTCGTATTGTGGGCCCCACCTTGCGATACGAAGTTCTCGGCTGGCAGCATATCGACCGCGTGCACCTTCAGAACCGCCTCTGCGTCTATTCTTTTTGGCACCAGACAATTTTCTTAGCCATGTGGTGGTGGCGTCACCGTGGCGTCGTGGCCATGACCAGCGGCAATTTCGACGGACAGATCCTCGGCAGCGCACTCGAACGATTAGGCTTTGATACGACATTCGGCAGTTCCTCCCGCGGCGGCCTGCGCGGCCTCTCTGCGCTGGCGAGGCGGCTCCAGCAAGGCCATGACGTGGCCTTTGCCGCAGACGGTCCGCGGGGACCGCGTTATCTTGCAAAACCTGGACCCGTAATTCTGGCTCGCCGGAGTGGCTGCCCGATCGTAGGGTTTCACGCTTATGCCGAACACGCGCGTATCTTCCACAAAGCCTGGGACCTTTTTCAGCTTCCTCGGCCTTTTTCACGAGTTGTACTGGTGATCGGCCCGCCCGTTGAGGTGCCGGACGAAACCGGCCGCGACGCTATCGAACGCAAACAGGCTGATTTACAACAGTTGCTCGAGTGCACTCGAAGTACAGCGGAGTCCTGGTTTAGCCTGTCGCCTGCTGAACAGGAGCGCCAACGAGCGATTTGGAACGGTTGAACACCCCACGCGACCGGGTTGTACACCGGTTCCATAAAAACAATAATGCCGTCGACTTACGATTTCGTGGAGTTCGCGGACGAGCGCGCAGCTTCGCGACCAGCGATACGACCAAAAACCAGGCACTTTGCCAGACCGTGCTGGTTGAATCCACCCGCCGACTCGCCTCCGCAGTAAAGTCCCGGGATCACTTGGCCATGCAAGTCAATTACCTGGGCCTTGGCGTTAATCCGCAGTCCCGACACGCAATCGTGGATGCACGGCGTGGACCAAGCGGCATAGAACGGGGCCGTCTGGATTTTGTACTTAGGAGTTGGCTTTCCAAAATCTGCATCCTTGCCTGCGTCCACAAACGAATTGTATCGGGCGACGGTTTGTTCCAAGGCAGCGGATGGCATAGGCTGCTTCTGATACTTGCTCACGATCTTGCGCGTGAGCTCGGCAAGCGTGTTTGCACTGAAAAACCAGCCATCCGGGTCCACATATGGCGCCGCACAAATCCAACCCTCGCGTTTA
>QHYQ01000368.1 GCA_003224175.1 Acidobacteriota bacterium
TCAATGGCGCGAATGCGTTCCGTGGTAAAGCCGCGGCGCTCCAGTCCGACGCTGTTGACGCCGAAACACCGCGTGTGGCGCTCGCTGACGACCAGCGAGAAGGGCGGAACGTCTTGCGTAATCACGGTCGAAGCGCCGATATAAGCATAGCGGCCGATGCGGCAGAATTGATGCACAGGAGAAAATGCGCCGATCGTGGAGTAGTCCTCGACTGTCACGTGCCCGGCCAGAGTGGCGCCATTGGCAAAAATCGTATGATTGCCCACCACGCAATCGTGGGCCACATGTGCCGAAGCCATAAAGAGATTATCGCTTCCAATGCGAGTCACACCCCCGCCTTGTACGGTTCCCCGACTGACCGTAACGCTCTCGCGGAAAACGTTGCGATCGCCGACCTCCAGGCGGGTGCGTTCGCCCGCGTACTTGAGATCTTGCGGATCGCCGCCGATTCTGCAAAAGGGATGCAAGACGTTGCCGCGGCCCAGGCGAGCCGGACCGTTGACGACGGCGTGAGGGTGGAGAACACAATCCTCGCCCAGCACTACGTCATCGCCCACAACGGCATAAGCTCCGATGCGGAATCCGGCACCTAATCGGGCGCCCGGCGAAACTACAGCGCGGGGGTCTATTTCTACCGCAGCGGCCGATTGATCTAGGGTTTCGCTCATTCTCGATGTCCGGCCACGCCGGCCGGCTGAGCGACCGCCGGCGTCTCCACGGGATCGCGGTCCACCATTTTGCACATCAGCGTCGCTTCTGCTGCGAGCTCGCCATTGACGCTGGCCGTCCCACGCAATTTGCAAAAATTGCCCCGCCAGGAGACCACCGCAACTTCGAGCCGCAATTGCTCCCCCGGAACCACGGGTCGCCGAAAGCGCGCATCGTCGACGGCGACGAAGTAGAGCAATTTATTCTCACGCTCGGGGACTTCCTGCAAGAGCAGCAAGCCGCCGGTCTGGGCCAGGGCTTCGATGATCAAAACTCCCGGCAGGATGGGTTTGCCGGGAAAGTGGCCTTGAAAAAAATCCTCGTTGATGCTGACGTTTTTTACGCCGACAATGCGCTTGAATCGCTCCATTTCCAGGATGGCGTCGACCATCAGAAATGGGTAGCGATGGGGCAGGATCTTCTGGATGCCGTTGGTGTCCAGAATCATCGCAGTTCCTCAATTCCCCCCGAGAGGCCCGCGCGACACGCACAAAGCAATCAAGGCATTATAAGCGAAAGGAGGAAGGCGCGGGTACCGCGTTGCCGCGCGAGGGAGTGGCTGCTAGGATACGCGCGCCATGAGCTCAGCCGAAAAATTGCCGGAAATCCTGGGGTTTTTGCGAAGCCGCGAGATGGCCATGGTGCATATACTCAAACGCTTCGCGCGCTGTGAATCGCCCACGGATTCGAAGCCTGCCGTTGACCATTGCGGGCGCACAGTCGCAGTGGAATGGGGGAAGCGCGGAGCGAAAGTCGAATATCTTCCAAGAAAAGACGCAGGCAATCACCTGCGGATCATCTGGCCCGCAAATCCTGCACGTCCCGCTGTGATTTGTCCTCGGCCGGGTCAAATTCTGGTCCTCGGACACTTGGACACGGTGTATGAAGCGGGCACGATCAAGAAGATGCCTTTTCGCGTGGCGCGGGGGCGGGCGTTCGGTCCAGGCGTCTTCGATATGAAGGGCGGACTCGTCATCGCCCTGTTTGCCGTCGACGCGCTCGTAGATGCAGCCTGGTTGCCGCAACGCCGTATAGTCTTCCTCTGGACTTCGGACGAGGAGACCGGAAGCAAAAGCTCGCGCGAGGTAATCGAACACGAAGCGCGCCGCAGCGCGGCCGTGCTCGTTCTCGAGCCAGCGAACGGGCCCGAGGGGCAACTCAAAACGCGGCGCAAAGCGACGGGAACCGCCGAACTCGTCATTTCCGGCCGCGCCGCGCATGCTGGCCTCGACCCAAGGGCAGGTGTCAACGCCGTGCACGAACTGGCGTTGCAAGCGGCGCGGCTGATGCGCCTGAATAATCCTCGCCGCGGAATCACCGTGAACCCGACCATCGCCCAAGGAGGGACGCGCAGCAACGTGATTCCAGCGGAAGCGCGGCTCACAACCGACTTACGCGCCGAAACTCTCGCGGATATGCGGCGGATCGAACGCAAGTTGAAAACGCTGCGGCCGATCCTGCGTGGTGCGCGCGTCGCGGTGACGGGCGGATTCTCGCGGCCGCCGCTCGAACGCCGTGCCAGCGCCGCCCTCTTTTCTCATGCGCGGAAATTGGCACAGCAATTGGGATTTTCTGTGGGCGAATGCCTGGCCGGAGGCGGTTCCGATGGCAACTTCACCGCCGCGCTCGGCGTGCCCACGCTCGACGGATTAGGGGCCGTCGGCGAAGCCCCGCATAGCCCCGACGAACAGGTAATCATCTCGGCTCTGCCCGAGCGCGCCGCCCTTCTCGCCGCCCTTCTTGCAACCTTGTAACCGGCTGGGAGGTTAGGAAGAAAAATGAAGGATGCTGAGCGACTAGCCAGCACGGCGGAGCGAGTTGGAGAGTTACTTCGGCGCAATCTAGCGGACTTTGCGGAGGTAGTCGGCGGTGGCGGCGTTCAGGTCGGTGTAGGTCGAGTGCAGCGTGGCGCGGACGGCATTCTCGCCTGCAGCGCCCTCGCCGAGGCGGTCGAGGATTCGTTCCAAATCGCCGGGGCTGGCGGATTCGATGGCCTCGATGACGGCAAGGGCCCACGCATAGGAAATCCGCACGAAGTCTGGATCCAAATTCATCCAGAAGGGTTCGAGAACGTTCAGAGAAGGCTCCTCGTGCCGGTCATACATGCCGAGAAGTTCTGCGGATGCTCTGCCGTCTGACGGAAATAGGCTCTCTCGGCGTGTAATTCAGCGCGGCGGAAATGTCTTCAAAATCGCCTTCTAAAGCGCGCAGAACGTCACGAGCCAACTCGGGCGCTGCCTCGCCGTAGTAGTGCAAATCGAAATGCGCGCTGCGGCCTTCGCGGAAGCTATTTTCGACGTCGAGATCGCGCTGTGCCTTCTGCAAAGCGCGCGCCACGTCGGGATCGGGATGCTGCTGCTGGGAACGCTTCCACTCCGCCACGGCCTCCGGCAGGCGATTAAGGCCGTAATCAGCCCAACCCGCCAGCTTTTCAAGGTCGGCTGAATCCGGGTCGCTGTGGCGCGCTTTTTCGAGCAAGTCCAGGGCAGGCTGGTATTCACGTCGCCGCAAATGCAGATAGGCGACGTTGAGAAGCAACGGAACCTGATCGGGTGCGAAAGTGACCGCGCGGTCGGCATGCTGCAGGGCCGCGCCAAGATTATTTCGGTCCAGCTCAAAACGGCTGGCCGCGGATTCCGCTTCCGCAGCTCGAGCACGGGCGTCGGCGGCTCCCGTCGCTGCTCTTGCTTCAATCTGCGCCAGAGCGCGCTCGTCTATGGCGCCGTCTCTGAGGATCGATTGCAATGCCGGAGCCGCATCGCTAGAGGAGGGCGGGGCCATTTGCAATTCCGCCGCGGCAGAATTCGAACCTTTTTGTGGAACTATCGGGGGATCACCGCTGACTATGCGGTCAACGAGCGATTCGGGCACGCTCATGGTACCCGCCGTGGTCTCAAAGGTTACTTTGCCATTCTGCCTGACGGTGTTCGTGCCCTGAATCTGGCGGCCATTCTTGAGATAAATCGTATCGGCGCGAGCGAAGAGCGGGCACAACGAAGCCACAAGGAGCCCCATCCAAATTGGCTTAAGCGCCATATTCTCGGAGCCTCAGATAGAGGGTTTCTAATCCACGGTAAGAACAAGATTTGTATGTGTCAATTGTACGAGGGGAGG
>QHYQ01000298.1 GCA_003224175.1 Acidobacteriota bacterium
GCGAATGCTCGTAGACGCCGGTTGCCGCGCCGTAATTGTCGCGCACTCCGAGCGCCGTCAGTTCTTTGGCGAGACTGACGAAAGCGCCAACCGCAAGGTCAGGGCGGCGCTTGCGGCGGGACTGACGCCGATCCTCTGCGTTGGCGAGATGCTTGCCGAACGCGAGGCCGGCAATACCCAGAGAGTGCTCGAAAAGCAATTTCGCGGCTCTCTTGCTGCGTTGACCCCTGCGGAGTTCTCACGTACTATCATGGCTTACGAGCCGGTTTGGGCAATCGGCACCGGGCGCACGGCCACCCCCGAGATCGCAGCCGCGGCGCATAAGTTCCTGCGCGACTTGGCGGCGGCTTTGTTTACCGCCGAATATGCCGCCTGCCTGCGAATCCTCTATGGCGGCAGTGTCAAACCCGAAAACATAAAAGGGTTGATGGCGCAGGCGGAAATCGACGGGGCACTGGTGGGCGGCGCGAGCTTAGACGCGGGGCATTTTGCCGCGATTGTGAATTACTGAACGCGCGGCGGTTTGCCGCCGTCGTGAATTACTAGAAGCTTTCGATAATGGAGTAGTGGATGCCAAGAGAAGTAAAGTGGGCGATCTCATTTTTGGTGGGAGCGGGACTGCTCTGGGTGGGATGGAGATTTTATGTTGTTCTCGTCATTCTGCACGTGCTGATCTGCCTTGTGCTGATGGGAGTGATCCTGCTGCAAAGCGGACAGGCCGCTGACATTGCCGGCGCATTCGGCGGCTCCGGCAGCCAGACGGCGTTTGGGCCGAGAGGCGCCGCGACACTTCTGTCACGAGCCACCACTTGGTGCGCCGTAATGTTTATGTTCACATCGATGGCCCTGGCTGTGCATGTGAGTACAAGCAGCGGCGGAACCGGCCGGTCGATTCTCGAACAATTCTCGAAGCCGGCGCCAAAATCTGCGGCTCCGGCGCCCGTTTCGCCGGCGCAGCAGACACCAGCACAGCAGCCACCAGCACAGCAGACACCAGCACAGCAGCCACCAGCACAGCAGCCACCGGCTCAACCGGCCGCGCCTCCTCCGGCGGCGCCTCCGCCAGGGCCTGCTAAGTAGCGCGATCGCTTAAAATCGTTTTCACTAATTCAATTTAGCCGCGGACGTGTCCCTCTGCCTCTACGTTTGCGTGGATGGGGTTTCCGAGGTGATGGCAAATGGTGCGGTCGAGTGGATTCGAACCACCACGGTATTGCTACCGCCAGCCCCTCAAGCTGGTGCGTCTGCCAGTTCCGCCACGACCGCCTGAATCTTCAGTGAAGTCATTATAGATGGGCCAAAGAAGTCCGTGCAACTCTTTGGCCGCGAGGTCACACGTCCTTTCGCCAACAGAGGCGTATCAGCCTGAACTTGTACGGCGCAAGATGACGACTGCCGGCGCGCTGCGATTACAAGGGCTGATGAAAAATTAGTGGTCGACTGTCAGTTCGCCGTGGTGTTTGCAAGCCGAAAGACGATCGTGACGTCTTCGCCAACTTCGATCGGCTGATCGCCAAGCAGCGTCGGTTCATAGCGCCACTGCCGAACCGCGCTTGCTGCAGCGGGCGACAGCAACGACGGTCCGCTCAGCACTTCGACGTCCTGCACGGCGCCATCTTTGCCGACGATGGCGTGCAGTTTGACCGTGCCTTCGATGCCCTGCCGCTCCGCCTCGTCCGGATCGATGGGATCGGTCCGCGAGATCGACTCTCCGATTTGAAAGCTTTCTGCTGATGGCGCTGCTAATTCGGGTGGTACGCGAATCGAAGGATACGTGCTGGAGCTGACTGAAACAGACCCCCGGGGAGCGTCGGATTTTTTCTGCGCCTCGATCGCAGGCGGTGGAGTGCTTTGGCCTTCTTGTTCCGGCTGAATAGCTGGATTGGCGCTCGTGCGCGTCGCAGAATCGTCCACAGATTCTTGTGAAGGTGCGTTTTGGAGAGGCGCATCGCGACCTTTGGCGGCGAACGCCTCCGGGGCAGGGCGGGTCTTGAAATCATACTGGTGAGAACGTGCCTCGGCAGCCGGATGATCCGCGGGATCGCCCATGATGCCCGTGCGGGAATTTACCAAAAGGTTTGTTTCCTCGAAGTCCCCGATTCCCTGTGGGTCATTCCTGGCGTTTTTTCTTGCTACGACCCAGCCGGTCGCCAGTGACAGGATTAACACCAGACCAACTGGGGCCGCGAAACGCATCCAATTTCGCTGCGCCGTGCGGTAGCTTTCTTCATCCGCTATTTGCCCCGGAGCGTGATGCTCTTGTGGGCACAGAGCGTACAAACAATCGAGCGCTTCCCGCAGCGCTCGACCCTCGGGAAGTTCATTCATGGAATCGGGAAATTCCTGAATGCGCTGAAGGATTGCTTTCTCGGCCATGACCAGACGTTCAGGCAGCTTACTCGGATCTCTCTCGAGAAGTACCGCGTCGTAGGGCTCCTGCCAGGCCCACGTTGCCGGCCCTTTCATCTTTATTTTGGTCCTTTGCTCACTCGCGACAACTCTTGGTGCGCTCTTATTTTTGAAGTCGACGTAAACATGCCCCCTTCCGCAGGGGCATACGAGCTTGCATCTATTTGATTCACGAAAACCGGTATCTGATCGAGAAAAATCCGCATCGGATGTTCTTCAGTTCTTGACGATCTGCTCTCATGCGGAGGGAATGGCCATGCTCGAAGGAGGGCTAAAGCCACCGGCGAGGATTTGCGATGCTAAGTTTGTTTTCCGGCGGCTGTTAGCGCTGTCCTTATTATCCTTCGCATTGGCTTGCGGCGCGGCTTTCCCACAGGAGCAACAAAGACAGCCACTCGGCTCGGTGACTACGGCGGGCGAAGTCGACGTCAATAACACGACGGCGCCGGCCGAATCGACAATTTTCGCCGGTGACGCCCTTCGGACCAGCGGAACCGGAACCGCGACGTTTAATCTGACTGCAAGCGGTTCTTTCAGAATCTCTCCCAATACCGAAATTTTCTTTGCGGGGGAACCTCAATACGCGGCGGAGCTGAAGTTTGGCAAGGTAGTGATGAATTCTTTGAACGGAGCAACAGGCATTACTTTGCGAGCGGGTAGCTCGGTCGTGGTAGCGGTCGCGGAAGGCGAGCAGTCCACTTCCAATATTGAAGCGCTTTCAGATGGATCGTTCCTCGTAACCTGTCTAGGTGGCAGCGTGGGTGTCGTTCCGCTGCAAGGTGGTAAGGGCATTTTTATCCGAGGGGGCCAGTCCGTCAGCATTTCACCGCAAGGCAATTTATCTCCCATGAGCCCCCAAGCCGTCCCTCCCGCCGCGCCGGTTTCCACGGAGACATTGCCCGCCGCGCTGCAAAAGCACGGCCATGCACGCTGGATTCTTATCGGCGTCGGGGTTGCCGGAGCGGGAGTTGCTGCTGCCGTCTTGAGTGCGCGGGCCGGAACCTCATCCGCTGTCTCGCCTGTTTCCTTAACTCCTCCGACTTCTGCTTCATCCAATTCCGGTGCTTCGTCCAGTAACCCGCCGGCTCCCGATCCACCTCCTCCTTCGCAACCGTCTCCCCAGCCGCCCCCACCCTCTCCCCCTCAACCTCCACCGCCGTCTCCGCCCCAACCATCCCCTCCCGGGAAGGATTGCCACCATCACCATGACAAGAATTGCTCGCAACATATAGTGATCGGCCTGTCGTTTCATTTTTGAGCGAACGGCAGACGGTCTTTGCCGCCCCATCCGTCGCCTATTGGTTTGACGTTAATACCGCGCTGCACTAGTATCCACGGGTAATAAAGGAGGCGAGAAGATGAAAGCCGCCAAGTACCCATACCGTTTTGCCGTCCGCACTGCTTTCCTAACTGCGTTCCTCGTGATGCTGATTGTTTGCATGGCTTGCCCCCGTGCTGGCGCACAGGCGCCCGTTCAGACTAACGGACGGTCGGTGGCGCTCAAAGGCGCGCGGCTCATTGATGGAACAGGTCGGCCGCCCATTGAGAACTCCGTGCTCGTCATCGCAGGCAGCCAAATTGTCGCTGCGGGAAAGGCCGGTGCGGTCTCGATTCCCAAGGACGCCGTCGTTCAGGACGTCAGCGGAAAGACGATCATCCCCGCAATCGTCAATCTCCACGGCCACCTGGGGCTATCAAACAATGGCGCCGATTCCGCGGCCGGGCACTACACCGAGGAGAACGTCGCCAGGCAGCTCAATAAATATCTTTCTTACGGTGTGGCCACGGTAGCGTCCTTTGGCCAGGACGAGGATTTGGTCTTCTCGATACGAGCCGATCAGCATGCTGGAAAGATAGGAGGGTCGCGTCTGTTTACCGCCGGCCGAGGCTTCCTTGAATACACCGGCAAATCGAACCCGGCGGACCACCGTTACCGGCCGCAAAACTCTGAGGAAGCGCGCGCGGACGTCCGCGAACTCGCCACCCATCACCCCGATTACTTGAAGATGTGGGTGGACGACGGGTTGGGCCACGGCACCAAAATAAAACCCGATATTTACCGGGCGATTATCGACGAGGCGCACAAACAGCATATCCGCGTGTTTGCGCACGAATATTATCTGGCTGACGCCAAATCGCTGCTCGCCGCGGGGTTGGACGGATTCGCCCACAGCATTCGCGATCAGGCCGTCGATAGCGAACTCATCATGGCCATGAAAGCCCGCGGCGTTTTCCTGATCCCCACGCTTGTGCGGGATGAAACGCTGTTTGCTTATGCCGATAACGTGAAGTGGATTGACGATCCCTTCTTTCAGTCCGGACTCGAGCCCGGTGCTCTGACGATGATCCGAAGTCCACAAACCGTGGAGAAGTTTCGGCAGGATCCGGATATTGCCAAGTACCGGGCCGGACTCGAAATGGCTAAGAAAAATCTAAAGAGGCTCTCCGATGCTGGCGTAAAAATCGCCTTCGGTACCGATTCCGGAATACCGGGTCGTTTTCCGGGCTACTTGGAGCATCGAGAGCTGCAACTGATGGTCGAGGCGGGTCTCACGCCGATGCAAGCGATCGTTGCCGCAACGGGCACGAACGCCGGGATCCTCGGAGGCGCAAAGCAGTTTGGAACTCTGCAAGCCGGCCGAGCGGCGGAATTTATCGTCCTCGACGCAAATCCCCTCGACGACATTCGCAACACCGAGAAATTGTCCGCCGTCTGGCAAGCGGGAAAGCCCGTGCCGGCGGTCTCGGTGAAGTCGACAACGACGAGCGCGAGCCGCCAGTAACCCGACTAAAAACTGATATCCCGTTTGTACATCCGGTCGGAGATGAACGTGAACAAACCACGGTTTACTGTATTGTGCCTGTCAGTCCTGATGTTGGCGATGACGTGCGGCTTGTCCAGGGCTCAGGCCCCGAACGCAGCCCCGAATACCGCCAACCCCCAAGCGCCGGCAGGAACCAATTTCTTCAAATTCGATTCGGCGCTCGATGCCATCCTCGCTTCCGATACCAAACTTGAAATGCTCAAGGCGGAGGGCTTCGAAGGCGGCGAAGGTCCCGTGTGGTTCTCGGAGGCAAAGGGCGGATATCTCCTGTTCAGCGATGTCCCCGGAAACCGGATCTACAAATGGACGCCCGCTTGTTATGGCGCGGGCTGCCCGCCGGATGGAACGCTGTCGGTCTTTCAAGAACACTCTGGTTACAAAGATGCTTCGCGCGTCGGCAAGGCGGATGCGAACGGGAAACGCCTCAGCGGTTCGAACGGACTTACCTTGGACCGGCAGCACCGGGTATTGATCGACGCCACGGGCGACCGCGCGGTCGAACGGCTCGAGAAGGACGGCTCGCGGACGATCTTGGCCGATCATTACGAAGGGAAGCACCTGGGCTGCGTCAATGACATCGTCGCCAAATCCGACGGGGCGGTTTACTTTACCGACGGCCCGGCTGGATGCCTGGAGGGAGGCGAAAATAGTCCCCTGAAAGAGCTGTCCTTCCACGCTTTCTACTTCGTAAAAGACGGTAAAGTGCAGCTTCTGGATGAGGACCCCGGAGGGGCTCCGCCCAACGGCATAACCCTTTCGCCCGATCAAAAAACGCTGTATGTGACGAACGCCCCGGCCAAAAAGCAAATTTTTGCCTATGACGTTCAAGCAGACGATACGGTCAAAAAGAATCCCCGTGTATTAGTAGATTTGGCTGGAGAAAAAGGACTCGGCGGGCCCGATGGCGTGAGGGTGGACCGCAAGGGCAACGTCTACACGGCAGCGACCGGCGGCGTATGGATCGTATCGCCTGATGGCAAGCGGCTGGGCAAAGTTCCCGCCCCCGAGGGAATCCGCTTTGCCAACCTCGCCTTCGGCGACCCCGATAGCAAGACGCTTTACATCGTCAGCGCCAAAAATTTATGGCGCATCCGCGTAAAGATTCCCGGCTTCCGTCCTTAGCTTGGTGCTCACAACTCGCGCGATTTCCAATTGCCGCTCGTTATTTGTTTGTGCTGTCGGCCGCTCCTGGGTCGGCGGGTTTGCCGACCAGTCGGTTATATTCCGCTGTTTCCGTCGCTGAGCAGATAAACTCACTGATATCGTAACCGTCGGGCAGCCGGTGGAGAACGAATCTGTCCAAAGCTTTCCAAGGTTGCGTATAAAACTTCGGGTCGTCAATCGTCACCGTCAGCTCCAGGGTGTCTGAGTTCGCCCGGTGCCACCGTTCCTCCATCCGCAGAGCGTCGCTGTGCGGACGGCCCACGTTATCCAGCCATGTTCTCGGATCCATTCCGATGTAGTTGGCGACGAACGTGTAGTCATCCACCCACTTGCCCACTGCATATCCGTTCCACCTTGGCGCGGGATCCTTAGGCAGGTCCCGCCCGTCCGTCCAGATAATCCGCCAGGTGTCGTTATGCTGGTTCAGGATAGCTACTTGGTTTGCACTCTGAAGAATTTCGATCACTCTGAGTTCGAAAAGATCGCTGCGTGGCATTCCCGCCGGGTCACAATAGTCCACTGGATCATTGACCTCAGCGACAGGGAATTGCCCCGAGACTCCCGTTCCCGGCTTATTCTTCATGCGCGCTTCCTTCCCCAAAGCCGTGTAAGGCACGTCGTGGCCAAGATGCTCGGGATCATCGGGGTACTCGTACGCGCCGTTTGGCTGGACTCCCTGCGGGACGCCTCCTGCATCCCAAATCCCCGATAAATTGCGTTTTGGAGCGGGTGCTGACTTCAATTTCTCGTAGTACGACTCGGGCGGCGAGGGCGTGTTCCATTTTTCGGTCTTCCATTTATCGTTCTCGGCGCTCGTATCGCCCGCCGCTTGACCAGGCGCGGCCGTCTGCGCCGCTGAAGGAATGGATACGCATATCAATGCAATCACCGCAATTGTGAACATCGCCAGTCGCTTTAGCATTTTCGGAATCCCTCGGCTCGCTGATCCTGTTGCGCGTTTATCGAGATCCATCCGAGTTCGAATCGGCGGTCGGCTTCGGCGCACTCTTGGGCGGTGCCACATCGTTCAAGGTGGAAGGCAAGTGCGAATCAGCTAACACTGTGCCGTCAGGCCTCAGAATCCGCCGGATACGGCCGATTAGGGCGCCATTTTTGGGGGGCATCACATCAACGATCACCGCGTCCCCGGGCTTCATCGTGGTCTTGTGCCAACCTGCATCGGAGAGGGATGCCGCGTTCCCTTCCAATACCCAATGCTGCACATTACCCTTGTCGTCCGTTACGTCCAGCTTCATCAAGCTGTGGGGATTGGCAAAAATCCATGCCGTCACCATTCCCTTTATCGTGACGGTTTTCTCATAGTCGTACGCCGCGTTTCCGTGATGTGCAGATAGCGGAAGTGAAACGATCCCCAAACCAAACGCCAAAAGAAAGATAATCGCAGACCGGTTTCTCATCGCATCCCTCCAAATTTCCGCCCGAAGTGTTCACGCTATGAGGATCAGCACGACGCCGGTGCGTCCGGCAGAAAGAATCCGGAGCCGGCGATCACACTTTCGTTCAATAACAGCTTCCACCACAACACTGCCGGCGGCTTTTGTGCAGAGCGCCGCGAGGATTATACGCCACCTATCGCGCTCTGCGCAGTTGCCGCGAGCCTTACTGGGCGATTTCTCAACGGGCTGACGCTCGCATATGCCTGCACTGGACGCGCTAAAACGTAAACTTAGCCGCGAGTTGGATGCCCCGTGGGCCGCCTCCTCCAAGGAACGGGTTGCCGATGCCCACGTCACCTGTGGCGACAATGTGGTAGAAGCCGTTGCCGACTTCGCGGTTCCCAGCACCCGCGGCGAACCCGGAGGAAGTGGTACTGACATTGGAAGCAGGATCGGCTATGAACGACGGTAGAAGCGGGCTCGAGAAGTTGGGATGATTCAGAAGATTGAAGAAATCCGCACGGAGCTGGAGGTTCAGCCGTTCGCTGATCTTGGTGTCCTTGTAAATCGCGAGATCCCACTGCTTGAATGGCGGACCCTGCAGCGCATTACGCCCGAGGTTTCCGAAGTGCTGCGTCCCGGGCACGCAGTCGGTCGAAAACCCCAATATAGTGCCATTATTGGTGCAAGGCATGGCAAAGGAGCTCAAATCCAGAAAATTATTCGGGTCGTGATAGTTGTAAACGATCGGCCCTACTACATCGGGCCGATCAAAGCCTTCCCCGCTCCCGCTGTAATCGTCCTCGCCATTATAGTTAAGCGTGAAGGGCTGGCCGCTCTGTAGCGTGACGCTGCTATCGAGGCCCCAGCCGTTCTTCAGCTTCTGCCAACCGCCGCTTAGCGCTGGCAGTGAGTAGGAAAAAACCCAGGCGAAGCGTTTCGGTATGTTGAAGTTCGATGGACCGTATTCATTCCTCGAGTTGGTGCTCGTGCTATCCGCCGGCTGCGCGGCGTTGGGAACGAAATCCTCACCGTCGCTCGAATTGTCCATGGAACGGGACCACACGAAATTCGCAAAGGATGTGACGCCGTGCCACGCGTTTACCCGCAAGCTGACCTGGAGCGAGTGGTAATTGGATTTGCCGGTGGAATTCTCCTGGAAGACATAGAAGGTTCCTGGGGGCGTGCCAGAAAAGACACGCGGCGCGCCGAACTCAAGAGCTGTAGCTCTTGCGGTGGAGCTGCAATCGCTCCCGGGCGCGGTCCCAAGCGCGCCCGGACATTGCGCATCGTGGATGGCCTGCGCGGTCGGTTGGTTGATGTCGAAGAAGCGCCAGAGCCGGTGACCCTGCGACCCCACGTAACCCACCTGCAGCGCCACTTTGTTTGTAATCTGCTGCTGGATGTTTAAGTTGTAATTCTCCATGTAAGGAGGTTTGATATTGCGGTCGACCGCGAAAATATCGCATTCGCTGCTGCAGTTGGACGCGCCAAAAACGGGTGCGCCGGGTGTGACGATTGTCCCGTTTGTTCCGTTGGCGGCGATAGCCTCCGTGATCGGGTTTGCCCCAAAGTTGGCGTAGGCCGGACCCGGGGCAAAAAAGGCTGGATAGGGCAGATGACCCAGGAACATGTCCTGCGAAGTTGCGTCATAGAATAAGCCGAACCCGCTGCGTAGCACGGTCTTCCCGGTTCCGAATACATCCCAGGCGATGCTGGCGCGCGGGCTGAAATTTTTGTGGTCCGGCTCGTATAGGCGAGGAAGGGCGGCCGTGCCCACCTGCGCCTGCGTCCCCGTTCCTGTGTCTGTCGCTGGATCAAAGCTAGACACAAGAAAATTGCTGAACAGGTTATTCTTCTCTGCGATCACGCCAAAGTAATCCCAACGAAGCCCGTAGTTCAAGGTGACCCGAGGCGTCAGATGGAAGCTATCCTGAACATAGAAGCCATAATCGTTCTCGAACGTGTGGCGAATGGTATCCCCCGAGTATTGGAGACCGCTTTTAATGGTCCCAGTGAGAAAGTCCGACAAACTGGGAAACTTCAGTCTTCCGCGAAAGTACTTGTCGAGGTATTGCTGGATACTTGTGCGGCGGAACTCAAAACCGAACTTCACGTCGTGTTTGTTGATCTTCGAGGAAAAGCTGTCTATGAGTTGATTGTTACTGTCCACGCGGTGCCGCGGGACGGTGGAGTTCGCTCCTGGCTGCGCGAAAAAGGAACTGGCCCCCGAGGGCGTAAACGAGACCAGAATGATGGGCAGACCCGAATCTGCAGCACCCGACCCGGAGCACGTTGGCCCGGCAACAGGGGTCGCCGTTCCAGGCGCATTGCTCGCCGTGCAGAGCCCGATCGAGCTGGGGTGAAAGCTCTGATCCTCGGGAAAGAATCCCTCCGCGAAGCGGTTCCAGCCGTAGCGCAGTTCGTTGAGTTTCGTCGGGGAGAACACATGCACGTAAGAGAGAGAAACAAGCTGGACGCGCGTCGGGGTCACGGTGTCAAAACCAGGAAGTTGCCCGCCCGTAGCGCTCAGCGCCAGCGGAAAAGCCTGCGTGCTGTCCCCGAAGAAATAGCGCCCGGTTACATTGTTATTCTGGTTAAAGGTGTGATCGATCTTCGCGATCATGCTGGATAGATTGTTATAGGAAGGCGTAATCAAGGAAGAGTTAGGCCCATTCGGGCACCCGATGTCTTCGCCTGCCCCTGGAGTCGAGGAAGGACTCCCAAAGGTTCCCACGATGTTTGGCTTGGGCCAAAACTTCAGCATGGCGGCAGTTACAGGGTTCGGGGTGCCGCCTCCCGCAATGATGGCGTTGTCGTCGAGAGTGATTTGGGCCGGGTCGGGAACGCAGGCCAGGGTCACCACGCCGACCCTTTCTCGCTGTCCTTCATAATCCAGGAAAAAGAACGTCTTGTCCTTAATGATCGGACCTCCCAGCGATCCTCCAAACTGATTATTGTGAAACGGTGCCTTTGGCTGGTCCGGCGTATTAAAGAAATTGCGCGCATCCAAAGCATTATTGCGGAAATATTCGAATGCGCTTCCGTGGAACTGATTCGTTCCGCTCTTGGTCACGATATTCACGACTGCGCCGCTATTTCGGCCGTACTCCGGTTCGAAATTTGAGAGTACGCGCATGTCGCTCACGGCATCGATCGGCAGAATCGCCGAAGGCGTGGCGAACACTCCACCCTGATTGATGGCCGGGTCGTTGCGGTAGCCGTCATTCATATCCGTACCGTCAAGCAGATAATTGTTGGAGCGGCCGCGGGCGCCGTTCATGGAAAACTCGCCAAACGATCCCGGGGAGTCCGTGATCTGGTCCGGCGAGCCTGCCACGCCGGGATTCAAATAGATCAGCTTCGTATAATCCCGCCCATTGAGTGGCAGATCCTTTACGGTCTGCTGAGTGAGCGTTCCTCCGAGCGTGTTGCTGGTGGTTTCAATTTGAGGAAGATCCTCGGTGACCGTCCCGAGGACAGTGCCACGAAAGGTTTGACCGCCGGCCAACGTGGTGGCCAGAAGCACTAGTGTCAATGCGAGGAATCCACGCGTCATTCTCAAACCACGCCCCCTAGGTTTTTTCATCGTCTTCCCCCGTCATGTTTAAGGCTTCCCGCTCCATTTTCCTCATGCAAAGAATGAATAGGATAAATCACTCCGATTGCATTGCTTTCGGCAGAGACCTGAGTCCCAAGTTGATCGAGCCGCATTCTACACCCGCGCATGTTTCTGCAGCCTGATCTTAGGTTCATGCCCGTTGACTGCTCACCGAGCCTATGACAGTCTGCGACGGGATCATGGACACAATCGCGCCGCAAGAATCACCCCTCAACGATCTTACCGTTCTCGATCTCACCGTAGCCCTGGCGGGACCGGTGGCGACGCTCCTCCTGGCAGGCCTTGGCGCGCGCGTCATCAAAATAGAAAACCCTGCCGGCGGCGATCCTTCGCGAGATAACGCGCCGTATTTCGGCCTCGGCGGCGTCAAGCTCGTCCGCGACAGGGCCGACGACATCTCGGTGACCGCTTTCAATCGCCTTCGCAACAAACTCGGCGTGACCCTTAATCTCAAGCACCCCCGCGCCCGCGAGGTCTTCGGCGATCTTGCCCGCAAGGCGGATTTGATCGTCGAGAACTTCACGCCGGGAACTCTCGATGAATTGGGTGTCGGCTATGAGGCGATGCAGCGAATAAACCCTCGCATCGTCTATGGTTCGATCTCGGGATTCGGAAGCGATGCCGGCCCGGATTCTCCCAAAGCGTTGGATACGGTGATCCAGGCGCTGAGCGGCATCATGTATGTTTCGGGAAGGGAAGACGATCCTCCAGTACGCGTGGGGCTGACCATCGCCGATCTCACGGCTGCTTTGTTTGGCGTCATCGGCGTCCTTGCTGCGCTTCATCAGGCCCAACGAACCGGCATCGGCCAGCACGTCGACGTCTCCATGCTCGGCGCACTCACGGCTTTTATCGCCGGCGAAGCCTACGAAGCGATGGAAGTGTGCGGCGAGCCGGTCCGCACCGGCCAGACCGTGCAGAGGCTCGCCCCATTCGGGATTTATCCTGCCATAGACGGGCACCTCGCGATTTGCGCCTATACCGATCACTTCGCGCATCGTCTCTTCGAGGTTATGGGTCGCGCGGACTTGGTTAGGGACGAGCGCTTCCGCACGCGTGACATGCGCGTGCGTCACTATCGCGAACTCGATGCGCTGATCGGGCAGTGGACCAGCTCCGAGACGTCCGCCGAAGCGATCGCTAAACTGAACTCCGCGGGGATCCCGGCGGCTGAGGTGCGTGATCCCAAGCTTGCAGTTCATGACCCCCGGGTGGTGGCCCGAAACGAAACGGTCCCGATGATTCACCCGAAATACGGTATGGTCGAAATTTGTGCCATGGGATTGCCCATACGTTTTTCGGGGGCCACCGCCGGATTCGATCAGCCGCCACCCGAGCTCGGAGAGCATAATCAGCGCGTCTACGGCGAGATTCTGGGGTACGATGCAAACCGGATTGCGGAGCTTCGTGCGCAGGGCATTATCTAGGAGTCCGGCGTGCCGAACCTTGAACGTGTAGGCTGAATGCGCTCGAAAACGTGAGAGAAAAATGTGAGAGAAAGGAGCAGCCATGGACACCAAGAACTTCTTGGCCGGCGGCGCGGTTTTGTTCTTTTGCGCTGCGTTCGTGTATTCGGGGCTGTTGGCGGAGCCAGTCGGAGGCAGCAAAGCCAAAGATCTGGATGTAACCATCCGGGAATGGAGTGTGCCCACGCCCAATTCGACCCCGCACGATCCGGCGGTTGCGCCGGATGGTTCGCTTTGGTGGACTGGGCAATTAAGCAACCGATTGGGGAGGCTTGACCCCGCAACCGGGATGATGCGCGAGTATCCATTGAAGTCGCCCAATACCGGGCCGCATGGTCTGGCATTCGATCGTGACGGAAACGTTTGGTATACGGGAAACTATTCCGGACTCATTGGCAGGCTTGATCCGCGTACGGGAAATGTCACCGAGTACAAGATGCCGGACTCGCGTGCCAGTGATCCGCATACGCCGGTGTTTGATCAGCAGGGTTTGCTTTGGTTCACGGTGCAGGGCGGCAATTTCGTTGGACGGCTCGATCCGCGAACCGGAAAGATCGACTTAAAGCGAGTCTCGACGGAAGACGCGTTGCCCTACGGGATGGTGATTACCAGCAAGGGCGTTCCGATTTTTTGTGAATTTGGCACGAACAAGTTGGCGAAGATCGATCCGAAGACCATGGAGATCACCGAGTACAGGCTACCGGAAAAAGGGACTCGGCCGCGCCGCATCGCTATCGCGAAGGACGACACCATCTATTTCACTGATTTCGAGCAGGGTCGCTTAGGGCGGTTCAATCCCGCGACGGGCGAAGTGAAGATGTGGCCCTCGCCGGGAGGGCCCCAGTCGAGTCCTTACGGAATCACAGTTACGCCGGACGGGATGGTTTGGTATAGCGAGGCCGGCGTCCTTCCCAAGAACACCATTGTGCGTTTTGATCCTCAGACCGAGACATTCGCGTCAACGACGATTCCTTCTGGCGGCGGTGTCGTCCGCAATATGGCGGCTAC
>QHYQ01000299.1 GCA_003224175.1 Acidobacteriota bacterium
TCGCCCGAAGAACGGCGCGAACAACAGCAACGCACCGCGCTCGTGGAGTTGCATCGCGAGGCAGCGGCATTCTTTGCGCGACAGCTGGAAAGTACGCCGGAAGGCAAAGCCGCACGGGGATACCTCGCCGATCGAGGGTTGGATGCTGACGCGATCGCGCGCTTTGGATTGGGCTATGCGCCTTCGGGCGGCGACGCGCTCCTGCGACACCTGAAGACAAAATATCCCGAGAAGCTTGTAGAGCTGGCCGGACTGGCAAGCGGTGATCCCAGCGGGCGTGTGCACGACCGTTTTCGCAGGCGCATTATTTTCCCGATCTCCAATGAATCCGGCAAAGTGGTCGCATTCGGGGGGCGCGCGCTCGGGGACGATCTTCCCAAGTATTTGAATTCGCCCGAGACGCCCGTCTACGTCAAGAGCAGCGTGCTCTATTACCTGGATCGCGCCAAGGAGGCGATTCGCGCGGCCGACGCGGCGATTCTCGTGGAGGGCTATATGGATACGATCGCCGTCGCTCGGGCGGGAATCGGCAACGTCGTGGCCAGCTGCGGCACAAGCCTCACGGAAACTCAGGTCAAGCTGATCAGCCGCTTCACGCGCCGCGTTATCGTGAATTACGATCCTGATGCGGCGGGCCAGGCGGCGACGGAACGATCGCTTTCGATTCTGCTCGAACAGAACTGCGACGTGCGCGTCCTGGCGCTGCCCGGCGGCAAGGATCCCGATACGTTCATCCGCACAGAGGGCGCAGGCGCTTATCGCAAACTGCTCGAAGGCGCGCCTGCGTATCTTGATTACCTGATCGGCCGGGCCCGCCAACTGGGCGTCGCAAACGCCGAGCAGAAGCTGCGGGCGATGAATTTTCTTATGCCCTTCGTGCAGCGGATTCCCAACGCGCTGTTGCGATCGGAATGGGCGTCCCGCATTGCGCAGCAACTACGGGTGGAGGAGCCGGTATTGCGGGAAGCCTTGAGGCGAGCAGCGGCAGAGCGCCGCAGCGAAGTAAAGACTCAGGCGGCAGCCGCGGGCCGGGCGGCCAGGCCGGCGGAGCGGCGTCTCGTGCAGATGCTGATGGAGGAGAGCGATTTTCGTGAACGATTGGGCCGAGAAATTCGCGCTCATCAACTTCATTCGGGATTAGAGACGGAGAGAATTCTGGGCGCCCTGCTCGAAGCGAGCGCCGCCGGAGCGACGCCGGACGCGACCAGCGTCGCGCCGAAACTCGAGGAATATGATCGGCGGCTGCTCTTCGAAATTGCCTTCGAGAGCGGAGCGGAGGCGAGCTGGGAAGAGGCGGAAAGCTGCCTCGAGGTGCTGCGGCGCCGCAAATCGGAGGAAGAACTGGCCTCTGTGCAACAGCAGATCGAGGCCTGCGCGGGATCAGCCGCGGGAGGGGATGGGGAGGAATTACGCGCGCTCCAGGCGCGCAAATTGGAGTTGCGGCGGCGCCTGGCGAGCACGGCGCCGTGACGGAATGGTTCGCGGATCATCTTGCAATTTTGCGCAATGAATCCATTTGACGCCGTGATCTGCGGTGTGTAACGTGATACGGTTTAACAGGTAACGGCTAGAGTACCCCGCGCATCCAAATAGGGTGTACAGGGTAGGCTCCTCGGAAGCGGGGAACGAGCGGCAGAAGCAGCAGAGCGTGTGTTTTGCCTCACAAGTGAGTGTTCAACATTTATTCTCAGCGGACCTAAGTGCGCCCCTGGCGCTAACTGGCGGTCCTAAGCCTGACCTCTTGCGGACGCACGGAGGAATCTCTTGGCTCTGGCGCTAGAAGAAAAATACGATCAGGTACGCCAACTCATCAATATGGGCAAGGAGCGTGGCTACCTGCTGTACGACGAAGTCAACGATATCCTGCCGGCAGAAGTTCACTCCTCGGAAGAGATCGACGACCTGCTCTCCACCTTCGAGCGATATGGTATCGATATTTACGAAGATGTGGCCGCGGCCAAGGCCGCGCGCGCGGCGTTAGAGGTCGCCGAGCCCATCGAAGGAGAACCCAAAGAGGAGGCTGCCGGAAGCGAAGAAGTCGAACTCGATCTGACTCCCGGACTCCTGGAAAAAACCAACGACCCGGTGCGCATGTATCTGCGGGAGATGGGCACCGTTCCGCTGCTCACGCGCGAAGGCGAAGTGGCCATAGCCAAGCGCATCGAGCGAGGGCAGCTCCTTGTTTTGAAGACCATCACGCGCTCGCCTATCGTAATCAAGGAATTGATCGCTATCGCCGAGGATCTGCGCAACGGCACGCGCTCGATCAAAGAAATTGTGGTGTTTGACGACGAGGAGCTGACCGAAGAGAAGATTGAGAATAAGACTCGGCAGACCCTCAAGATTCTGGACAAGATCGCCAGCCTCTACGACGTGGCGCTGAAGCAAGCGGCCAAGCTGGAGCGAATCCCCAAGGCAAAGAAGCGTTCCCATGTGCACGCGCGATACGCCATTTCGCGCACGCGCATCGAGATGTCTCGGCTGGCACGCTCGATCGAATTCAATCCTTTCGAGCGCAAGCGCTTGATCGACAAGATGCGCCACACGGTGGAGCGGCTGCAGTCGCTCGAGCGCGAGGCAGGGAAGCTGGAGCGCCGAGCCGACGTCTCCAAGGGCGATACCGCGGCCGAGGCGCGGCGGGAATTGCGCACACGCCGCACCGAGCTCAAAGAGATTTCCGATGCCAGCGAAGTCGGTCTGACCGAACTCAAGCGCACGCTTCAGATTATCGTTCGCGGCGAAATGGAGGCCGAGCAGGCCAAGAAAGAGCTCATCGAGGCCAACCTCCGGCTGGTCGTCTCCATCGCCAAGAAGTACACCAACCGCGGCCTGCAGTTCCTGGACTTGATTCAGGAGGGCAACATCGGCCTGATGAAGGCGGTGGATAAATTCGAGTGGCGCCGCGGCTATAAGTTTTCGACCTACGCGACGTGGTGGATTCGCCAGGCGATCACGCGCGCCATTGCCGACCAGGCGCGCACGATCCGCATTCCCGTGCACATGATTGAGACCATCAACAAGCTCATCCGCACGCAGCGGCAACTGGTGCAGGAACTGGGCCGCGAACCCACTTCGGAAGAGATTGCCAAGCGCATGGACATTCCCGTGGCGAAGGTGCGCAAGATTCTGAAGATTGCGCAGGAGCCTATCTCACTCGAGACTCCCATCGGAGAAGAGGAAGATTCGCATTTGGGCGATTTCATCGAAGATAAAGCCGTGGTTTCGCCGTCAGATGCAGTGATTAATCTAAATCTGAAGGAACAGACCGCGTCGGTTTTGAAGACGCTCACGCCGCGCGAGGAAAAAGTAATCAAGATGCGCTTCGGCTTGGACGACGGCTCCGAGCACACCTTGGAAGAAGTGGGCCAGTCGTTCGCAGTCACGCGCGAACGCATCCGCCAGATCGAGGCCAAGGCCCTGCGCAAACTGCGCCATCCTTCGCGTTCGCGGAAGTTGCGGGCATTTCTGGAAGGCTCTTCGCGGGAATACCTCTAGTCCTCTAAGATAACTACTCCATAAGCAATTTACGCGGCGGTGGGTTCGGTTGCGGGAACTGCGCTTAGCGTCCGCACGCGCAAAGCCGCGAGCAGCGCCGCCCCGAAAATCGCGCCGAGAAGCAGGAAAGCAAGTTGCAGGCTAGCGTGTTCGGCGAGCCAGCCGAGCGCGAAACTCATCACGATTTGCAAGATCGTGGCCATAAATGCGAACGCCGATTGCGTGCGGCCCATCAATCGGTTTGGCACCGAGGCAAGAATTGACGATTGCGTGAGCACCGCGCCAATCGCGCGGCATCCTCCGAACACTGCGTTCATCAGGATAGCCACTGCCAGGGCGCCCGCGTAGGGGAAGAGGGCGTGCCCCACGGCGAGCAAGAATAAAGCAGTGACGAGCACCTGATAGGGGCGCCTTCGCGCAAGAGGAGCGGCCACGAATCCACCGATCACGGCGCCCAATGCCCATCCTGATTCAATGAAGCCGTAACCGCGCGCACCCACATGCAGCAGATTATTCGCCAGCGCCACCACCAGCACGTTGGCGCTGATTACGCCCGCCATCATGCACGAATAGGTCAGCCCGAGAGCGAACACGTTAGGTTGAGTGCGCAGGTAGTTTAATCCTTCGTGAAGGTCAGCCAGCACACCCGGCTCGCGATCGGCGACTGTGTGGCTCTGAGCCTCGAAATCGACCGTACTGAATAGAGTTGGGGGAGCGGAGATCTGCGGCGGTAAATAGCCGCGTCGCAGCAGATAGAAACAGAGCGCCGACAAGACATAGGTGGCACCGTCGATCGCCAAGATTCCAGCCAGGCCGGCCCGCTCATAAACGAGCCCGACCAAGCCGCCGGCCGCCAGCATTCCGCCTTGCACCGCAATCAGCACAGCGGAATTGGCGCTGACCAATTGCGGGGGAGGAATCACTTCCTGCAGCAAAGCCAGGCTGGAGGACCAATAAATCGCAAATCCGACGCCGAGCAACAGGACCATACCGTAGAGTTGCCAGAGTTCGAGCCTGCCCCTCCAAGCGAGCAAAGCGGCGGCCGCGACAATTGCCGCGCGCCCTAGATCCAAGATGATGGAAAGGTAGCGCCGATCCACGCGATCGGTCAGGACGCCCCCCAACGGAGGAACGAGTAACCGAGGGAGCGTCAGTAGAATCACGGTGAGACTTACTTGCACGGTCGAATGAGTCTTCGCCAAGACGTAAAGTGTGACGCCGGCAAAATTCATTCCTGTACCGAATAGAGACACGAACATGGCGGCGAAGTAAAACGGGAAGCCCCGATTACAGAACAGCGATTGCCACTGAGGTTTTGGGACCTGAGCGGAAGTCATGCGATACCTGTGAGCTCGCTATGCGAGCCTCACGACATTATAAGAAAAAAAATGAAAGGCCGACGGGCTAGTGGCTACCGTGTTATCGGTATGGGTACGGTTCGGGCCCAAGCTGGTTGCTGCTGAACCAGACGGTCTTAAATCTGCACGCATTCGAAACGAGTTGCCGGGCTGTTAGACTGCGCGTATGGCATTTCGCTTTGAAGTCGTGAAGATCGATCCATCGGGTGCGCGTCTGGGCCGCTTGACGACGCCGCACGGAACGATCGAAACGCCTGCATTCATGCCCGTGGGCACGGCTGGAACAGTAAAGGCCATGACCCAGGAGGCGCTCGAAGATTTGCACGTCACGTTGCTGCTTGCGAACACCTACCATCTCTACTTGCGGCCCGGGCACGACCTGATCCGTCGCCTGGGCGGGCTGCACCGGTTCATGTCTTGGCAGGGCGGCATCTTGACCGATTCGGGAGGCTATCAAGTTTTCAGCCTCGCGGATTTGCGAAGAGTCAGCGATGAAGGCGTCCGCTTCCAGTCCCATCTCGATGGCGCCGAACACATGCTCACGCCCGAGAAAGCCATCGGAGTACAACGGGCGCTCGGCTCAGATATTGGAATGGTGCTCGATGAATGCATCGAGTACCCGGCGACGCCGGCTCGCGCCGCTTCGGCGGCCCTGCGTACGCTCGCCTGGGCAAGGCGATCGAAAAATGAGATCGAGACGGCGGCGCCCAGCGGAGTGAATCCGCAGCAGGTATTTTTTGCCATTGTGCAAGGCGGGACATTCAAAGATCTGCGCCGCGACAACGCGGCGGAGCTCGTGGCGCTTGGTTTTCCGGGCTACGCCATCGGCGGGCTGGCCGTGGGCGAGCCCCACGAGTTATCGTGCGAGATCGCCGGAGAGACGGCCGCCTGGCTGCCGCCGGAGCGGCCGCGCTATCTGATGGGCGTAGGCAAGCCGGAGCAGATAGTGGATCACGTTCGCTGCGGCATCGACATGATGGATTGTGTGCTGCCGACGCGCAATGCACGAAACGGCTATCTCTACACGGGCCAGGGGCCTTTGCATATCAAGAATGCCGAATTCAGTGACGATCCGCGCCCGGTCGACGAAACCTGTGGCTGCATGGTTTGCCGCCGCTATTCGCGCGCGTATCTCTGTCATCTGTTTCGGGCGAATGAAATCCTGGGCGCCATCCTGAACACCCATCACAACCTTTACTTTTTTCTTGACATCATGCGGGCAATCCGGGAGGCTATCGCATTTGGGAACCTCTCACGGTTCTCGTCCGAGCTTCAGGCGCGTCTGGAAGCGGGTCATCCGTAGTGGAGTAGCGGTCCTCTCGTTCCATGAAGCTGCGCGCATGAGCGGAAAGGTGTTTGGTCCTGCCGTGGGAAAATAGCGGCAGGATTTCCTTTCTGTGCGTGATCCTGCAATAATTAGGGAAACTACCGGGAGCGGAAGCAGCAATGATGTTCAGCGGCGCGGCGTCAGCAATTCTCTTCGCCGCCCAAAGTCCGGCAGGAAACGGCCTGATCGCTTTTTTGCCGCTGGCGATCATCATGGTGATTTTCTATGTGCTGCTCATCCTGCCCGCGCAGCGTCGGCAAAAGAAAACGCAGGCCATGTTGAGTGAGCTCAAAACCGGGGATAAAGTGGTGACGAGCGGCGGCCTGTACGGGACGATTGTGGCGCTGGACGGCGATGCGGTACAACTGCGCATCGCCGACCAGGTGAAGGTGAAGGTGGCCCGTTCCGCGGTGACGGGGATTCAGGCGGAAGGCAAAGAAGGTTAACCTAGGAGCGTGAGCGGCGGGAATTCTCCGGACGTTCGCGCGGATGAGAAGCAATGGATTCCAATCTCAGGTGGAAAGCCGTTTTTGTCACGCTGGTTATTTTATTGTGCATTTTTGGATTAGTAGGACTGCCCGCATTCCCCACCTCCTTGGCGCAGCTTCGTGACAATTTCTCCAGGCGCATCAAGCTCGGCTTAGACCTGCAGGGCGGTACCCATCTGATTTTGCAAGTGCAGGTGAACGAAGCCGTGAGCCTGCAGACCGATCAGACGATCGACCATCTGGGCACGCAGTTTCGCGATAAGAACATCCGCTACGACGACCTGCGCAAGGTCAGTGACACGCAGATTCTTGTTCACAACCTGGCACCGGAGGGAACAGCTGCCTTCCGCGATCTGGTGAGCTCGAATTTCGGGGAATGGGACCTGGCGCCGGCTCCCGGAGAACAATCCGGCTATTTGCTCACGATCAAGCCGTCGACGGTTGCGGCCATTCAAGCTCAGACCATGTCTCAATCCGAGGACACCATCCGGCGCCGCATCGATGCGCTTGGATTGACAGAGCCGGTGGTCGCGCCCTATGGGCAAGGAACGCCTCGGCAATACCCAGCACGGATAATCCAGGATCATATGAGGTGAATTTCACGCTCTCGACCGATGCCGCGCGCCGGTTCGGTCCTTTTACCGAGCAGAACGTTGGGCGACCGATGGCCATCGTCTTGGACCGCAAGGTTGAGTCGGCGCCGGTGATTCAGAGCAGGATCGAAGATTCCGGACGCATCACAGGCCGCTTCGGCCAGCAGGAAGCCAACGATTTGGCGCTCGTGCTGCGCGCCGGAGCGCTTCCCGCATCGATCCGATATTTAGAGGAACGCACCGTGGGACCGTCTCTCGGAGCCGATTCGATCCGCCACGGCGTGCAGGCTTCGATCATCAGCCTTTTGGTGGTGCTCCTTTTTATGGTTTTCTATTACAGAATCTCCGGAGTGAACGCCGTAATCGCACTGCTGCTAAATCTGGTGATTCTGCTGGCGGCGCTGGCCTATTTCGGCGCGGTGCTCACATTGCCGGGCATCGCTGGAGTAATTTTGACCATCGGGTTGATCGCGAACCTGTTTACTGCGGTCTACGTATCGCGCGTAATCTTTGACTGGCACCTGGCGAAGATGCAGCGCCAGGCGGCCTTAAGTATTTAAAGCCGTTTTCGGGCACTAACTGGGCCCGTGCGGTGTCTAATTGAAGGGACCAATTTGGGATGGAGTTTTTTCGTCACGACGTCAACCTCGATTGGATGGGCAAGACGAAGTATTTCGTCGGCCTGTCTTTGACGCTGCTCATCATTGGCGCCGCGTCCTGGATTCACAAAGGCACGCTGGATTACGGAATCGATTTCAAAGGCGGCACTCTCGTCTATGTACGATTCGCCAGCACGCCTCCGATTGACAAATTGCGCCAGGGACTGGTGCAGCAGGGGCTGGGTGACAGCGTGATCCAGCAGATCTCCGACATTGCCGCCCCAAACGCGAATGAGGTAGTCATTTATCTTCCGCAGCGGGGACAAGGCAACGAGGCACTCGATGCGGGCAAAGGCGCCATCCTGAACGCCCTGCACGCCACTCTGGGTGCCGGCGAAGCAAGCAAGCAGGACTTTAATGAAGCTACGCCCGATGCGCTCGCTGATGTCCTGACGCGCAAAGATCCGCTTTCCGCGGGTTCCTCCGGCGCCGCGCGGTATCAGCAATTGGCGAAGCAGTTGACCGACTACCGCGACCGGCAGGCTCGCGGAGTGGTCTCGAATCTCGATAGTCTTCGAGAGGCTGGCGCGACGCCACCGGTTGTTTCTGCGCTTCGCGATTCCTTTTATGCCGGCCCGTTCGCGGTGGTGAATGTGGAGATCGTGGGGCCTAAGGTCGGCGCCGATCTGCGCCGCCAGGCGGTCTATGTCACCTTGTACGCGCTGGCGGGAATGCTAGTTTATATTGCACTTCGCTTTGAATTGGTGTACGGTGCCGCCGCCGTTTTGGCTGTCTTCCATGATGTGCTCATCACCTTAGGATTGTTTTCGCTTTTGCATTTTGAGATTTCGTTAACCGTGATCGCGGCGCTTCTCACGCTTGTGGGTTACTCGATGAACGACACCATTGTCATCTTTGACCGCATCCGGGAGAACCTGCGGCTGATGCGCCGTGAGCCGTTCAAGGCGATCGTGAATCGCTCCATCAATCAAACGCTGTCAAGGACGATATTAACGAGTGGACTTACATTCCTAACAGTCCTGGTACTGTTTTTAATGGGTGGCCAGGTGCTTCGCAGTTTTTCATTTGCACTGGTCGTTGGAATTTTGGTAGGAACGTATTCAAGCTTCGGCATTGCGGCTCCGCTGGTGGTCGCCTGGAACCACTGGAAGGGTCAGGGCGCGGTGCCGGTTTCCGGGACAACAGCCGGTTCAAGAACTCGAATGGGAGAACCGCAGGGCCGCCTGGCACCAGCCGGCAGGAGGTAACAACATGTTTGATGATCTGGTCGAATCGAGCGCAGTGAGGAAAAAGACGAATACCGGATGGGCGGTCGTTCTCTCAACGGTCGTTCAAGTCTGTGTGCTGATCGTCTTGATTTTGATCCCTCTGATCTATACCCAGGCTTTGCCGAAGGCGATGATGGCGACGCTGCTGATTGCGCCTCCGCCTCCGCCGCCTCCTCCTCCGCCTCCGGCGGAGGTTCCGAAAGTCATAAAGCCTGTGGCTCGCCTCATCCAGCAAGGAAAGCTGATGCAGCCGCGAGCGATTCCGAAAGAGGTCGCGGTCTTTAAGGAAGCTGAATTGCCGCCCGAGGCGCCCATAACCGGAGCCGGCGTGCTCGGAGGAGTGGATCAAGGCTTGCTCGGTGGTCTGGGTGCAGGCCCCGCAGTCGCGCTCCCGCCGCCTCCGAAGCAGCAACGGATCAAGCTGGGCGGTCAGGTCGTAGCGGCGAAGCTTCTAGCCCAACCGCAGCCAGTTTATCCGCCGCTCGCGCGGCAGGCCCGCATTCAGGGCAACGTGGTTCTCCACGCCATCATCGATAAGGATGGGCGCGTCGGCGAATTACAGGTCATTTCAGGTCACCCGCTTCTGGTTCAGTCAGCACTGGACGCCGTGAAAAACTGGCGGTATCAGCCGACCCAATTGAATGGTGACCCGGTGGAAGTGGATACGACCATCACCGTCACGTTTGTCTTGGGCGGCTAATCGTCGGGCGGCTAACTGGAGTAGGCCCCTGAAAAAATATCCGGCCGGGGTCGGCTCGTAATAAGATCCGGGTCGAAAGTGTGCGAATGAAAAGGAGCAAACCGTATGGTTGCGAACGTAGCTGTATCTGCACTGAACCTGCTGGCATTGCAGGCAGGGACGTGGGATTTGCGCTCGATGTGGGGCAGTATGAGCCTTATCGCCAAAGGGGTGGTGTTCATTCTGTTTATCCTCTCGGCGTGGTCGCTGGGCGTAATGATTGACCGCGCTCTGATGTACAGCGCGGCGCGCAAGCAATCGCGCGTATTCGTGCAACAGGTGGCCGGGGCGCTTCGGGAAGGCAAGTTGGACGAAGCTATTTCCATCGCAGAGCGCAACAAGAAGAGCCACATTGCAAAGGTGGTGGCGACCGGCCTTTCGGAATTTCAGTCCGCTTCCTCCCAAGTCTCGGAGGCGGAAGTTGTCGAGGCTGCCAAGCGCGGGCTCGACCGGTCGATCGCTATCGTGCACGCGGATATGAAGCGCGGGCTCAGCGGCCTGGCCACCATCGGCTCGACCGCTCCGTTTGTGGGCCTATTCGGGACTGTGATCGGCATTATTAACGCATTCAAAGGCATCGAAGCAGAAAAGGCCACCGGACTTTCGGCGGTGGCGGGCGGAATTTCCGAAGCGCTGGTCACCACGGCGCTGGGTCTGCTCGTGGCCGTGCCCGCGGTGTGGGCGTTCAACTATTTCACCAACAAAGTGGAAGCATTCGACGTGGAGATGGACAATTCCTCGATGGAGTTGATCAACTACTTCATCACCCGGCGAAGCGGAAAGAAGTAAGCCATGGCGCATTTCAAGGTTCAAGCAGCTCCGGTAATGGCGGCCCCGAATGTTATTCCCATGGCCGACATCATGCTGGTGTTGCTGATTATTTTCATGGTGGTGACGCCCATGTTGCAGAAGGGCATGACGGTCGACATGGCAAAAGTCACAAACCCGGTGGACATGCCCAACGCGGACCGCGATGATGCGATTATCGTCGGCATATCCCGCGACGGAGTTATCTACCTGGGCAACCAGAAAACGCCGCTCGATCAGATCGCTTCGCTGGTGCGGGACCGCATTTCCAACCGCGTGGACAAAACGGTCTTCATCAAGAGTGACGGCCGCGCCAAGTACGGCGATGTGGTAAAACTCGTAGATGAGGTTCGTTCGGCCGGCGTGGATAACGTCGGCTTGCTGACGGAAAAGGCTGAACAGGGCCGCACGCCGCCACCGCCGCCGGTACGGCCCGCCGGCGATTAAGCCGGCTGACGCGAAAAGAACGAGTTTAGGAAACGGAAGCGCAGCAGCTCAGGGAGAACGGACATGGGAATGGAAGTCGGCTCGAAAAAAGGCGCGATCGCCTCAATGAACGTGGTTCCTTTGATCGACATTCTTTTGGTCTTGCTGATCATTTTTATGGTGATCACGCCGCTGACGCCCAAGGGGTTGGAAGCTCTGGTGCCCCAGCCGGCGCCGAATCAGCAAAACAAGCCAGATATCGAGGCGAAGACCATCGTCGTCCAGGTCCTCGATAACAATCAATTGAAAATCAATGAAGATAATGCCGACTGGGACAGCCTGGGACCTCGCCTAAACGATATTTTCAAGCTGCGAGCTGAAAAAGTGGCGTTCGTGAAAGGCGATGACAAGGTCGTTTTCGCGCAGGTGGCGCGAGCGATTGACGTCATGCGCAACTCCGGTATCGACAAGGTGGGTCTGATCACGGCGAAGCTGGAAGCCGGCCAATAAAATTGGAGAGTTCCCGCTGGCCGCGGAGAGTGAGGGCGAAGCCCTCATTCTGCGGAGAGAATCTCAGAAAGAGCAGGATGGAAGCTTTGTCATGAACGCACAACGGATGATCCGCAGTCACAGCACGGCCGCAAGAGTGTTTGGTTTGGTTGCGGTGGTGGTCACGCTATTTGGCGCCGCTGGGTGTAACAAACTGAAGGCTCGCGATCTCCTGAATAAAGGCGTAGCAGCCTTCAAGAACGGGCAATACGATGCCAGCATCGAGGACTTCAAGCAGGCCAAGGACCTCGACCCGACTCTTCTGAATGCGCGCTTGTACTTGGCGACTGCCTATGCCACCGAGTACATTCCGGGCGCTCCTTCGGACGAGAATGTACGCGTCGGCCAGCAGGCTGTGAGTGAATTCCAAGATGTCCTTTCGGTTGACGCGACGAACCTCTCTGCCCTGGATGGCATTGGTTCCATCTTGTACAACATGGCCGGTACTCCATTTGACCCGGACAAATACCAGGAGTCAAAGAAGTACCACCAGAAGCACATTGAGCTGAAGTCTGATGATCCGGAACCGTATTACTGGGTAGGGGTGATCGATTGGACCCTCGCCTATCGGGGCAATGCCGAGGTACGCCAGGCCTACAACATTCAAAATCCGAAGAAGCAGGCCAAGGAAGCCGATCCCCTGCCGGACAAAGTGCGCGAGCAATTCACCCAGCAGTACGGCAATGTTGTCGATGAAGGACTGACGATGCTGCAGAAGGCCACGGAGCTTCGTCCGGACTATGCTGACGCGATCGCCTACCAGAGCCTGCTTCTGCGCCAGAAAGCCGATATGTCCGATAACGCCACCCGCGCTTCGATCGAAAAGCAGGCTGACGATCTGCTCGATAAGGTAAAGGAAATCAAGCAAAAAATCGCCGAGAAGGAATCGAAGTCCTAATCAATATACCCACAGTAGTTTGGAAGGGCGCCCAGGTTTTCCCAGGACGCCCTTTTTCTTTAGCCTTGCCAATCACGAGTCTCTCTGGAACCTGGTGTAGCGCACCCAGCCGTTAGGCCCTAAAATAGCTCTTTATGGCCACAGCAGATAGATCTGGCCGGCTGCCGCGCATTGTGGCTGCCAGCAAGGCTGCCTTGGCCGAACGCGGCCTGCAGGCGCGCTTTGCCGAGTTGCTGGAACAGGCGCGGCAAAATCGTCCGGGCGAGGATCTCGGTCCGCTGCGACGCGCCTTTGCTTTCGCCGCGGAGAAACATCAGGCGCAAACGCGCGAGTCCGGCGAACCCTATCTCTCACACCCACTCGAAGTAGCCCATAGTCTCGTCGAACTGCGACTCGATACGACAACGCTCTGCGCCGCGCTTTTGCACGACGTCGTGGAAGACGCGCGTATTTCCCTCTCAGAGATCGCGGCTGAGTTTGGTCCCGACACGGCCCGCTTGGTGGAAGGAGTGACCAAGATCAGTCGCCTGGACCTGGTCTCCCCGGAGGTGCGCCAGGTAGAGAGCGTCCGCAAGATGCTGCTGGCCATGGTCACGGACGTCCGCGTGGTGCTGGTCAAGTTGGCTGACCGGCTGCACAACATGCGCACCTTGGGCTATCTGCCGCCAGAAAAACAGGAGCGCATTGCCCGGGAGACGCTCGATATCTATGCGCCCATCGCCCACCGGCTAGGAATGGGTGCAATGCGCGGCGACCTGGAAGACCTGGCCTTCGCTTATCTGGAGCCTTCGGCGTACGCGGAGCTGCAAAAGGTGGTTTCCGAGCGCAGCAAGGAGTCTGAAAGATTCCTTGCCGAGGTTCAGGAGACCATTCGCAAGCACCTGGCCGAGAACGGCATCAGCGCCGATCTCGAGGGCCGCATCAAGCGGCTCTACTCGATTCACCAAAAGGTTCAGCGCCAAAAAGGGAGCCTAGAACAAGTTTACGATCTG
Organism: Acidobacteriota bacterium; assembly: GCA_003224175.1. GTDB lineage: Bacteria > Acidobacteriota > Terriglobia > Acidiferrales > UBA7541 > Palsa-189. Next base: position 13,561 of record QHYQ01000299.1, read on the forward strand.
CTGGCCGTCCGCATCATCACTGATTCTGTGCGCAACTGCTACGCTGCTCTTGGGGTAGTCCATCAGATTTGGCGGCCGGTGCCAGGACGATTCAAGGATTACATTGCGATGCCCCGCCCGAATCTCTATCAGTCGTTACATACGACGGTCATTCATGGAGGGCAGACATTTGAAGTGCAAATCCGCACCAACCAGATGCATCGTATTGCGGAACAAGGCGTGGCCGCGCACTGGCGGTACAAGGATGGCACGAATCCCTCGGAAGACGATCAACGCGTGGTGTGGATGCGCCAGTTGATCGAATGGGCTCGCGAGATGCGTGAGCCCGCGGAGTTTCTTTCCACGCTCAAAGTGGATCTCTATCCCGAGGAGGTTTACACCTTTACGCCGAAGGGCAAAGTCCTCACGTTGCCCCGCGGGGCGACCCCTGTCGACTTTGCGTATAGCATTCATACGGACGTTGGCCACCAATGTCTGGGCGCGAAAGTGAATGGGCAGATGGTGCCGCTACGTCATCCGCTTTCTAATGGCGATGTCGTTGAGATCGCGACCCAGAAGGGGCATGGTCCGAGTCGTGATTGGCTAAGCTTCGTACGTACTTCTCGCGCGAGATCCAAAATCCGGCAATGGATCAACCTCCACGAACGCAAGCAAGCCACGGAAGTGGGCCGGCGGCTGATCGAACGCGAAGCGCGGCAGGCCGGCGTAAGCCTGAAGAAAATCTCTCAGGAAGAACTGCTCCGCGCGGCTTCTGAGTACGGTCGCGCCAAGGCGGAAGACCTTTACGCAGATATTGGATATGGGAAGTATTCCGCCCGGCAGGTCTTGGCGAAACTTACCGGACAATCAATCGAGGAAAAGCCGCAGGACGGGCAGGAGGCTACCAAGATCGTATCGTCGGTCAAGCGACTGCTGGGGATCCGAGATCCATCCATCCTGGTTCTTGGCCACGACAATCTCATGGTTTATCGCGCCAAATGCTGTAACCCGATTCCGGGCGACCCCATCGTCGGCTATGTCACGCGAGGCCGCGGAGTGGCCGTGCATAACACCTCTTGCCCCAACGTGCAGAAGCTACTCTATCAATCCGAGCGCCGCATCAACGTGCAATGGAGCGATGTGGGACAGGGAACCTATCCCGTCACGCTGGTGGTGCACGGCAAGGATCGTCCCGGACTTCTCGCGGACATTACCAGCGTGATCAGCGGCGTAGGAGCCAACATTCAGGTGCTCGACAGCCGGCCGGACAATTTGCAAGCGCGCGTTGAAGCCACCGTCGACATTACCGATCGCAACCAGTTGGAGCGCATACTCAAGAACGTGAAGCGCATTTCCGGGGTGTTCGGTATCGAGCGCGTCTATCAAGTTTAGCGGTTACCCTTCCGGACAGTTCCTTCAGAGTCCTGTTCTTTAGGCCAGTCTGCGTTGATTCTCCGGGCACAACACGGCACCGGCGGCTTCGCAAAGAACTAAAATGAACTCATGAAAACGGTACGTCATGCAGCATTCGTTTATCCGCGGCGAGTTGCATCCGTGTTGACGTTGGCTGCATGGCTGCTTTTATTGGCAACAGGCTGCAACAGAGTTCGCCAGACCAATATGAGCTCCCTCGACGCCGCTGGCATGCACCCCGACAGCCTCCAGCAGCTTCACGAATATCAAGTCAACGATGACGAGGTGCAGCAGATTCTGATCGCAGGCAGGGCGGGAATGAGCGAACAGGGCTGTGTAAAGCTGGTGAGCATCGCGCGCTCGCGCCATCGTGTCTTTGCGGAGGGCGACGCCATTGCCGGGCTGCTTGGCGCTGGAATGAAGGAAGACTCCCTCATGGAGCTCGTCCGCCTGGATCAGTTGAACCCATTTGCAGGCGAAGCCGTAGCCATGCGGCTGGCGGGCCTTTCTGACGATGTCGTCCTTGACGTGGCGCGGCATCGCGCCAAAGGCGAACCAGTGCTAGGAGGCGCGCGTCTTGCAGAATTACGGGATGCAGGCTTCTCAAATGCACAGCTCGTTGCCGTGCTCGATCGAGGCACCACCGACAAGCAGGCCGACGAGGTCATCGCCCGCCACAATTACGCCGTCGGCGGTCATGCCTTTGTGCGGCAGCATGGCCGCCGCCGATAGCTTCTCGGTGTTGTTCCTCGTGAGTCGCTCGTCTGCGCTTGCGTCATCTTCTTTGACCGTGCCCCGGGCCTGCCGCTAAAATTCTAGTGTTGTGTGTCCCGGAATGCGCTCGCTTGCTCTCCTGTTGATCTCCGCGTCGCTACTGGGTTGCGCCGTCGCGTTGGGACCGGGTTTTAGTCACTCGTATCGCTCGGTCGCCGTATCCGCAACCTCGATTGAGCCGACACATATTCACATCCGGGTCACCGACAAACTCGAAAATATCGGAAACCGCAGTTTGGCCTACCTGGACGTTGCCCTGCCGGGCGGCCCATCCTTTGGCACAAAAAACGTAAGTGTAAGCGTTGATGCAAAAGCGGTTCTGGGCCAAAAAGTGACCCGTCAATCGGGCCCGGCTCTGCGTGTTCCATTCGATCCGCCGTGGTTACAAGGCCAGGAGAAGGAGATTGCGTTCGCGTATGATCTTGAGCCTGCGCCAGAAGGTCGTGGAGTCATAGGGGCCACATCAGATGGCTTCTACCTTGCCGATCCGAATGTTTTTCCGGCGTGGCAGCCGCCCTTGGGTCCATTCGCGCAAGCCTCTCTCAGAGCGCACACAGAACAACTCGAGGTCAGCGTGCCAGCGGATTTCCAAGTGCTGGCCGCAGGGCGCGAGCAGCGCAGCGAGCGCCGCGGAGAGCTCGTAGTTCACCGCTTTGAAACGCCTCGAGTGGAGTTCCCGCCGTACCTGGTTGCCGGACGTTTCCAGGAACAGCGTGCGGAAAGCGGGCCAGGCGCCGTTGTTTTCTGGACGCGCGAAACGCTCGACAAAGAGTCGGCCCGGAACGCCGCGCAGCGCCTTTCGGCCACAGTCGGCACTTATGAGGATTTGTTTGGCCCAGTCGCCCGAAATCATTTCCCGATCCACGTCGTCGAAACATCGGCAGAACTCGCCCCTATTGTCGTGATGACTCCCAATATCTCCGCCGCCTCGTTCCCCGAGGGCGTGCTCTTCGATCACCGGGCTGTGGCTCTGGGCTTGGCGAGTGATCCCGTTTTAGATCTCGCCGACTATGAGCTCGCACGAACCTGGTTCGGCTGGCATGTGCGTCCTCGGCCGGAAGCGGACCTCCTTTTAGGCGGAGGCATGGCCCTTTTCGCAGCGCTTCACGCGGCGGAAGCACGAAGAGGCATCGCCGCTCGCCAGCAGGAAATTGCGCGGCTGATCTCTACATATGACGGCTTGGGTGCCACATCCGACGAGAAGCCGGGATTCGGCCCGGCAGTGGGTTACAGCCGCGCGGAACTGACGGCCAAGGCGTACAAGGGAGGTCTTTTTTTGTTCGCGCTCGAAGATATCGCGGGGGAAGAAAAGTTCCATAGCGCCGTGCGTCGCATTCTGACAGACATGGCGGGACAGGAAATAGGCAGCGATGAATTGCGCTCCGCAGTTGAAGCCGAGGCAGGGCGAAATCTGGCTGGCGCATTTCACGCCTGGTTCGATCATCCCGGTCTTCCCGCGGAGTTTCGAGCGCGCCACGCAGCCGCGCGTTGACGCCGAAAGAGATCCAACAAAAAGCAGCTGGCAATTCCACGCCGGGAGGTTCCTGTGAAAGACGCGATCACGACGGATTTAGGTCCCAAGGCCATCGGTCCATACTCGCAAGCGATGCGCGCGAATGGGTTTGTGTTTATATCGGGTCAAATCGCTCTCGATCCACGCACGCAGGAAGTGGTTTCGGGCGATATCATGGCGCAGACCGAGCGGGTGCTCGAAAATGTGAAAGGGATTTTGGACGCGGCTGGCTCTTCGCTGGAAAAAGTGGTGCGCACGACCGTTTTTCTGGCGGACATGAACGAATTTGCGTCCATGAACCAGGTCTACGCGCGGTATTTTCGGCAGGACTTTCCCGCCCGGTCAACCGTGCAGGCCGCACGGCTGCCGCGGGACGTTCGCGTCGAGATTGATGCGATTGCACTTGCTTGACCGGGCAGCCTGGCGTGCATTCCTTAGCGGGTCAAGAGAACTGCGCCCGGCAATGTGGCGATCAGGATGGAGATAAAGACCAACACAATCACGATGGAAAGAAGGCGAACGTATCCCCGGTCCAGGGTTATACGCCCCGACGCGAACGCCTTGCTCCTTGTTCCTACGATCACGTGCAGGGCGATCAAGAGCAGTACGAAAATGAACTTGATGTGCAGCCAGCGGGCGTGGAGATAGTAGGAACGGTTGGTCATGATCAGCAGGATTCCCACCAAAATTGCCAGAAAAGCGCCGGGATCGGCCAAGGCCCGAAGGCCCAGTTTCTCGATTCCGGCCAGGCTCGCGCGCGCTTCCGGAGCGGTTACGCCTATGTGCCGGAGCAAGATGAAAGTGGTCATGAGCAGGCCACAAATCCACAGGGTGAACCCAAGAATGTGCAGCACCAAGAGCCATGCCACCATGGCGTAGGTGACCTCCGGGTTCAGTCTATCATCGGAAGGGTATTTCGGAATGCCACACGAAGCCAAGATGCGTTGGGGGGCGCAGGAAGCGAGCCGCTCTACTGCGATTGTTTTTGCATTTCCCAGGTGGGGTCTTCTGACAACAGCGGCGGCACATCCTCGGGTGCCAGTGGTTTAGAGAAGTAGAATCCTTGTGCATACTTGCACTGCTGCTGCAACATTTCCGCGGCGGCTGCGGGGTCCGCCATGACGGCGCTCTCGGTAATTTCGAGCTTTAAGGATTCTGGAGGCAGGGTCGTTTCACGCAGTAATTTGCTCATCTCATCAACCAGATGCTGCTGCAAAAGCTGTTTAGCGGAAAGGTTGACGCTAATGGTCAAATCAAGACAGGCTTCAGAGCTGGCCCTCCATTTGCTCATTTGCTGGCAGGCTTCGCGCAAACTCCACCAGCCCAGTTCCCGAATCAGTCCCGTCTCTTCGGCAACGAAGATGAATTCTTCTGGTCCGAGCATTCCTCTGGTCGGATGCTGCCAGCGCAACAGAGCCTCGAATCCAACAATGCGTCCGGAATCAAGAGCGACAATCGGTTGGTAGACATTCCGAAATTCGTCTCGCTCCAAGGCGCGGCGCAAGTCCGTCTCTAATTGCAGGCGCGCCATTACGCTGGCGCGCATATCCGCATCGAAGATTTCATAACGGGCTTTGCCTAGCGACTTGGCCCGGTACATGGCAGTATCGGCGTCGCGCAACATGTCTTCCGGCTCCTCGTACGCAGTATTGCTCAAAGCGATGCCGATGCTGATCGAGGTGAATACTTCTTTGCCGGCCAGGACGAAAGGTGGCGCCAATGCTTTCATCAGGCGCTCTGCGGCCCGATTGGCATCGTCCGGCTCCTTGATATCGTCGAGTAAGATCGTGAATTCGTCTCCCCCGAGCCTCGCGACCGTAAATGTTTCTCCCAGGCGTGCCACGGTATCGGACGAACGCAAACACTTCTCCAATCGGGTGGCCACCCCGACCAGGAGTTGATCTCCCACCAGATGGCCAAGGCTATCATTGATCATCTTGAAGCCGTCAAGGTCCAAGAAAAGCACGGCGAAGAGATGGTCTTTGCGGCGTTTCGAGTGTTTGATCAGACGTCCGAGGCGGTCAATGAACAGAAGCCGATTAGGCAAGCCCGTCAGCGGATCGGATACTTTTCGCTCGGTGATATCGGTCTGGGATCCCGCCATGCGCAATGCTTTTCCCGTGGCATCGTGAACGGCAAGTCCCCTGCTGAGCATCCACCGAAAGCTCCCGTCCTTGTGGAGCAAGCGATGCTCGCTTTCAAAGTGCGGCGTTAAGCCCCTTTGATGGGCGGCAATTTCTTCCTTGACGCGCTCCCGGTCCGCGTCGTGAATGCGGTCGAGCCATTCCCCCAGCCGATCCTCTATTTCGTCTTCCAGAAAACCCAGCATGGCTTTCCAACGCGGAGAGAAATACACCGCGCCGGTCACAAGGTTCCAATCCCAAAGACCGTCATTGGCGCCCCGAGCGGCCAGCGCATAGCGCTCCTCGCTTTCTCTCAATGCTTCCTGCGCCTTTTTATGGGACAACTGCGTGCCGATTCGCGCCAAGGCCACAGGGAAGTCGATGGGCTTGGTCAGATAATCGTTTGCTCCCATGTCCAAAGCTTTGACGATGTCGTCGCTCTGATTTTTTGCCGTGACCATAATGATCGGCAACTCAATCGGAGAATAGGATTCGCGCAGGGTTTGCAGGGCGTCCAAGCCTGTCACGTCCGGCATTTCGATATCCAGCAGTACCAGGTCAATGCCGTCCTGTTTGACTCGCGGCAGCAATTCCCTCGCGCTGTCTGTGAGCCCGATAACATAGCCTTTGCGGGCCAGCCGGCGGGCTAGCATGTCTCGATTCATTTCGTTGTCGTCAACGATAAGCAAACGGCTGGGACGCGAGTTCATGAGGGTTTCTTCTCGGCAAGCAAGCTTTCAATTTTTTCGCTCAACCGCTCAAACTCGATGGGCTTGGTGTCATAATCGTCGCAGCCCGCCTCGAAGGCTTTCGCCCGGTCCGTCACCAGGGCGTGGGCTGTCAGCACAATGATGGGAATATGCCGTGTATGGTCGCTCGCTTTAAGCCGGCGCGTTAATTCCCAGCCGTCCATGGCGGGAAGACTGATGTCCATCAGAATCAGATCGGGGCTTTCGGAACTCGCCAGTAGGTGGCCCTGTTCACCATCTTGAGCGGTGATCACGCGATAGCCTCTCCGCTGCAGTCTTCGGGAGAGCATGTCTCGGTTCATTTCGTTGTCTTCAATGAGCAGGATTTTCGGCATGA